>SKPV01000233.1 GCA_007119345.1 Halovivax sp.
AATCGAGAAGACCCTTCCCGGACGGCGAAGAATCGAGAAGACCCTTCCCGGACGGCGAAGAACACTCCCGAAACGACCGACTACGGAGAGCGCCGGAACGGGACGCGAGAGGTGCCCGCCGTCTTCGGTCCGGTGACGGCCTATTTCGAAGCGCCTATCGACCGGTTCGGAACGGTGCTGTCCCGTGCCTCGACGGTGGTTCGGGGGACCTTCCAAAACGGCCGTCCGGGACGACTTCCGCGCGTTCGGAACGTCTTCGTCCCGGTTGCCGCGATACAGTGTCTCCTCCTCCGTACGGGGATTTCGGGCCGCCGTCGCTCGCGACGAACGGTCATCGGCGCCGTCGCCGGGATCCTCGGCGGGGCGCTCGGATTCGGGACGGTCGGGGGCACGGCCGACGGTGAGAGGGGAACCGACGGCGGCGGTGGTGGCGACGGCGGCGGTGGTGGCGACGGCGGCGGTGGTGGCGACGGCGAAGCGGCCGGCGCGGATCGGTACGTCGTGGGGATGGAGCCGGGAACTGCCTCGGAGAGCGTCGCACGCGACGCGTCGGCCGTCCACCGAACGATCGAAATGGCGGCGGGCGGCGTTCTCGTCGGCAGCTTCTCAGACGACGCCCGAGAGGCGCTGGAAGAGCGCGCCGACGTTCGGTACGTCGAGCCCGACCGGACCCGTCGCTCGGCGACGCTCGACCGTCCCGTACCCGAGGTCGGCGAATCCGAGATCCGCCCCGGCGAACAGACGTTGCCGTGGGGCGTCGAACGCGTCGGCGCGACCGAATTCCTGGGACAGGACGAGGACACCGAGGCGCTCGGGAGCATCGCGATCCTCGACTCCGGCGTCGATCCGGAACACGAAACCCTTGAGGTGACGGAGGGCGTCGCGTACGCCGACTGTAACGGGGTCGGCTGCGCCGACGACTGGGACGACGAGACCGGACACGGTACCCACATCGCCGGGACGGCGGCCGCCCTCGACAACGACGTCGGCGTGGTCGGCGTCTCCCCCGCGTCGGAGCTCTGTGCCGTCAAGGTGCTCGCCGGAGACGGCTCCGGCTACGACTCCGACATCGCCGCCGCCATCGAGTGGTGCGTCGACAACGACGTCGACGTCGTCAACCTGAGTCTCGGCGGCAGCGATCCGGCGACGGTGCTCGAGGACGCGGGTGCCCACGCCTACGAGGAGGGGCTCCTCCTCGTCGCCGCGGCCGGAAACACCGGTCCGAACGGGGATATCGATTACCCCGCGAAGTACGACGAGTACATCGCGGTCGGCGCCACGGACGACCGGGACGAGGTGCCCGACTGGTCGGCGACGGGCGAAGAAATCGAGATCGTCGCCCCGGGTGAGGAGATCCTCTCGACGGAGCCCGGCGACGAGTACGGGTACAAGGAAGGGACCTCCATGTCGACGCCCCACGTCGCCGCCGTCGCCGCGCGATTGATGAGCCAGGGAATGCCGAACGCCGAGGACGCGTCGGACTACGACGACCCCGGCGGCGTGCGGGGGCTGCTCCGCGAGACCGCCGAGGATCTCGGTCTGGACGCCGACGTGCAGGGCTACGGGCTGCTCGACAACGTGGCGGCGCTCGAAGGTGTCGAACCCGTCACTACGGAGGGCGTCACCGACGTTCGCGACACGTCGGCGACGGTCACCGGGCGGCTTCGCGATCTCGGAGACGCCGACGAGGCGGACGTTCACTTCCGATGGCGCGAGAGCGGCGCCGACGACTGGTCCGAGACGGAGCCGCAAACGCGCTCCGAAAGCGGCGAGTTCGACGCGGAACTCTCGGGGCTCGAGGTCGACGCCGAGCACGAGGTCCGCGCGGTCGTCGAGCTGCCCGGCGAGGACCCCGCCGCCGGCACCGTGGTCTCGTTCGCGACTGGCCGGGGCTCGCTCGCGGTCGAGACCGAAGACGTCGAGGTGCAGGACCACCGCACGGCGCGGCTCGTCGGCACGCTCGCGGGATTCGGCGACGCCGACGCTGCGGAGGCCTCGTTCCGGGTCCGTCCGCTCTCCGACGAATCGACCGTCGGCGAATGGGATGCGGACGAATCGGCCGTCGGCGAATGGGATGCGGACGAATCGGCCGTCGGCGAATCGAACACCGAGGAATCGGCCGACAGATCGGCGTCCACCGTCGACTGGGACCGGACCGATCCGGAGTCGCGCGAGGAGATCGGCGAGTTCGACGCGGAGATCGCCGGACTCGAACCCGAATCCGAGTACGCGGTCGAGGCGGTCGCCGAGGCCGATGGATCGACGGAGACGGGCGACACCGTCACGTTCGTCACCGACCCCGAGCCGGGACACCCCGAGATCGACCGGTTCGAGCTCTCCGACGACAGCAACGGCCAGTTCGTCCGGTGTCGGGTTCGCTGGGCGGCCTCCGTCGACGACGGCGCGCTCGAACTGGTCACCGCTCGGCTCCGGTACGCCGGGGACGACGAGGTGCTCCACGAGACGACCACCGAGGTCGAGGGGGCCGAAGAGAACGGCGTACTTACCGTCAGGAACAGCGACCGCCTGGAAGGCGCCGGCGAGGACTACGAGATCACGCTCGCGGTCACCGACGTCGACGGGGAGGTCGCGTCGGAGACGAAGGAGGCGACCCTCGACGAACGCTCCCCGCCGCCGAGCGTCGACCGACTCGAGGTCACCCCGGACGACTTCCTCGGGACTCCCGAAGCCGTCGTGGAGTGGGCGATTTCGGACGAGGGTGCGGAACTCGACGGCGTCGAACTCGAGCTGTCCACCCCGGACGGCGACGTGATCGACGAGGCGACCTCGATGGCCAACGGCGAGGAAGCGTCGGGCGAGGACTCCCTCAGAGACCGGAACGGGGACGGAGACGGCGAGTACGAGGTCACCATCCGCGCCACCGATTACTTCGAACAGACGACCGAGGAGACGACGCGAGTCACCTTCGAGTAGTCGGCGGGGTCGGGCTGTCTCTCGGCACGCGCGGCCACTGCCGCCTTCCCGGCGGTCGGACCGTTTCTCGATCGCCGGCCTCGTCACCGCCCGAGCGTCTGCCACCTTCTGGGGCCCCAGGATCAGCCAGATGCGGCTCCGCGAGCTCGCTTGGACCAGGTTCGCTATCTGACCGCGCGATGACCGCGCGGGCCGAGTCCCAGCGGTCGAGGAAACGCGGCCGATTCGCCTCGAACTCGCTCGAATCCTCGTCGGAACCGCCTCCAACCGGCGAGAAGCCGTCGGTTCGCGATCGACGGGGTGCGTGGAACCGCGACCGGGTATCACCGGGGCGCTTTACGAGGCGACCCCACCCCTGAGGCGGTACGTCGATCTCTCGCGGGTCAGACCGTCGGAACGTCGACGACCGCGAAGACCACGACGAGGTAGTAGGCCGCGATGGCGAGCACGATCCCGCCCGTGACCCGGTTGACGGGACCGCTGTAGCGAGCCAGCGTGCGCGTGACCTGCCGGGCGAACGGCTGGGAGACGAGCGAGAACGCGAGCAGGGGCGCGCCGATCCCGGCGCCGAAGGCGAGAAAACCGAGGAAGCTTTCCAGGCGGGAGTCGAAAAGGATTGGGACGCGGGCGAAGAAGAGCGCGATCAACGCGGGGTTACAGGGGAGGACGATCGCGCCGAAAAAGAAGCCGTAGCCGAACGCCGAGACCGACGGGTGGGCCGAGTGGGGCGGCTCGATAGCGGGCAGCCGCGAGAAGACCCCCAGGTCGAGCAGCAAGATCGCCCCGACGACCGCGAGCACCGCGAACGCGGCGTGCGAGACGGTCTCGACGACGCGCGTGAGCGACGTCTGCAGGACGGCGCTGAAGACGAGGCCGATCAGCGCCATGCACGCCAGGACGCCGGCCGTGACGAGCGCGCCCAGCGCGACGATCGAGGGGCCGCCCTCCGCGTCGCCACGGTCGGCCAGGAACGCGAGGAACGCCGGGTAGAGCGGGATCACGCAGGCGGCGGTCAGCGGCGTCGCGACGCCGATGAGGAACAGTTCGACGAATCGTCCGACAGCCATCGCCACTCAGCACCCGGCCGCGATCTCGGTCTCGAGCGTCTCGGCGTCGTTGTGCCCGTCGTCGAGTCGACGGAACGACCCGTCGGGACAGATCAGTACCATCGGCGACGCCGGCGGGTGTGCGATGGAGTCGCCGAACTCGTCGACGAGGCTACGAGTGAGGTCCCCCGGGGCGACGGCGAAGTGCCAGTCGAACCCGTGCTCGTCGACGTGCTCGCGGACGACGTCGGCGTCCTCGTTCGGGTCGACGTTCAGCGCGACGGACGTCACGTCCCGACCGGTCTCGGCCTGGTACCGCTGGCTCGCCCGCTGCTGCTCGAGGCAGTCCGGACACCAGACTGCGAACGTCTCGAGGAGGACGTGACCGTCGAACTCGGCGAATTCGAACGTCTCCTCCGTGGTGACGTCCTCGAGTTCCGTCGTCATCCAGTCCGGGAGCTCCTCGGCCGGCGTGGGCTCGTCACCCGACTCGCCCCCGTCCTCGGCGTCGGGTCCGTCGTCGGTTTCGCCGCCCTCGCCCGGCCCGTCGTCGTCCGCCGGCGCCGCTCCCTCACCGTCGTCGAGGCACCCGGCGAGGGCGATCCCCGGGGAGGCTACGGCGACGAGTGCCGACCGTCGCGAGAGTCGCGACATGGTGGACTCGCGCGGCGCGGAGCCAAAAGTAACGGCGCGGTAACGAGTCTCGGTCGACGGATCCTCGGCGACCGCCGACGGTTCGCCGGTCATACGAGAGTCGCCACCGGCCGCTGTATAGACGGTTCGGCGGAATGGCGCGTCGCGCGCACGAGCGAGGAACCGGAAAGCGCGCCACTCCGTTCCGGATTTTGAGATTTGATAGGTGACGTGTTGTCCCGCCCGTGCGTACCGGACGGCGTTCTCGCCGCGGACCCGCCGTTACTCCTGCGTCGGGATCTGCCTCGGGTCCTCCCGCCCCGTCTCCCGATCGGCCTCGGGTCCTCCCGCCTCGTCTCCCGATCGACCCCGGCTCCTCCGAACGCGACGGGCACGTCTTCGACGGAGCGGTCCTAACGCTCGCGGTCGACGGGGTGTGGCGTCCCGACCGTGCGATCGAAGACCCCCGCCGGCGCTCGGTGTGGGTAAGCGCTCGATCCGACGGTGCACGAGCGGAGTTCCGGAGCCCGTAGTTTCACGGCCCTCCGGCCCCGCCACCACGCATGGAACGGGACGTACGACCCTACCTCGCCGCCCGGGGGACCCGCGGTCCGACGCTCTCTCCCGACGGTCGACTGGGATTCCTCGCGGACGTCACGGGGACGATGCAAGCGTGGACGATGGACGACGCCGCCGAGTGGCCGACCCAGCGGACGTTCTACGACGAGCGCGTCTCGTTCGTCTCGTGGTCGCCGGCGGGCGACCGACTCGCCTTCGGAAAGGACGCCGGGGCCGACGAGCACGATCAGCTCTTTCTGGTCGATCCGGACGAGGGGTCGATCGAGCGGCTGACCGACCGTCCCGACGCCATCCACACGTGGGGCGGCTGGAGCCCCGACGGCGAGCGGATCGCGTTCGCGGCCAACCGCCGGGACTCGGGACACTTCGACGTCCACGTCGTGGACGTCCAAAACGGCAACTCGCGGCTCGTTCGGCAGAGCGAGGGCCTGCGCTCGGTCGTCGGCTGGAGTCCCGACGGCGACGGCCTGCTCGTCACCCAGGCGCACGCGAGCGCCGACCAGGACCTGTACGTCGTCGACGTCGCGACGGGCGATCGCGAACACGTCACCCCGCACGAAGGGAACGTCCGCTACCTCCATCCGGCGTTCGGCCCCGAAGGCGAGGCGATCTACTGTGCGAGCGACGCGAACGCCGACACCCTCGAACTGGTTCGGATCGGCCTGGAGACGCGCGCCGCCGAGACCGTCGTTTCCGGAGACGGGTGGAGCATCGACGACGTCGCGCTCGATGCGGGAACTGGACGGCTCGCCTACGCCCGGAACGTCGACGGCTACTCGGAGCTGTACGCGGGCCGGTTGGCGGGGCCCACCGAGGCGGCGATCGTCGAGGTCGAGATTCCGGACGGAGTCGCGTCCGAGCTGACGATCGGACCGAACGGCGAGCGGCTCGCGGCGACCGTCTCCTCGACGAATCTGAACTACTCGATCTTCGCGCTGGCGTTCGACGAGCTGGGCGCGATCGGCGACTCGCCTGACGGGACGGCGGGACCCGAGGCAACGCGGTGGACGCACCCCTCCGCCGGCGGGGTCCCCCTCGAACGCTATCACGAGCCCGAGCTGATCCGCTACGAGACGTTCGACGACCGGGAGATCCCGGCGTTTTTCACGCTCCCGGACGACTACGTTCCTGGCGAGACGCCGGTGATCGTGGACGTCCACGGCGGGCCGCACTCCCAGCGCCGGCCCTCGTGGCGAAACCGACCGATCAGACAGTACTTCCTGGACCGGGGGTACGCGCTGTTCGAGCCGAACGTCCGCGGCTCGTCCGGATACGGGAGCGAGTACGCCGCCCTGGACGACGTCGAGGGGCGGATGGACTCGGTGCGCGACGTCGCGGCGGGCGTGGACTGGCTCCGCGACCACCCGGCGATCGACGCGGACCGGATCGTCTGCTACGGTCGCTCCTACGGCGGCTTCATGGTGCTCGCGTGCATCACCGGGTACCCCGACCTGTGGGCGGCCGCGATCGACTTCGTCGGCATCGCGAACTGGGTCACCTTTCTCGAGAACACCGGCGAGTGGCGCCGATCGCACCGCGAAGCGGAGTACGGCTCGCTCGCCGACGATCGCGAGTTCCTCGAGTCGATCAGCCCGATCCACGACGTGGGCCGGATCGAGTGCCCGCTGTTCGTTCAGCACGGCGAGAACGATCCGCGGGTGCCGGTCGGCGAGGCCCGCCAGATCGCCGAGGCCGTCGCCGACCGCGGGATTCCCGTCGAGACGTGCATCTTCCCGGACGAGGGTCACCACACGACGAAGCTCGAGAACCGGATCGAGCAGTTCGAGCGGATCGCCGCGTTCCTCGACGAGCACGTGTAGCGCGCCGCCGGAACGGTGATTTCCGGTCGGCGACCCGATGCAGGCCTCGCGCGGACAATTTCCTGTCGGCGACCCGACGCCGGCCCTCACGGACACTTCGAGCCATTCAAATCGCCGCCGCGGATACTCCTCCCCATGGATGCAGATGAGTCCCGCGAGCACGTCGTCCCTGGGACCGACGAGGAACTCGAGGGGGCCGACGTTCGCGGCTACGACTTCCGCGGCGAGTTCGACTTCGGGGCCCTGCTCGATAGCTACGCGACGACCGGATTCCAGGCGACCCACCTCGCCGAAGCGGTCGAGATCGCCGAGCGGATGCGGGCCGACGACGCGACGATCTACCTGACGCTCACCTCGAACGTGATCTCCTCCGGGCTGCGGGAGGTCGTCGCCGCGCTCGTCCGCGAGGGCCACGTGGACGTCATCATCACGACCTCGGGCTCGATCACCGAGGACGTCATCAAGACCGCGAAACCGTTCAAGATGGGCGAGTGGGCTGCGGACGAGGCCGCGCTGCGCGAGCGCGGCATCAACCGGCTCGGCAACATCTACGTCCCCTCGGACCGCTACGTCTGGCTCGAGGAGTACCTCTACGACTTCTTCGAGGACTTCTTCGCCGAGGAGTCGATCCGCACGCCGACCGCGTTCGCCCGCGAGCTCGGCGAGACGCTCGACGACGAGGACTCGGTGCTCAAGCAGGCGGCGGACAACGACGTCCCGGTCTACTGTCCGGCGCTGACCGACGCCGAGGTCGGCAACTTCCTCTACTACTACCGCAATCGGGCCGACGTCGACGACGTCGGCATCGAGATCGTCGCCGACTACGAGCGCCTGATCGAGGAGGGGATGCTCCAGGAGACGACCGGCCTGATCGCCGTCGGCGCCGGGGTTCCGAAGCACCACGCCATCATGACGAACCTCTTTCGCGGCGGCGCCGACTACGCCATCTACATCCAGACCGGGATGGAAGGCGACGGCTCACTGTCGGGCGCGCCGCCGAACGAGGCCGTCTCGTGGGGGAAGATCAAGGCCGATGACGAGACGAACTACACGGAGATCCAGGCCGAAGCGACGCTCGTGTTCCCGCTGCTCGTGGCGGGCGCGTTCTTCTGAGGCGAAATCGTTTCGCACGACAGTCTCCCGCGTGCGGAGCGGTCCGCTCCGGGGCGCTCAGTACGTGATCGGCGTGTCCCGCCCGCGGTCCGGTTCGTCGTCGGGGAACGTGACCGTCGCGCCGGTGTGCTCGGCGACGAAGTCGGCGACGGGCTCCGGACAGTGCTCGCCGCGCAGCGACCGGCCCTCCATGAGCACCTCACAGCACTCCTCGCGCCCCCGTTCGACCGCCTCGTGGGGTGCGTAGCGGTGGGAGGCGCGGAGGACGAACGCCGCCTCGTCGGCCCGGCCGGTGAACACCCACATCCGAAAGTCGAGCGGATCGGGGTCCCTGGCGACGACGAACGTGTCCGGGACCACCTCCGACGTCTCCGACTCGAACCTCCAGACCAGAAAGCGCCCGGTCGAGGTGGCCGGCGGTCCCTCGGGCTCGCGCGGGGCCCGATCGTCGGGCCCCACGTCGTTCGGCTCGGCGTAGGAGTCGAGATCGTCGATCAAGCTCATCGTGCTCGTCCCGACGCTTGCCCTCGAACGCGAATATAGGCTTTGGTGACCGCCCGGGGGTCCGGCGCTCCGGCACCGCGACGCCTCGCCCCGGCGCGGGTCTCGTTCACTCGTCTTCGGACATACATTCAAGGTGTAGCGCACGTATCGAACGGACGAACGCGCGGGAAACACCGCTCGCGGATGCGCCTGGCCGTCGAGGTCGTCCGCGCGACGAACCGCTACCCGCGAGGTCGTCCGCGCGACGAACCGCTACCCGCGGAGGTCGTCAACGCGATGAAACCCTATCCACCGATCCCCTCGATCTCGGAAGTCCCCGACCTGCTCGAGGGCGGACACCTCTGGCTCCAGGAGTACGTCGACGGCGCGCCCCTCCGCGTTCGCCTCGAATCGTCGGGGGCGATCGTCGCGGGCGACGCGGATCGGCCGTTCGAGCGCGACGCGGTTCCGGTACACTATCGGCGCGCGGTGACCCACGTCAGAAACGAACTGGACCGGGACGCGCTTCGGCGGGCCGTCCCCGACGTCTCGTCGGTCGTCTTCTTCGGCGTCGCGACGTGCCGCCGGCGGATGGACTACGACTGGGAGCGACTGCCGCCGTACCTGGGTCACGACGTCTGGTCCGCGACCGACGACTCGTTCCTGCCGCCCGACACGGTCGAGAAGATCTTCGAGCGACTGGGACTCGCTCCCGCCCCTGCGATCGCCAAGGAACTCCGAGCGGTGGATTTCGACCCCGAAGGGTACGATTTCCCCGCGTCCCGGTGGGCGGACGGGCCGGTCGCGGGCGTGATCGTCCGAAACAAACGAGGGGGTCGGGCGAAGGTGGTCCACCCCGACCTCGATCGGGAGCCGGAGCGGTTCCCGCCCGACGCGACCGCCGAATCCCTCGTCGACGAGCGCGCGACCGAGCCCCGACTCGACCGACTCGCGACCGAGCTGGAGCGCGAGGGATGGCCGGTGACGCCCGAGACGCTCTTCGATCGGGCGCTGTCCGCCCTCGCTCGAGAGCTCGGTCCCGCGGCGTTCGAGGACGGCCCGATCGACGAGGCGGCGTTCCGGGATGCGGTGGCCGCCCGGACCAGCCGGTACCTCGCGGCGCGGGACTGACGGCCTCAGTACGTGAAGAGATCGACGCCGCCGGTGATGCCGATCACCTGGCCGGTGACGTAACTCGCCCGCTCCGAGCAGAGGTAGGCGACGAACTCCGCGACGTCTTCCTCGCGGCCGAGGTGGCCCATAGGCGTCGCGTCCGCGATGCGCGCGAAGTGCTCGTCGACCTCGGCCAGTTGCTCCTGCGGGAGGTCGGCCAGCGTGCCGACGACGATGCTCGGCGCCAGCACGTTCGACGTGACGTTGTGGCGGGCACCCTCGAGGGCGATCGTCTTGCCGAAGCCGACGAGAGCGGCCTTCGTCGCCGAGTACGACAGCTGTCCGAATCCGCCGTCGGTGCCGGCGACCGAGGACATGTGGACGATTCGACCCCACTCGCGATCGACCATCCCCGGGTAGACGGCCCTGGTCACGTTGTACGTGCCCGTGAGGTTGATCTCGAGGTCGCGTTCCCAGAGCTCGTCGTCGAAATCCTCGACTTTCCCCCGGGCGTCGACCATCCCCGCGTTGTTGACGAGAACGTCGATCCCTCCGGTCTCCTCCTCGAGCGCTTCGACGGTGGCGTGGACCTCCTCGCGGTCGGTGAGGTCGCACTCGACCGGGACGGCGCCCCCGTCGTACTCGCCGTTCTCGATCTCCTCGGCCACGCTCTCGGCCGCGCTCTCGTTCACGTCGAGGACGACCACGTCGGCGCCCTCCCGTGCGAGAACGCGACAGTCTTCGCTTCCGATCCGTCCGCCGCCGCCCGTGACGAGGGCGGTCCTGTCGTCGAGTCCGAGATCCATGCGCGAGTATCCCGGGCCCGAAGTATAATCGTTGGCGTGTTGACCGATCCTCGCGTACGCATCGACGAGGAGATCCACCACCGTTCAGTGGTGAGCAAGGATTTTGACCCCGCCGCGCGACGTCGACCCATGAACGGAGAACCTGCGGATCGAGGTCGGTCGATGAAGTGGACGACGCTCGAAACCGGCCGTGCTCGCGTCGACGCGATCGCCGCGGGGAGCGGCGCCGATTCCGACGGGGGATCGTGATGGGCTTTCACACCTATCCGATCGAGCGAGCGGACGCGCTCCGGGACGAATCGCGGTATCGCTACTGCTCGCGCGAAGAGCTACTGGAACGCCTCCCGACCGGTCCGGAGACGGTCGTCGCCGACCTCGGTTCGGGAACGGGGTTTTACTCGGACGACGTGGCGCCCTTCGTCGGAACGCTGTACGCCGTGGACGTCCAGGAGGCCATGCACGACCGGTACCGGGAAGCGGGCGTACCGGAGAACGTTCGACTCGTCACGGCCGAGGTCTCCTCGCTCCCGTTCGAGGACGACGCGCTCGACGGAGCGTTCTCGACGATGACCCACCACGAGTACGCCAGCGAGGTCGCGTTCGACGAGCTCGCCCGCGTCATCCGTCCGGACGGGCGACTCGTGACCGTCGACTGGAGCGCCGACGGGGCGGGCGAGAGCGGGCCTTCGGTGGACGAGCGCTTCTCGAAGACGGAGGCGGTCGAGCACCTGGAAACGGCCGGGTTCACCGTCGAAGCATCCCGGGATCGGCCGGAGACGTTCCTGCTGGTCGCGCGGCGGTAGGCGCGGTGACGGGGGACCCGGCTTCGTCGCCGTGAGGGGTCGGCGTTCGACCCGTCTGCGACGCCGTTGGTGGTCAGCGTTCGGCCCGTCTTCGACGCCGTCGAGAGTCAGCCGTCGATCCGGCTCGGTTCGCCGGACGCGTTACGAGTCGGACGCTACAGCACCGCGAACTTTCGAGCATCGGCGAACGGTATCGGTGGCGCCTTCGGCAGGTTGCCGACCGTACCGGATTGGCGTCGGTTCGCCACCGACGTCGACTATCGCCGAGGCGTTCCCTCCGCGTCGCTATCGACCTCGAGGATCTCGAACCGACCGGTGTCGTCGATCCCGAGGCGGTAGGGACCGATCGCGAAGCTGATTTTCACGGTGCCGAGTCCGCCGTTCCCACCGTTCCCGCCGCTCTCGCCGACGAGCCGGTCGAGGGCGTCGGGGTCGACGCGGTCGTGCAGCCGAAAGTCGAGCACTTCGGGGACGTCGGCCGGGTCGACGTCTTCGAGCGCACAGATGGCCCGGACGACGGCGAGACTGACGGGACCGGGGTCGTCGTACCGGTGCTCGACTACGACGTTCCCGTCCGACTCGGAGTCGAAACCCGCTCCCGGGATACGGCCCCTAGCGGCAGCCGGTTGATCGACGACCGGGTTAGGGATTTTAGGCATCCCCGGTTCGGAGTGCTTTCGCGTCGTCCACCAGAGGGCGCACCGCCGGTAGACGGAGCGGGACGAACGACGCCGTTCACCGGTCTTCCGGCCGGTCGTGAACGTAGAGTTCCCGGATACTCGTCCGGGCGTAGAGATCGAACGTAAACTCGGGATGAAGCGCGTCGATACTCGCCGACGCATTCGAATCCGCGTCGACGTCGCGGACGAACCGACGTACCTCCTCGTCGACGTCGCCGAGACTTTCGATCAGCAGATCCTCGTTGATCACGCCGAACGTTCCCGAGCTATCGACGAAGAGCAGTTTTGTCATCTGTGCCCGCTCTCCCTTCTCAGCGCGCTCGAAAAGGGGTTGTCGTCGCAACTGCCGGCCGGGGCCGTCCTCGGTGCCACGGCGTGTGGGGAGACCCCATCCCTATCGATACGCAGGTTGTCGATTTTCGGGTGCGCGTAACCCGGTACGGTGGCGCGCCGGTTAGAAATCCGGCAGGTCCTCCGGGGGTTCGTACTCGGCCTCCCAGTCGATGTACGCCTGCTTGAGGTGCTCGCAGACGAGCTGGCCGAGCTCGGTCAGCTCGGCGTTGATCGACGAGACGGCGCCCCAGGAGTCGAGGTCGGGGTGGTACTCGCGCTCGCGCCAGTCCTCGGGGATGCCCGGGGCGTGGTAGCCGACGCGGTCGGCGAAGTCGTCCCAGAAGAAGTCGAAGTTCCCGAAGAGGTCGAGGTCGGTCGCAATGCGAAACTCCGCCTCGGTCATGTCCGCGTCCGCGGCCCAGGTCTCGAACGCTTCCTCCCAGGCACCCTCCTCGAGGAACGCCTGTAGCTCCTCGCGGCGGTAGTCGACGTCGTCTCCGCCGGAGATCGTGGCGTCCTCGTACTCGTTGGGGTCCACGAACTCCAGTTTGGGCGGCTCCGGGGGCTCGGCCTCGAGTGCCATGACGGATCGTTGGATCGGTCGACCGATAAGGGTTCGCCAGACCGTTTCGTTCCCGCCCGCCCCGATGGCCGTAGCGGAACCCGGGCCGGCTCGGGTCCGGCCGTCCGTCGGCGAACCCGAACGCCTTACCGTCCCCGCGTCCCAGTCCGTCCAATGACAGCCTACGAGGGCGCGATCCTCGACGTCGACGGCACGATCGTTCGCGGTGAGGAACTCGTTCCGGGGGCCGTCGACGGCCTTCGAGCGATCGATTCGGCCGGCATCCCCCGACTGTTGTTCTCGAACAACCCCACCCGCGGGGCGGCCCACTACCGCGAGCGCCTCGGGAACCACGGGATCGACGTCGACCCGTCGACCGTGCTCACCTCGGCGACCGTCACCGCGGAGGTGCTCGCCGAGCGAGAGCCGGAGGGTACCGTCTTCCTGATCGGCCACGACCGGCTCCGGGTCATTCTCGAGGAAGCCGGCATCGTGGTGACGGCCGATCCAGCCGAGGCCGACGTCGTCGTCGGATCGATCGACTTCGAGTTCGACTACGAGAAACTGCGGCGCGCGCTCGCGGCCCTCAACCGCGAGATCCCGTTCTACGGCACGGACCCGGACGTGACGATCCCGACCGTGGACGGGTCGGAGCCGGGTTCCGGCGCCATCCTCGCCGCGATGGAAGCCGTCGCGGGTCGCGAACCGGACGCGATCTTCGGAAAACCGTCCGAGACGGCGGCCGAGCGGGCGATCGACCGGCTCGGCGTCCCCGCCGCGGACGTGCTCGTCGTGGGCGATCGCCTCGACACCGACGTGGCGCTCGGCGAACGCGCCGGGATGACCACGGCGCTGGTCCTCACCGGCAGTACGGATCGGGCGTCCCTCGCCGCCTCGTCGATCGAACCGGACCACGTGCTCGACTCGGTGGGAGACGTCGCGGAACTGCTCGCGACCGAGTGATCGGCGCCGCCGACGACCGTTTCGTCACCAAGGTGGACCACCTGCCCGCCTCGCTATCAGCGCGGACCCTGCCCGTCTCGCCGATCAGCGCTCGGCCGCTTCGTCGTCCAGCGCGGCTCGCCGCAATCGCTCGCCCCGGTCGCTGGAGACCGTCAACTCCGGGACCGCGGTCGGTCGCTCGTCCTCGTCGATCGCCACGTAGACGAAGTACGATTCGGTCGTCTTCTCGCTCTCGCCGGTGCGGAGGTCCTCGCGCTCGACCGTCACGCGGGTCTTGACGCTCGTTCGGCCCGCGTCGTAGACGTACGCGGTGACGAGCGCCGTGTCGCCGAGTCGGATGGGCAGTTCGAAGTTCATCCGATCGACCCGCGCGGTCACGCACGTCTCCCCGGCGAATCGCATGGCGGCCATCGCGCCAACCTCGTCCATCCACTTCATCACGTTCCCGCCGTGGGTCTTCCCCAGCATGTTCGTGTGGTTCGGCTGGACGATCTCCCGGTTCTGGATGTAGGTCTCCATCAGGTCCGTCATGGCCGAGACGAGGCGGGTCGGAGGAAAGACGCTGTTGGATTGGCGTCGCCGACGTCGAGCTTCGGTTCCGGCGACCCGGGCGTCCCCGCCACCGGTTGTTTCGGTTCCGGCGATTCGGGCGTCCGCGAAGCGGGGTGGTTCGCTTCCGGCGAACCGGACGTCCACGAAGCCGGTCTTCGAGAAACCCCGTTCCGGCGATCCGGGCGTCCGCGAAGCCAGCCTTCGGTACCCTCCGTTCCCACGAACGCCGTCGACGACCGCCGCTCAGTCGGTTCGATACCCCTAAAAGCCGCCGGCTTGTTGACCGTCAGTAATGAGCGACGTAGGCGAGGACGGCGCGCCGGCCCCGCCGGCACCCCCCGACCGGGAGCGAGGCGAGGTGCGGGTGGTCGGCACGGCGCACGTCTCGCAGGCGAGCGTCGAGGAAGTCACCGAGACGATCGACGAGGAGCGTCCGGACGTGGTGGCGGTCGAACTCGACGAGGGGCGGTACCGACAGTTGCGCGGCGGCGCGCCCGAGGACATCGAGGCGAAGGATCTGCTCTCCGGGAACACCGTCTTTCAATTCCTGGCCTACTGGATGCTCTCGTACGTCCAGTCGCGCCTCGGCGAGCGGTTCGACATCGAACCCGGTGCGGACATGAAGGCGGCCATCGACGCCGCGGAGGGCCACGGATTGGGCGTCGCGCTCGTCGACCGGGACATCCAGGTGACGATGCAGCGCTTCTGGGCGCGGCTCTCCTACGGCGAGAAGGCGAAGCTGATCGGCGGACTCGCGTTCGGCGTGACCGACCCCAAGACGGTCGGGCTGGCGTTCGGCGCCGCGCTGGGCGCGTTCTTCGGGATCGTCTTCGCCGCGTTCGTCGCCCCGTGGCTGGGCCTCGGCGACGCGCTGGCGCTCGGGATCACCGATCCGACGCTACTGCAGTACGTCGGCGCCGTCGGCATCGGCACCGTAGCGGGCCTCCTCTTCGGAATGCTGTTTCTCCCCTCGCTGGACGACGTCGGCGGGAACGGCGGCACCTACGTCAGCGGCTTCACGCTCCGGCTGCTGGCCGGCGCCGCGCTGGGCGTCGCCGCGGCGGTGGCGCTCGTGGCGACCGAGACGTTCGTCGGCCCGCTCTCCGCCGGCTCCGTCGAGAGCGCGGGCACGCTGTCGATTCGCGGCACGGTCGGCGTCCTCGCCGGGCTCGGAATCGGCTCGGGACTCGGCCTGCTCGTCGGCACGCTCATGGCGTCGACAGCGGACGAGGTCGAGGATCTGGACGAAATCGACATCGGAGAGCTCACCGACGGCGACGTCGTCACCGCGATGATGGAGGAGTTCCGGCGGTTCAGTCCCGGCGGGGCGGAGGCGCTGATCGACGAGCGCGACGCCTTCATCGGCCATCGGCTCCACGCGCTGCGCGAACAGGGCTACCGGGTCGTCGCCGTCGTGGGCGCCGGCCACCAAGCCGGCATCGAGCGCTACCTCGAGAATCCCGAGACGCTGCCGCCGGTCGCGGCGATCTCGGGGACCGACTCCGGACGACGGTTCTCGATCGCGAAGGTGTTCGGCTACCTCCTGATGGTCGGTTTCGTGGCGTTCTTCTTCCTGTTGCTGATGGCCGGCGTCCAGGACACCCTGTTGTTGCAGCTGTTCCTGGCGTGGTTTCTGATCAACGGTATCTTCGCGTTCGCGATGGCGAGGTTGGCCGGCGCCCGGTGGACGAGCGCCGGCGTCGGCGGCGGCGTCGCCTGGCTGACGAGCATCAACCCGCTGCTCGCCCCGGGCTGGTTCGCCGGCTACATGGAACTGCGCCACCGGCCGGTCAACGTGGCCGACATCCAGACGCTCAACGACCTCATCGGCGACACCGACCGACCGCTGGACGACCTGTTCGGTGACATGCTCGACGTCCCGCTGTTCCGGCTGATCATGATCGTCGCGATGACCAACGTCGGAAGCATGATCGCGACCTTCCTCTTCCTGATCGTCGTGCTGCCGTGGTTCGGCACCGAGATCGGGGGGACGAGCGAACTGATGAACGAGCTGTTCCGGGGTGCCCGTAACAGCCTGGAACTGCTCTGGGGGCTGTTGCCGTGAGCTACGCGATCCGCAGCGGCATCGCCTTCAGCGAGAAGGAGCTCCTCGACCTCGCGGCGGCCTGGATCGTCCTGAGCGTCGCGTTCGCGCTGCTGATCGCGCGGGAACCGGGAACCGGCGGCTTCGACGTGGCCGCGATGCCGCGATGGACGGCCCTTTCGTTCGTGACGGTCGGCGTCGCGTTCCTCTTGCACGAACTGGCGCACAAGGTCGTCGCGATTCGCTTCGGACAGGTCGCCGAGTTCCGGGCCGACTACAGCATGCTCTTTCTCGCCATCATGAGCGCGCTGATCGGCTTCCTCTTCGCCGCGCCCGGCGCCGTCTACCACCGCGGCCGCATCACCCTCCGCGAGAACGGGCTCGTCGCCCTCGCGGGACCGGTTACCAACCTCGCGCTCGCCGCGCTCTTCCTGCCGCTGATGTTCCTGCCGGGCGTGGCCGGGGACGTCGGTCGGCTCGGCGTCTGGATCAACGTCTTCCTCGCGGCGTTCAACATGATCCCGTACGGCCCGCTCGACGGCAAGTCGGTCAAGGACTGGAACACGAGCGTCTTCGTGCTCGTGTTCGTCCCCAGCCTCCTGCTGGCGCTGTACGTGATCCTTTTCGTCGGGTTCCGGTGAGGGTCGTCCCTCGCTCCGATCGAACAACCGACCTCGGCGCGTCCCCGTTCCGAAACGGGCCGCCTCGTGATCGGGACGTGGCGGTGGAATTATCAGCACCTCGATCGAACGACTCCGCATGACGGAGACGGGTTCGAACGGGGACGAGCGGGTGGTCGACGCGCTCGATCCGGCCGAGGCGTTCGAACTGCTGGCCCACGAGACGCGGTTCGCGATCCTCGAGGCGTTGAACGACGCGGACGGACCGGTGGCGTTCAGCGAGCTGCGCGCCGCCGTGGGCGCGGACGATCCGGGCGGGTTCAACTACCACCTGCGAAAGCTGACCGGCCGGTTCGTTCGCGACGGCGACGACGGCTACGAGATCGCTGGGCCGGGACGGCAGGTGGTCGGCGCGGTCCTCTCGGGGGTCTACACGTACCGGCTCGACGCCGACCCGGTTTCGATGCCGGCGGCGTGCCTGGGATGCGGCGGCGACATGGAGACGCGATTCGACGAGACGGCCGTCCGGATGGTCTGTCTGTCCTGCGATACGACGTTCCACCCGATCGCGATTCCGCCGGGCGTCCTCGAGGGCTGGCCCAGGGAGCGGACGCCCGACGCGATCGACCGCTGGGTCCGTCACATCCGACAGACGGCCGAACTGGGCCTCTGTTACACCTGTGGCGGGCGGACGCGACGCCGGGTCGACCCGCTGGATGAGGACGCGCCGGCGCACCTCCTGCGGCTCGACCTCGCGGCTGTCGTCGAGAACTGGTGCGGGCGCTGCGGCGCGCACTGGCGAGAGTTCCCCGCCGCGGGCGTTCTCGCGAAACCGTCCGTGATCGCGTTCCACCACGAACACGGCCTCGATGTCCAGAAGACGCCCTTCTGGGAACTGGACTGGCTCGAGACCGGGGTCTCGTCGATCGCCGCGGCCGATCCGCTCCGGGTCGAGGTGCCGATCGAGATCGAGGACGAAACGCTGGTCGTCACGACCGACGACGAGCTCTCGGTCGTGGCGACCCGCCGAATCTGACGCCTCGATTAGAGGAATCGAGTTCTGCAAACCCGCGAACAGAAGTGTATTTCTAATTACACTTAGGTGGGCGGCGACCGTCGTCCGAAACATGACGACGCTCCGCTCGAACGTCTCGTTCCGTCGCCTGTTCGCGGGCCGGCTCGTGACCAACGTCGGCGACAGCCTCTACACGGTCGGCGCGATGTGGCTGGTGTACGAACTGACTGGCTCGCCGCTGTACACGGGCGTCGCCGGCTTCCTGGTGCAGGCCCCGCGCGCGTTCCAATTCCTCGTCGGGCCGCTCGTCGATCGGTGGCCGCTCCGGCCAGTGCTCGTCACCACGCAGGTCGCGCAGGCGGTCTTCGTGCTCGTCGTCCCGGCCGCGGCCGCCGTCGGCCGACTCAACGTCTGGATCGTTCTCGCCGTGATGCCGGCGCTCGCGTTCCTCAACCAGTTCGTCTACCCGGCCCAGAGCGCGGCGCTACCCCGAATCGTCGAGGGCGATCAGCTGGTACGGGCGAACTCGCTGTTCTCGATGGCCTACCAGTCCTCCGACGCGATCTTCAACGCCGCGAGCGGAATCGTCATCGCGACGGTCGGGGCCGTGAGCCTGTTCGCGCTCAACTCCGTGACGTTCGCGATCGCGGCCATGCTGTTTTTCGGGGTCGTGATTCCACCGCGCGGGACGAACGTGGATTCCGAAACCGGCGTCTCGAACCCCGGCGAGTCGGATCCCGGCGAGTCGGATCCCGGCGAGTCGGAATCTCGAGACGGTCCGACCGCGATCGCGGACGGTGCGGGCGAGCCGACGGACGCGGCGCGCGACCGGGAAACCGGTTCCGCCGCCGACTCGTCCGTCGACGACGGGGGCGGCGATCCGGGATACGTCGAGGAACTTCTCGAGGGGGTACGGTACCTGCGCGGCTCGGCGGTCGTGTCGCTGGTGCTCGGCGTGATGGTGGCGAACGTCGCGTTCGGGGCGACGCTGGCCGTCCTGCCCGCGTTCGCGGATTCCATCGGCGGCCCGACGACCTACGGCGCGCTGATGGCGGCCTACGCCGGCGGAATGTTCGTCGGGACGGTCGGATCGAACCTCGTCGAGGAGTACCCGTACGGACTCTTCTGCGCCGCCGGGTTCGCCTGGGCGTCGCTCGCGCTGACCGCGGCCCTCGTCGTGCCGTGGTTGTGGGGGACCGTCGCGCTGTTTTTCCTCACGTTCGTCCCGGTCGGCGCGTTTAGCGTGCTCTTCTGGTCGATGGTTCAGTCCGCCGTCGACGACGCGCTCCTCGGTCGCGTGACGTCGATGACGTCGAGCATCGCCGCGATCATGCTTCCGCTGGGCTCGCTCGGCGGCGGCGCCCTGGCGGGCGTCGTGGGGGTCTCGGCGGTTATCGCGATCCTGGCAGTCTTCCTCGCTGGGTTCGGCGGCTACTTCGTGGTGAACGCGCGATTGCGGCGGCTCCCGCCGGTCCCCGAGGCGACCGAGTCGTCGCTCGGACTCCGACGATCCGTCGGGGCCGACTCGGCGGCGTCTCCGTCCGACTGACGCCCGCGGCCGGGGTGACGAACCGCCGGGCCGGACCGGTGACCTTTTGCCGACGCTCCGAGGTCGTTCAGGCATGACCGACCGAGACGAGGAGGGGCTCACCTACGCCGAGACGGGGGTGGACATCGAGGCCAGCGAGGACGCCACGGCGGCGCTCCTCGACGCCTTCGGAAGCGATCTGACGACCGAGTACGCCGGCCTGCTCGACATCGGCGATCGCTACCTGGCGCTGGCGACCGACGGCGTCGGGACGAAGCTGCTGGTTGCGACGGCGATCGGGGACTTCTCGACGATCGGCATCGACTGCATCGCGATGAACGTCAACGACCTCGTCGCCGCCGGCGTCGAGCCGGTGGCGTTCGTCGACTACCTCGCGATCGACGAGCCGGACGAGGCCGTCACGAACGAGATCGGTGAAGGGCTCGCGGTCGGCCTGGAGCGGGCCGACCTCACCCTGCTCGGCGGCGAGACGGCCGTCATGCCGGAGGTCGTCACCGGATTCGACCTCGCGGGAACCTGCGCTGGCCTCGCGGAAACGGACGAGGTGCTCGATGGGGAGGCGACCGTCGGCGACGCCCTCGTCGGCTTCCCCTCGAACGGGATCCACTCGAACGGGCTGACGCTCGCCCGCGAAGCCGTCACCCGCGAGCACGAGTACGACGACCCGTTTCCGCCGATCCCCGAGCGGACGATCGGCGAAGAGCTCTTGCGCCCGACGCGGATCTACACCGACTTGCTCGACCCAATCCGCGAGTACGACGTCAGCGCGGCCGCTCACGTCACCGGCGGCGGTTGGACCAACCTGCTCCGGATGGGCGACCGGCGCTACGAGATCGACGACCCGCTCCCCGCCCAGCCCGTCTTCGAGTTCGTCCAGGAGGAAGGCGCCATCTCCGACGAGGAGATGCACCGAACGTTCAACATGGGAACCGGCTTCGTCCTCTCGCTCCCGGAGGCCCAGGCCGCGGAACTCGCGGCCGAGACCGACGGCGCGGTGATCGGCCGCGTCGTGGAGGGGAACTCGGTCGAGATCCGCGGCCTCTCGCTGGCGAACTAGACGGGGCGCGGACGGTATCGGTCAAACGCGGATTTCACCTACCCGCACCGTTTTGAGAGGCGGCGTGCGATGGTGGATCATGGGCGGTCGACGGATACTCGACAGACGACGGCTACTGTTACTCGCGGGCGCGACGATTCCGGCGACGACCGCGGGCTGCCTCGAGGGCGGGTCGCTCTCGGAGCCGGATTCGAACGACGCCGGCGGCGCCGATCCCGATCGTCCCGCGGTGGATGTCGAGTACGACATCGAGAACGAATGGACGTACACGACGGCCGCCGAAGTGCCCGGAGACGAGTCTGTCGTCGTCGTCACGTCCCGCACGGAGGCGGATCGAACCTTCGAGTTCGACCGAATCGATCGAGCGGAGATCCGAGAGTCGCGACGGACGTTCGTCGAGCGTACGGACTTCGGGGAGTCGCTCCTCTGCTTCGTCCGCGGTCGGGGGCCCCAGACCGGGTACTACCTCGAGGTCGAAAAAGTGAGCGCGGACGCGGAACGGATCGACCTACGGATCGTCACCAGCCACGACGACGCCGGCGTCGGCGACGCGGTCTCGGAACCGACCGCGCTCGTACGGTTGACGCCGACCGTTCGGCCCTCGCTCGTCCGCGTCACGATCGTCGACGGCTGGGACGAGATCTCGACCGCCGAAGTGAAACTCGGGTGATCGCCGCGGCGGGCGCCGCTCGATCGGCGACGGCGATCACCCGCTGGTCGGTCCCGCGACGTCCCGGATCGTCTCGTACTCCTCGTCGCCGTAGGCGATGAAGCGAACCTCGGCGAGCGTATCCGGCTCGTAGTCGTCGATCTCCTCGGCGATGATCGCGGCGCCGTCTTCGAGATCGAACCCCGCCACACCGCAGCCGAGCGCGGGCATCACGAGCGACTCGCAGCCGAGTGCGTCCGCCCGCTCCAGCGCGTTGCGCGTCGCGTCGCCGATGCTCGCTTCGGTGGCCTTCCCGTCGCCGTAGTGGGGCATCGCCGCCGCGTGAATCACGTACTCGGCGTCGAGGTCGTAGGGGTCGGTGACGGCCACCTCGCCGAGGTCGACGGGCCCCTTCTCCGTCGCTTCCTCGTCGATTTCCTCGCCCGCGCCGCGCCGGAGCGCGCCGGCGACGCCCGACCCCATCCGCAGGCTCGTCCCGGCGGCGTTGACCAGCGCGTCGGCGGACTGTTCGGCGATGTCGCCCTGAACCACGTCGAACTCCATGACCGTCCGTCGATACGCCGGGGCGAAGAAAAAGCGATTCGCCGTCGCCGCGCGGCCGTCCTCGGTCCGTCGGCACGTCGACGTTGCTCTGCGCTCTTCGATCCGTCGGCACGCCGACGCTGCTCGGCCATCCTCGGTCGTCGGCACGCCGGCCCGCGCGGATCGTGACGGTCGACGGGTTCAGTTCTCCGATTCGTCCCCCGTCGCCGGATCGAATCGCCCGAACCAGCTCGCGAGTTCTTCGAACCGGTGGATCGCGCGGTCGGGGTCGCCCACGTCGTGGTGTTCGTCCGGGTAGACGACCAGCTTCGCGGGGACGCCCCGCTTTTTTACGCTGACGTAGAGCTGCTCGGCCTGGGACGGCGGGCAGCGCCAGTCTTCGCCCCCTGCAGTGACGAGCAGCGGCGTCTCGATCTCGTCGACGTCTTCGATGCTGGAGGCCGCCGCGTACCCCTCCGGGTTCTCCCACGGGAGTCCGTAGTCGTTCTCCCACCAGACGTGACAGTCGTCGGTGCCGAAGCACGAGCGCGCATCGTAGATGCCGTGCTCGGGGGCCGCGGCGGCGAAGCGGTCCGTCTTCGTGACGGCGTAGGCCGTGAGCACGCCGCCCTGGGAGAACCCCGTGCAAAAGAGGCGGTCGGGGTCGGCCCACCCGCGCTGGACGAGCGCGTCAACGCCGGCGAGGACGTCCTGGACCTCGATCGAGTTCCACCGGCCCTGCAGGGTCTCACAGAAGTCGCGCCCGTAAGAGGTGCTGCCCCGGTAATTGGGCTTGACCACGACGTACCCGCGACTCGTCCAGCAGGCGTCGGCGAACGAAAAGCGGGGCTCGTCGTAGGACATCGGGCCGCCGTGGATCGCACAGACGAGGGGACGGGGTTCCGGATCGTCCGCGTCCAGCTCCTCGGGCGCGTAGACGATCGCCTCGATCCCCGTCCCGTCGTCGCTCTCGTAGGTCACGCGCTCGCATCGCGGGGTCGGCCAGCGGGCGAGTTCGTCGTCGTTGACGGCGGTGAGTCGTCGAACGTCGGGTTCGGCCGCGTCCAGGTCGTCGACGTCGACGGCGTGGACGTCGGTTCCCTCGCTCGGGTGACTCAGGAGCACGGCGACGGTCCCGTCGGCGTGATCGAGCCCGCGAATCGCCCGGTCGGATCCCTGGGCCTCGAACGTTCGCTCGACGCCGGAGCCGTCGACCGCCGCGCGGACGAGCCGCGTCCGCCCCTCGTCGCCGACGGCCGTCAGGAGCGCCTCCTCGTCGAGCCACTGTGGCGTTCCGGCGCGAGCCAGCGTCCGATCGAGGTCGACCGTCACCGGCCTGATCCTCCCGCCGTCGAGGACGTACAGCTCCGTCGGGGCGTACTGGTTGTCCGGGTCGCTCCCGGCGAAGGCGAGTCGATCGCCCGTCGGCGACCAGCGCGGCGCGCCGGTCCACAGCGACCCGTCGGTGAGCCGCTCGGCGTCGCCCCCGCCGGGCGAGACCGCGTACAGGTCGACGGCGTACCCGTCGTCCGGACGTTCGCCCCGGTACGAGCGGAAGACGATCCGGTCGCCGTCAGGCGACCACCGCGGCTGGAGCCCGCCTCTGGGCGTGACGAGTCCACCGCCGTCGTGGGCGTCGTCCAGCCGCGTCGCCTCCCTGCTCTCCGCGTCGACGACGAAGAGGTACGTTCGAACCGTGTCGAGCCACCCGGCTCCGTCGTGCTTGTGCTGGAGGCGCTCGGTCTCGATCGGCCCGCCTTCCTTCCGACGATCGAGGTACGCCCGCTCCTCGTCGGTCGGGTCGCGCGCGGCGACGACGATCCGCTCGCCGTCGGGCGCCCAGTCGAACTCGCTCGCGCCCTCCTCGAGCGTCGTCAGTTGCCTGGCGTCGCCGCCGCGATCGAGGTCGAACGCCCACACCTGGGTGTCGGGATCGTCGTCGGCTTCACCGTCACCCTCGTCGGGAGATTCGTCGTCAACCTCCCCGTCGACTGTCCGATCGCCCGTTTCGTCGGTCTGGTCGCCGTCCGGCGAGCCGTCGACGGCGATCGCGACGTCCTGCTCCCGGGCGGCCAGAAACCCCAGCTTCGAGCCGTCGGGGCTGAACGTCGGCGAGGTCGCGTTCGCCACGCGGGTCAATCGGTGGGGCGACCCGGCGCCGTCCGCGGGGACGACGAATAGCGATCGCCGGGACTCGTCCTCGTCGCGATCGAATTCTTCCGTGACGAAGGCGACGCGAGCTCCGTCGGGCGAAACGGCGAGAGACTCGATCGAGGCGAGATCGTAGTACTCGTCGAAGGGAATCGGCCTCGGCATTGATGCGACAGGGTCGTCGGACCACTTCAGCCCACCGGTCTCGCGACCGGGACTCGACGTGGGCTCGGCGTTCCGGCGGGCCGGGGACGAGCACAACGTTTATAGATTTAGGCTCGCCTAACTTCACTCGATACTCGATGGACGTCCCCGCCCGAAGGCAGGATGCGGATGCCGACGAACCGATCGACGAGCCGTCGGCGATCGTCACGAGCCACGAGACCAGGCCGGGCCGGCTGGTCTTCACCGAGCGCGACAACACCGACGGCTGGATCGCCACGAATTTCGCGGTCGAGCTGGAACGATAACCGGCCGGGCGGTCGCGTCGTTCTCGCCGAGCGCCGCGGCGACGTTACCGACGCGCGTTTCGTCCGACCCGCGCGGTCACTGCGGTTTTCAGCCGTCGCTCCGGCACGTTCCTCCCTCTCTCGGTTCGATACCGCTCGCCCGTTTTGCCGCCCCGTTCGTCTGCGGCGTCGACCTCTTCCGTTTTTGCCACTCCGTTCGTCTGCGGCGTCGACCTCTTCCGTTTCGCCACTCCGTTCGTCTGCGGCGTCGTGGTCGTCCGCTTTGCCACGTCCAACGTCCGTAGCGGCCGCTCGATAGCGGAGTCGTCGTCGCTTTCGGTCGAACGTGTCGGTTCGGTCCGTTGGACGTCGGCCGAGGGGCGCTCCAAAAACGGTGCGTCCGCAGCGTTCGCTCGAGCGGGATTATTTCGTCGCCTCTTCGAGCACCAGCGTGTCGTCCTCGAGGTAGTGCTCGAAGTGGTGGGCGTCCTCCTCGACGGTGACGAGGATCTCCCGGAGGATCTCGCCGGTCGCGTAGTCGCCGAGGTTGTCGGCGAGTTCGATGCTGTCGCGCATCGACTCGATGATCTCCCCGTACATCTCGAGGTCGTTCTCGAACATCGTGCGGACGTCGTAGACGTCCTCGCCCTCGAACTCGACCGTCGCGCGACGCTCGAGGTTCGCCGGCCCGGAGACGGGGACGCCGCCGAGCGCCTGGGCGCGCTCGGCGATGATGTCGGCACCTTCCTCGGCGTGTTCGTAGGCTTCCTCGGTGAATCGGTGCAGCGGAAGGAACTCGGCGCCCTCGACCACCCAGTGGTGCTTTTTGAGCTGGTGGTAGAGAACGTACGCGTTCGCGAGTTCCGTGTTCAGCGCGTCGACGATCTGCTCGGCCCTGTCCGTGTCGATGCGGAGGCTGCTCTGCTCGATAGCATCGGCTTGCTGGCGGACGGTCTTCTGGGTACTCATCTCGACTCAAACTACCGCCCCGACGCCCTTAAACATTGCCCAATCGAAACAATTTTTCGAATAATAGAAAATCCAGTTTTCGATTGCAGGCCCGAAGCCTATGCGTTCTGCCCCCGTCCCGGGGGCTGGTACGGTGAGGACGGTACGCGGCTGTCGTGGGACTGTCGTCGGTCGGTGTGGACGCCGAACGGCGGGTCCCCGAGTTGTGAGTTAGAGCCGCGAGGGATCCCCTACACGCCGCCTGCGGACCCGCCCCAGAACGGCTCGGAACAATACTCCTATAGTGAGTAAATATTTTATCGTCGGCGCTCGTAGGCCGCCATATGGGTACGAGCATCGCACAGCGACGGGAGCGACTGTACGTGGCGGGCGAGTGGATCGATACCGACGGGACGATCGCCGTCACGGACCTGGCCGCCGGCGGGACGTTCGCCGAGATCGCGGCCGCGGGCCCGGCCGAAGCGAGACGCGCGCTCGCGGCGGCCCACGAGTTGAAGCCCGTGCTCCGACGAACGACCGTGGTCGAGCGCGCGGGGTGGTGCGAGGCGATCGCCGAGGGGCTCGACGCGCGCGAGGAGGAACTCGCCGAGGTCATCGTCCGCGAGGCGGGCAAGCCGATCTCCTCGGCCAGGGGCGAGGTGACCGCCGCGGCCGAGCGGTTCCGCCGCGCGGCCGAGGAGGCCCGCAACATCGTGAGCAAGGGCGAGTATCGCGAGGGCTCGACCGAGGGCCACGAGGGGTGGCGCGCGATCGTCAAGCACGAGCCGATCGGGACGGTGCTGTGCATCACGCCGTACAACTACCCGCTGGCGACGACCGCGCTCCAGGTCGCGCCCGCGCTCGCCGCCGGCAACGCGGTCGTCCTGAAGCCCGCGACCAAGACGCCCATCTCCGCGGCGATCCTCGCGGACGTGATCGCGGGCGTCGAGGCGATCCCGGACGACGCGTTCCACTTCGTCCCCGGCGAGGCGAGCCGGATCGGGGACGTGCTCTCGGGAGACGAGCGGGTGAACGCCATCGCCATGACCGGCTCCTCCGGCGCCGGCAAACACGTCGCCCGCGAGAGCGGCATGGTCAACCTCCACATGGAACTCGGCGGGAACGCGCCCGCGATCGTCTTCGAGGACGCGGACCTCGCCGACGTCGCGGGCAGCTGTGCCAAGGGGTCGTTCAAGTACGCCGGCCAGCGGTGCTCGGCCGTCTCGCGCGTCCTCGTCCACGAGGAGGTACACGACGACCTCGTCGACCTGATCGACGGCCAGATGGACGCCTGGCGGGCGGGGAACCTCTTCGACGAGGACACGGCGCTCGGTCCGCTCATCAGCGTCGACCAGGCCGAGTGGGTCCAGGAACTCGTCGACGAGGCCGTCGAGAAGGGCGCGACTCTCGTCCGCGGCGGCGAGCGCCGCGCGCCCGAGGGCGTCCCGGACGAACTCGCGGACCAGTTCTTCGAGCCGACCCTATTGGCGAACGTGCCCCGCGACGCCCGGATCGTCGACGAGGAGCAGTTCGGACCCGTCGCCGCCGTCACGACCTTCTCGGACCGCGAGGAGGCCGTCGAGATCGCAAACGCCTCGGACCTGGCCCTCGACGCCGCGGTGTTCACCAGCGACTACGACCGCGCGCTCGAGGTCGCCGAGCGCGTCGACGCCGGCGGCGTCCGCATCAACGGCCCGCCCTCCCACGGCCTGGGCGACGTCCCATTCGGCGGCAACAAGGACTCGGGAATCGGCCGCGAGGGGCTCGACGCCTCGATCCACGAACTGATGCGGACGAAGAGCATCGTCCTGTAGGCGCCGTCCCTCGCGTCCCAGCCGTTCCCGTCGTCGTCCGATCGATGGACTCCGGTTGCCGCGGACGCGGCGAATTCCCCCCCGCTCGCCGCGCTTATACCGACGCGCGCCGTCGGTGACCTACACGCATGAGTCGGGACGTCCTGGTCGCCGGCGAGACGCTGATCGACTTTCTTCCCGAGCGGGCGGGCCCGCTGACCGACGTTTCGGGATTCGACCGTCGGCCCGGCGGTGCGCCCGCCAACGTCGCCGTCGCGCTGGCGCGCCTGGACCGGACCCCGCTGTTCTGGACTCGGCTCGGATCCGACCCGTTCGGGCGGTACCTGGAAGGCGTCCTCGACGACGAGCGCGTGCGCGCCGATTTCGTCGAGCGAGATCCGTCCGCGCAGACATCCCTCGCGTTCGTCACGCACGACGACTCGGGTGACCGCGCGTTCACCTTCTACCGGGACGGGACCGCCGACACGCGGATGGAGCCCGGACGGGTGCCGGACGAGACCCTCGCCGACTGCTCCTGGGTGCACGCGGGCGGCGTGACGCTCTCGAGCGGCCGATCCAGGGCCGCCACGCTGGATCTGCTGGAGCGTGCCGCGAGCGCGGGGTGCATCGTCTCGTTCGACGCCAACTACCGGCCGGAACTCTGGGACGACGAGGCGACGTTCCGCCTGGTCGCGCGCGACGCGCTCGTTCACGCGAACGTGTGTAAGGCGACGCGAAGGGAGCTCGCCCGCCTCGGATTCGACGGCGAGACGGACCGCGAACTCGCCCGCGACGCCCTCGAGGCCGACCTCGACGCCGTCTTCTGCACCCGGGGCGACGAAGGCGCCCTCGCCGTCGCGGCCGGCGACGCGTTCGACGCGATGGCGGGCGGGCCGTCGTGGGCGGAGAGCGCCGAACACGGCGGCTACGACGTGGACGTCGTCGACGCGACGGGCGCCGGGGACGCCTTCCTCGCGGGCGCGATCGCGGCCGCTCTCGACGGGCGCGACCTCGAGGGGACGCTCGCCTTCGCGAACGCCGTGGCCGCGTCGGCGACGACCGCGGCGGGGGCGATGGCCGCGCTCCCCGGCCGCGAGCGAGTCGAGGCGGTGTTCGAGGGAAGCACGTCGCCGTAACGGCCGGCGCCGTCCGACGGCGGTCGAGACGCGGATGAGCGATCGACCCGTCGGGCGGCCGCGATGACCGACCCGTCTCTCGGCGCGCGAGCGCTCGTCGTTCGCGGTCTCAACGGTAGGCTCTCGCCGGATCAAGAACCGTCTCTCACCGCACCAACAGCGTGAACGCCGCGATGGCGAGGCCGCCCGCGACGAACAGGACGCGGTTCGCCCGGCGATTCTTCGAGTAGACGAGTTCGAACGTGTAGGAGGCCGAGGAGAGCGGTTCGAACGGTCTGATTCCCATCGGCGTGACGACGTCGGCGAACAGGTGCGAAGCGAGCGCCGTCGCGGCCGCGGCGGCGACGATCGTCCCGGCGAGCCCGGCGTCGGCGCCGATCAGCGGCGCCGCGACGGATCCCGCGATGCCGGCCGCGATCGATCCGGCGACGACGAACCAGACGGTGTGGGTTAGACCGCGGTGGGCGATCGGGAGCCGCTGGTCGACGTCCGGAAGCGTCGAGAGAGCCACGGCGACGAGGAGGCCGACGACGGCCAGCCGCCGCGCGCCCGTCGCCGCGACCCACGCGCCGAGCGGCGCGTACGCGATCGCCGCGGCGCCGACGTGTCCCTGCCAGTACACACCCCGGAGTACGCGACCGATCCTATCAACGTGTCGCCCGCACCCGCGGTCGTCCCCCGACGACCGGCGGGAAAGACGGGGTCGCTCGCGGTCGGAAGCTGCAAGCCGGTCCGCTAATCCCGCACGCGTCCTGATTGGCGTATGACCGCGACCGCGGACGCCGTCGACTTCGGGAAGACTGTCGTCGCCGGCGTGCAGGAGCGCAACGTGACCTTCATGGCGGGGAGCATCGCCTACTACGCGTTCGTCTCGCTGATTCCGCTGCTCGTGCTGGTGTTCTTTCTCGTCTCCGCCGTCGGCGACGAGGCGCTGGCCGAGCGCGTGACCGCGATGACCGAGGGGTTCCTCCCCGAGAGCGGCCAAGAGCTGCTCGAGGGCTCGATCGAGGGGTCCGTGGGTAGCGCCGGCGCTTCGATAATCGGCCTCGTGACCCTCTCCTGGGGCGCGCTCAAGATCTTTCGCGGGATCGACACCGCCTTCTCGGAGATCTACGGGACGGTCGGCGAGGCGTCGTTCGTCGAGGGGCTGCGCGACGCCGGGATCGCGTTCGGCGCCATCGGCCTGGCGCTGCTCGCCGCCATCGCCGCCAGCGTCGCCTTCGCGATCGCTCCCGTGGGCTCGCTCGTGGGCGTCCTCAACCCGCTCTTGCTCGTGATCGGCTTCACGATCGCGTTCTACCCGATGTTCTACTACTTCCCCGACGCGCCGGTCACCCGGCGGGAGATCCTGCCGGGCGTGGTGGTCGCGGCGGCCGGCTGGGCCGCCCTCCAGGGACTCTTTCAGGTCTACGTGGCGCTCGCGGGTGCCGGCGGCGGCGAGATCCTCGGCGCGATCTTGCTCTTGCTCACCTGGCTGTACTTCGGCGGGCTGGTCCTTCTCGTCGGTGCCGTCGTGAACGCGGCCCGCGGCGGCTACCTGTCCGACCTCGAGGCGGTCGAGGGAGTTGCCGACGGCGCGGAGGACGACGTGGGTCGCGCGGACGAGGTGAGCGCCGGATACGACGCCGTCGAACGGAAACCCGACCGACTCGAGCGGCGGATCGAGAATCTGGGGGCCGAGCGCAACCGGCTGCGGACGGAACTCGCCGCGGAGCGCGAACGCCGCGATCGGCTGGAGGACGAAGAGACGGCGCTGACCGAACGGGTCGCCGAACTCGAACGTGAGACCGCCCGCCTTCGCCGCCAGCTCGACCGTCAACGCGGGCCGTGGTGGCGCCGATTCGGTCGTCGAGTCGCCGACCGATTCGACGAGGTCAGCGTCGGAACAGTGCGTCGGAATCGCTGACCGACGCGCGCCGGAAACTCGCAGCGACGCGGGCCGGAACCCGGCACCGACGCGCCGACGGCCCACCGCGGAGCGGGCCGGAACCCCGCACCGACGCGCCGACGGCCCACCGCGGAGCGGGACGGAAGCGCCGTTCGAAGCCCCTATGGGGCCGCCCGACGGACTGAGCGGTGTGACTCCCTCGAACTGGCGGACCTACCTCGTGACGCAGGAATCGCTCTCGGCGGGCCGGTCGACCCGAGCGGTCGTCGAGGCGGCGATCGACGGCGGGATCGACGTCGTCCAGCTTCGGGACAAGGATCGATCCGCGCGCGAACGCTACGAACTCGGCCGCGAGCTCCGGGAGCTGACCGCGGCGGCGGGCGTCCCGCTGATCGTCAACGACCGGGTCGACCTGGCGCGGGCGATCGACGCCGACGGCGTCCACGTCGGGCAGTCGGACCTCCCGGTGTCGGTCGCGCGCGAACTGCTCGGCCCCGACGCGATCGTCGGCTGCTCGGCCTGGCGGGTCGAGGAGGCCGAGGCGGCCGAGCGCGCGGGCGCGGACTACCTCGGAACGGGCGCCGTCTACGGCACTTCCTCCAAGGACGTCGAGCCGGAGAAGGACGGCATCGGTCCGGAGGGCGTCGCCGCGGTGGTGGACGCGGTCGACGTTCCGGTGTTCGGCATCGGCGGCATCACCCGCGAGAACGCGGCGCCGGTGATCGAGGCCGGCGCGACGGGCGTGGCGGTGATCAGCGAGATCACGGCGGCGGAGGATCCGACCGCCGCGACCGAGCACCTGGCGGAGGTGGTCGGCAATGTCTGAATCGACCCCGGTGAGCGCCGACGGGTTTACGGACGCCCTGCGAAGCGTGCGGGAATCCCGGACCCTCGTCCAGCACCTGACGAACCGGGTGACGATGAACGACGTCGCGCAGGTCACGCTCCACTGGGGCGCGCTGCCGGTGATGGCGGACACGCCGGGCGACGCCGAGGAGATGGTGGCCGCCGCGGGGGCGGTCTACCTGAACATCGGTACCGCCTCGCCGGCGGAGGTAGAGACCATGCTCGCCGTCGGACGAGAGGCGAACGACCGTGGCGTCCCCGTCGTCCTCGACCCCGTCGGCGCGGGTGCGACGCCCACGCGACGGGAGAACGCCGAGCGCCTGCTCTCGACCGTGGACTTCGCCGCGATCAAGGGCAACCACGGCGAGGTGAGCGCGCTCGCCGGCGTCGAGGCCGAGGTCCAGGGCGTCGAGTCGATCGGGGAGTACGACGAGATCGACGAGACCGCGCGGGCGCTCGCCGACTCGACCGGCGCGACCGTCGTCGCCTCCGGGGTGACGGACGTCGTGGCCGACGGCGAGGCCGCCTACGAGCTGACCGTCGGTCACGAGCGGATGGGCGAGGTCGTCGGCACCGGCTGCGTGCTCGGCGCGACGATCGCCGCGTTCTGCGGGGCCGTCGTCGAGCCGATCGACGCGGCGCTCTACGGTACCCTCGGGTTCGGCCTGGCGGGCGAGCGCGCGGCCGAGACGGACCACGACGGGCCGGCGAGTTACCGGATCGCGTTCCTGGACGCGGTCGCGAACGCGTCGCCGGCGGACGTGGCGACTCTCGACCTCGCCGGTCGGATCGAACGCACCGTCTGATCGACCCGATCCGATCGATGTCCGAACTGGATTCCGCCGTCACGGCCCACGTACGCGAGAGCCACGCCGACGTGATCTCCGCGGTCGACCGATGCGCCGACGCGGTCGCCGCATCGTGGGATGGCCGACGAGCCACCGCGCGCGAGGAGGTTTCCGACCCCCTTCGCGCGGCCCTCCGCGAGGCGGGCGTCCTCGACCGACTGCCGCACGTGCTCGCCGACGTCGTCGGCGCGATCGGCCACGAGATTCCGGCCAGTCCGGTCGCCGCGCCGCCGTACGTGGTGGTGACCAGCCGCGGTCCGATGCTCCGGGCGACGATCGAGCCGGGTCGGCTGGTGGTCCGTCTGGACGCGTTCGACGTCCGACCCGAGCCCGGCGCCCGCTACGAGCGACTGGACGGCGTCGAGGTCGTCGTCGACCTCGAGTGAGGTCGTCCGGCCGATCGCTGGATTTTCGATCCGTCCCGCCGACCACCGAACGATGCACGAGCGCGCAGCGGAGTTCGCCGATCGAGCGCGGGAAGCGTACGGGTTCGACCCCGAAGTGTTCGAGTTCCCCGAGGGGACCAAGACGGCGGCCGACGCGGCCGACGCGATCGACTGTGACGTCTCCCAGATCGCGAGTTCGCTCGCCTTCGACGTCGACGGTGAGCTCGTCGTCTCCGTGACCAGCGGCGCGAACCGGGTGAGCGAGGCCGCGCTCGCGGACGCCTTCGACGTCGACCCGTCCGGCGTGACGATGGCCGATCCCGACCGCGTTCGGTCGACGCTCGGCTGGTCGATCGGCGGCGTGCCGCCGTTCGGCCACGACGAATCGGTCCCGGTCCTGCTGGACGAAACGCTTCTGCAGCACGAGACGGTCTGGGCTGCCGCCGGGACGCCGTCGGCGGTGTTTCCGATCGCACCCGAGGAACTGCGACGGTACGCGGGTGCCGAGCCGGCGGCCGTGGCGGAGTGACGGGCGCATCGGAGCGCGCATCGCCCGGTCTCGCCGGACCGACTTCGTTTCGAAGACCTCGGAGGGCGCGGCGGTCGGTTGCAGCGGGCCGATCCGACTTCTCGTTAACAAGACACCCTCTCTCTGTACCTCTGATTATTAACAAAGAGGGTATAGATAATAACACTTTTATTCCGGGGCGCTAACGGACGACTATGATGCGAACACGACGTTCGGTACTCGAGGCGAGCGCGGCAACGATGGCCGCCGGCGCGATCGCCGGCTGTCTCTCCGAAGTGGGTGACGACGCGTTCGACGCCGACGACGGCGGCTACGCGGCCTTCTTCACCCTCCACGACTGGGCCGAGCAGGTCGGCGGCGACGTGATCGACTTCGAGAATCCCGTCGACGTCGGCGAGATGGGCCACGGCTGGAGCCCCGACGGCGACCTCGCCTCGGACGTCGCGACGTCGGCGATCTTCGTCTACCTCGACTCGCCCGAGTTCTCGTGGGCGCAGGATCTCGCGGACACGCTCGAACGAGATTACGAGGACGACGTCGTCCTCGTGAACGGGCTCGAGGGAATCGATCTCCTTGAATGGGACCACGACCACGACGA
>SKPV01000280.1 GCA_007119345.1 Halovivax sp.
GAGGGCGCTGCGAAGGAACAGCGCGCCGATGGCGGCCAGCAGCAGGACGTAGATGGTACCGACGACGACCTCCGCGTGGCCCAGCTGGTCGAGTCCGAGCACCAGCACCTTCCCGCCCTCGATTCCGAGCGCGATGCCGACGAACATCAGGGCGCCGAGCTTGTAATCCACCTGGCCCACGTCGTGGTGTTTCAATGTCGCGATCACGGCCGTCCCGAAGACGAACGCCATCGAGCTCCCGATCGCTACCGGCGCGGGGTAGCCGAGGATCAACAGGGCGGGCGTCACGAGGAAGGAGCCACCCATCCCAAAGAACCCGAAGAAGACCCCGACCATGAAGCCGAAGCCGACGAACAGGGCGAACAGACCGATTCCGAGTCCGAGGAGCTCCATGGATTATGCGGTCTCGATCGTCTCGATCACCGACGGCGCGAGGGCCTGCTCGACGACGCCGTACCCGACGTAGAGGACGATCGCCTCCACGGAGACGAGGACGACGAGCAGTGCCGCTTGGACGATCGGTGGGAGGGCTGTGAATTCGATCATGCGTTGGGTAGCTGGGCGGTGTTCGACCGTGCGTCTCCCCGGCGGTCGCGGTTCGCCCGTGCGTAGCGACCCGGGTCGCGGTTCGGTTGTGCGCGAATCATGGCGTTCTACTCGTCATCCTCTACCCGAGCGGTGGGTATAACGCTTTTGGGATTGATGTACAATATTACTGCCAGCTATCTCACGGCTATCCCACGAAGATATTTTCGTAAGTTACCAGGATATAAGGGTGGGGCGGACCGCCGTCCCAGCCCACGATGTACGGGGACGATCTCGCGTGCGCGGTCCGAGACGAGATCCGCGTGGCCGACGAGACCCTCGTGTCCGGCGCTCGCAAACGCCGATCGACCGACGCTCGGTGGTCGGGAACGCCGGGCGAATCGATCGTGGTGTGACGGCTGCGGACTGGTCGGCGACGGGTCCGCCGGAGCGAAGCGCCGGACGCCTGCGGCGCGACCGCACTCCGCCGGACGAGCGGGGTTCGCCGTCTGCGTGACGTGACGCTCGGCCCGCCAGCGGCGGCACCCGGTATTGGATTCACCAAACAATATTATACCGGCGAACCCTAGAGCCATCATGAAAGCGATCTGTGCGACCGACCTCTCGGCCGCCAGCGAGGCGACCATCGAGAGCGAGACCTGCCTCGAGTGTCTCGGTCGGATCGGCGTCGACGAGATCCACCTCGTGACGGTGATCCCCTCGAACGTCCACGCCGGAATGCCCGGCATCGACTTCGAGGGCCGTCGCGAACGAGCGCTGGACCGGTACCGGGGCGTCATCGAGGGCGCCGGGTTCGACGTCGAGGCCCACGTCGTGCGGGGGACGCCCCACCGGCGCATCAACGGGATCGCCGAAACCGTCGGCGCCGGCCTGACGATCGTCGGTTCGCGCGGAAAGAGCCCGCTCGAGAACCGCGTCATCGGTTCGACGGCCCGCAACCTCGCCCGGACGACGGTCGTGCCGCTGCTGGTCAACCGGATCGAACGCGAGGCAGAGGAGCCGGACGTCGTCAGGGAACACCTGTTCCAGCGGATGCTCTACGCGACGGACTTCTCGGACAACGCACAGGCGGCGTTCGAGACGTTCTCGTACCTGCGGCCCGCCACGCGGGAGGCGACGCTGGTTCACGTCGAGACGCCGAAGGATCCCGACGTCCCCGAACGGGCTGATCCCGCGACGCAACTCGACGAACTGGCGGGCCGACTCGAGGAGTGGGACATCGAGACCCGAATCGACGTCCGTCAGGGCGATCCCGCTGACGAGATCCTCGCCGCCGAATCCGAGCACGATCCGACGACGATCCTCGTCGGCTCGCGTGGGCACAGCCGGCTGCGCCGCCTCCTGCTCGGTAGCGTCTCCGGGGACGTCGTCGCTCGCGCGACTGGAAACGTGCTCCTCGTTCCACCACGGGGCGCCTGACCCTGGCCTCCTGTGGCCGCCAGGAGGACTCACTCCGACGAGCCGCCGAACCGCGGACGGTGAACCCGCTCAGAGGACGGACCGTGTCTCTTCGTTCGCCGCTCGCATGACCGCCGCCGCCTCCCCTGGCAGCGCCGTCACGTCGTGATCGAGGGCCGGCTCTCCGTCGACGTCGGGCCAGCCGACGACGATCCGACCGACGGCGCCGAGCGCCTCGTGGGTCGCACAGAGCGTGACCGCGTCGGCGTAGTCGTAGACGCCCTCGCGCTCGAACGTCCACGCGAACTCCTCGCCCTCGCGGAGGGGACCGCTATCGAAGGGATCGACCCCCTCCGGCACGCGACGCGGTCCGTGGACGTCCGGGTGGTAGGCGCTGACGGTGTGGTAGTAGCCGTCGGTGATCCACCGGACGGTTCCGCCGACGTCGACGTGGGCGACCGGCGGCTCGAAGCCCGGCGTCGGCATGTCCGCGATCCGAACCTCGATCGCGTCCGCCGGCTGACCGAGCGCGCCCTCGCCGGCCTCGTCGTCGTCGTCGCTAACGTGTGCGAACGTGTTCAGACAGCCCGAGAGTGCGGCGAGTCCGCCTGCGGCGCCGGCCGCGATCGCCGCTCGTCTCCCGATGTCCGACGCGATGTCGGACCCGTGGCGTCCGCTCGGCGATCGTCGCGACGGGCGCCGCGGGTCGACGCGGTGGTCTGCCATTAGACGTCCGAAGGTAGCCGACCGACGGAGTTGAACGAGCGAGCCGGTTCCCCGATTCTGGGAATCGTCCGGGGGACGGCGGACCGCGGCGTTTCGAGCCGCCGCGACGGTCCCGAACCGGACGACCGGGCACGGGTGACGCCGACGGCACCCACCGGCTGGTCGATCGGGTCATCCGTCTCGTCGGACCGTGGCTCGAGGCTCCGAATCCCTCGGGAGAGAGCCCTACGGGACGGCAAGGCGTCGGAGGCCGCTCGACTCGAACGTCTCCGTCCGCTCCCTCCGCCCGAAGCGGCGTCCGAGCGGGGACCCCGGGTGCGACCGTCCGTTCGAGGGACGGACCAAACGACGTATTCGTTCTCCGCCCGAACTTGAACCGTGAACGGGGTTTCGTGGGGCGGCGTGATTGTGATCGCAGCGGTCGGTGTCGCAGTCGGGATCGGGGCGCTCTTCGTCGTCGACGTCGAGTCGGCCTCGCCCGAACCGGCTGCGTTCGACGACACCGTCACCGTCGGCCTCACGCTCGACGAGGAGTTGCGACTGGGCGAGGACGTCTCGCTCCCGCGGGCGCAGGTGTTCTACTCGCAGTACGAGTACGTCGTCGGCTACTACGGGGTCGAAACGTTCGTCGACGCCCGACAGCAGGCCGGCCACGACCAGCGCGTCGGCTACCCGCTCGCGATCTACGTCACCGATTTCGCCGCCACGTCGGTCGAGCTGGACGACGACGGCTATCCGACGAC
>SKPV01000184.1 GCA_007119345.1 Halovivax sp.
CCGTCCGCATCGTCCGGCGGGCGACCGTCCGCACCGTCCGGCGGGCGACCGTCGTCGGTCGCCGCGCCCGACGCGTCGGGCGGTTCACAGCTCGTACAGGTCGGCGAACTTCTCGTCGACGTAGTCGAGGAAGTACTCGGCCGTGAGCGGTTCGCCGGTGGCGACCTCGATCAGCTCCTCGGTGGGGTAGCGCTGGCCGTGGCGGTGGACGTGTTCTGCCTGCCACTCGCGCAGCGGCGCGAACTCGCCGTCGCGGATGCAGCCGTCGACGTCCAGATCCTCGCGCATCGCGGCGTCGAGCTGGGCGGCCAGCACGCTGCCGACGGTGTAGCCGTGGAAGTTGGCGAAGCCGGCCGACCAGTGGGTGTCCTGCAGGCAGCCCGCCGCGTCGGTCTCGGGGCGCACGCCGAGGTACTCGTCCATCTTGTCGTTCCAGACCTCGGGGATCTCCGCGACGTCGAGCTCTCCCTCGACGAACGCGCGGTCGATCTCACAGCGGAGGATGATGTGGAGGTGGTAGGTGAGCTCGTCGGCTTCGACCCGGATGAGATTGTCCGGGTAGACCCGGTTGGCGGCCTGGTAGGCCTCCTCGACGGTCACGTCCTCGGTCTGCGGGAAGTGTTCCTCGACGGTCGGGAGGAACAGCTCCCAGAACTCGCGGCTGCGGTAGACGTGATTCTCCCAGAAGCGCGACTGGGACTCGTGGACGCCCGACGAGCGGGGCGATCCCAGGGGGTTGCCGTACTCCTCCTTGCGCAGGCCCAGCTGGTAGGTGGCGTGGCCGAACTCGTGGACGGTCGCGCCGAGCGCGCCGAGCGGGTCGGATTCGTCGAAACGCGTGGTGATCCGGGCGTCGAACTGGTTGCCGGACATGAACGGGTGTGGTGCGGTGTCCAGGCGCCCGTGCTCGCGGTCGTAGCCGAGCAGGTCGAGCGCCGCCTCGCACAGCGCCATCTGGGTCTCCTCGTCGTAGGTGTGCCCCTCGAAGGGTCGCGCCAGCTCGCGGCCGCGCTCGTCGATCTCGGCGATCAGCGGGACGAGGTGTTCGCGGAGCTCCTCGAAGACGCGCTCGACCGTCTCCAGGGGCAGGTACGGCTGGCCGTTCTCGTACATCGTGCGGTACGGGCTCTCGGTCGGGTCGATCGCCGCGGCGCGCTCGCGCTGGAGATCGATCAGCTCCGAGAGCGCGGGCGCGAAGCGCTCGAAGTCGTCCGCGGCCTTCGCCTCCTGCCAGACCTGCTGGGTCTCGGATTGGTGGCGGGTGAGTCGCTCGATCAGCTCCGCGGGCACCTCAGCCGATCGCTCGTACTCCCGTCGAAGCTCGCGGACGACCGCCGCCTGGGCGCCCGTCAGGTCCGCGCCGTCCAGCTCGTCGAGCCACGCGCCCACCTCCTCGTCGACCAGCAGCTCGTGGCGCAGGGAGGAGAGCGTCGAGAGCTGCTTCGCCCGGGCCGGCGTGCCGCCCTCGGGCATCATCACGCGCTGGTCCCACCCGAGCACCATCGAGGCCATCTGCAGGTTCGTCAGCTTCTCCGATCGCTCGAGGAGGGTTCGGTAGGCGTCCGGCACGTCCGTCGCCGATTCGTCACCGTGTGACATATTTCGACTCGAAACACTCGTGTCGACGCGATTAAAACTGCTGGTCGGGGGTACGCCCGCCGGTTTTCTCCCCCGGACGGCCCGGTGACGGTCGAAACGACCGGGTGACGGTCGAAACGGCCCGGTGTGGATCGATCCGCGATAACGGACCGTCCCGCGTCCGACGCCCTCTCTCGGACCGTCCCGCGTCCGACGCCCTCTCTCGGACCGTCCCGCGTCCGACGCCCTCTCTGTCCGTCCCGCGTTCGGCTCGGCGGTCGCGAGACGACTCCTAGAACCCCGCGAACTTGTCCCGGCGGAAGAGGTCGAGTTCGGCGACGGCCGAGCGCTCGCGCGTGGCGGCGAACGCGATCGCCTCGGCCACCTCCTCGGGCTCGGTCGCCTCCGCCGGCTCGAAGCGCTCGGCGAAGGTGTCGCCGTCCGTCGTCTCGAACTCCGTGCGCACCTCCGAGGGGTTGACGATCGTGACGCCGACGCCGTCCTCGCCCACCTGGGCCGCCACGCTCTTTGCGAACCCGCGGACCCACCACTTCGTCGCCGCGTAGACCGGGTTGAACGGCCGCGGGTACTGGCCCGCGAAGCTTCCGACGAAGATGAGGTGACCCTCGCGCTCGCGCACGTGCGGGATCGCCGCCCGCGTCGCGTAGAAGACCCCGTCGACGTTCGTCTCCTGCATCGTGCGGTAATCGTCGGTCGAGAGCTCCTCGACGTCGCTCCCTCGCCCGAGCCCGGCGTTGTTCACGAGCACGTCGAGCCCGCCGAACGTCTCGACCGTCTCGTCGACGAGCGCCGCGACCTGGGCTTCCTCCACGACGTCCGTCGGGACCGCGAGCGCCTCGACGTCGTGGTCGGCCTCGAGCTCGTCGGCGAGCTCCTCGAGGCGCCCCTCGCGTCTGGCCGCGAGGGCCACGTTCGCGCCCCTGGCGGCGAGGGCGCGACAGGTTTCGGCCCCGATCCCGGAACTCGCGCCGGTGACGATCGCCGTTCGTCCATCGAGTCGGTCGTTCACTGCCATGTCCCTCCGTCGATCCCGAGCTCGTTCGTTCTTTCGGCTTCCGGTCAGAACCGGGGCCCGACGAAGGCCGCCGGAACCCCGACGAGCAGGGCCACGAGGAGACTCGAGACGGCGGTTTCACCGACATCGGTTCCGACGACGGCCGCCGCGACGGCCGCGACGACGGCGTAGCCGACGGCGAGATAGACAGCACCCTCCACGGCCGTTCGCGTGCGATCGGTACTCGATCCCAGGAGGGAGCCGACCGACGAGCGGAGTCGACCGACCAGTCCGGACTCGATCCCGCTCCCCATCCGATAGCCGACCGCGCCGAGGACGACGACCGGGACGGCCACCATCGTCACCGGGTCGGTTCCCGCTCCGACGAGGACCGTGTGCGCCTCGAGGAACGTCCGGGCCGCACCGTCGGGCGCGTCGACGACGCCGGCGACGAGCACGGCCAGGGTGAGCAGGTAGCCACCGATCCACGCGACGACACCACGAATCGATCCGCGCACGAGACCGGCCATACACTCCCGATGGACGCGACTGTCAGAAATGCCTGCCGGTCGTCCCCGGAATCGACAGCAGCGTTTCGACGCCGGACTGTCGGCGACGTTTCGTACCGGAGTGAGCGAGACGCCCGAACCGTCGCGGCCGTCCCGCGAACGATCGCCGAGCCGTCGCAGTCCTCATCCCCGTCTGGTCACCGGTCTTCGTTCTGTCGTCAGTCCTCGTCGCGATCGTCGGTCGCCGTCCGACGGTCAGTCCTCGTCGCGATCGTCGGTCGCCGCGTTGTCGTCAGTGACCGTCCAGCTCGTAGAGTCGGCCGTACTTGCGCTTCGCGTACTCGACGAAGTAGTCGGCCGTGTAGGGCTCGCCCGAGGCTTCCTCGATCAGGTCGGGCGTCGTGTACAGACAGCCGTGCCGGTGGACGTTCTCGCGGAGCCACTCGTTGAGCTCGTCGAACTCGCCCTCGCGAATGTCCTCGCTCAGGTCGCCGAGTTCGTCCTCCGCGGCGGCGTACAGCTGCGCGGCGAGCACGGAGCCCAGCGAGTAGGTCGGGAAGTAGCCGAACGAGCCGTGGCTCCAGTGGATGTCCTGCAGGCAGCCCTCGGCGTCGGTTTCCGGGCGGACGCCCAGGTACTCCTCGTACTTGTCGTTCCAGACCTGCGGGACGTCCGCGACGTCGAGGTCGCCCGAGATCAGCTCGCGCTCGATCTCGAAGCGGATCACGATGTGGAGGTGGTAGGTGAGCTCGTCGGCCTCGACCCGGATGAGGTTGTCGTCGTAGACCTCGTTGGCGGCCTCGAACGCCTCGCGGGCGCTGACGTCCTCGAGGGCGGGGAAGCGCTCGGCCGCCGCGGGGAGGAAGAACTCCCAGAAGGGCTCGGAGCGCCCGACGTGGTTCTCCCAAAGCCGGGACTGGGATTCGTGGACGGTGAGGTCCCGGGAGTCCCCCAGCGGCGTGCCGTAGTGCTCGTCGGGCAGCCCGAGCGTGTAGTTGGCGTGGCCGAACTCGTGGATCGTCGACGTGATCGAGCCGAGCAGGTCGGACTCGTCGAAGCGGGTGGTCACCCGGGCGTCGAACTGCGTCCCCGTCGAGAACGGGTGCGGGGCCGTGTCGATCCGGCCGCGGTCCCAGTCGTAGCCCAGCGCGTCGAGGACGTCCCGCGAGAGGTCTTCCTGCGCGTCGGCGCCGAACTCCCCGCTGAAGGCGCGGGCCGGTTCGACGTCGCCGTCGGCGATCGCGTCGATCAGGGGGACGAGTTCGTCCCGCAGGCGGGTGAGCACCCGCTCGGCGGTCTCGAGGTCGAGGTAGGGTTCGTAGTCGGCGAACAGCACCTCGTAGGGATCCGCGTCGGGATCGACGTGCTCGGCGTACTCGCGCTTGCGCTCGACGAGCGTCTCGAGGGTCGGCGCGAACGCCTCGAAGTCGTCGTCGGCCCTGGCCTCCTTCCAGACCGGGTGGGCGTTCGCGGTCGTCTCGGAGATCTCCTCGACCAGCTCGGTGGGCACGCTCGTCGCGCGGTCGTAGTGGCGACGGATCTCGCGGACGACCGCCCGCTCCGCCTCGTCGAGGTCCGCCTCCTCGGCGGCCGCGAGGAGTTCGCCGGTCTCCTCGGCGGTCAGCTCCTCGTGGGCGATCGACGAGAGCGTCGACAGCTGCTTCGCCCGGGCCGGCGTGCCGCCCTCGGGCATGACGACCTCCTGGTCCCACCGCAGGACCCCGCCGGCCGCCTTCACGTTCGCGATGCGTTTCGCGCGCGATTCGAGCCGCTCGTAGGCGTCCGATCCGGACGCGGTCTGGTGCTCCGTGGCCATCGAACCGAAATACCTCGTCGACGCCTATCAACGTCGCGGTCTCGGGCGCGTCCGCCGGGACGATCCGGACGCGCGACGGGGCGACCGGCGTAAACGTCGACCGTAGCGGTCCGCACCGCCGGGAGCGATGCGGTCGTGGAGGGCGCGCCGACGGCTCAGGCGGGCCAGCGTTCGGCGAGCTCTCGATAGATCGCCCGACACCGGTCCAGCACCTCGAGCGAGACGCTCTCGTCGGCGGTGTGGGCCTCCCCGGGCTCGGACGGCCCGACGACGACGCAGTCGGTTCCCGCTCGATCGGCGAGCCAGCCGGCGTCCGTCGCGTGGGGCTTGATCGTCAGCGTCGGCGTCCCCTCCTGGACGTCGTCGGCCGCCTCGCGGACGGTCTCGGCGAACTCGGCGTCGCCACAGCGCATCGGCGGGAGGTCCTGATCGACGGTCCACTCGACGCCGTCGCGGTCGGCGACGCGGTCGAGCGGCGCGCGCTCCCCGGGGACGGTCCGCTCGTCGATCGTCAGGTCACAGCGCTCGGGGATCACGTTCATCCCCGCGCCGCCGTCGATCTCCGTGACGGCGATCGAGCCGGCGAGCGTCTCCCCGGCCGCCCCGATCTCGACGCTGGGGAACGCGAGGTCGCGCACGTCGGCGACGACGTCCGCCGCCAGGTAGATCGCGTTCTCGCCCGCCTCGGGTTCGCTCGCGTGGGCGGCCGCGCCGCGGGCGGCGATCGTGCTCCCGCGTCGGCCCTTGTGGGCGACGACGACGTCGGTGACGTCCGGCCTCGAGTAGTTCGTCGATCCCTCGCCCACGACCGCGTAGTCGGGCGCGAAGCCCTCGTCGATGGCGTGGCGGGCCCCGACGCCGCCGATCTCCTCGCCGACGAAACTCGCGAAGACGAGCCCGCCGGGGTCGTTCGCGCCGGCGCGCGCCGGTTCGGCGTCTCGAAACGCCAGCATCATCGCGGCGACGGCGCCTTTCATGTCCGCCGTTCCGCGGCCGTAGAGGCGACCGTCGCGCTCCTCGACGGCGTAGGCGTCGCCGTCGACCTGGGACGGGTCCGGCGGAACGACGTCGTGGTGGCCGACGAGCGCGAGTTGCGGGCCCGAACTGGCCCCCCGCCGGGCGAACACGTTGCCGACGTCGTCCCGGCGGACGGTCGCGTCCGTCTCGGCGCGCAGCCAGGATTCGATCCGGTCGCCGACCGCGGTCTCGTCGTCGTGGCTCGGGGTCGCGACGAGCTCTCGGGTGAGCGCTGGGAGGGTCACGAGTCGGGACTCGCGCGCCGGGGAGTTAGTCGCTCGGGTGGCTCCCGTCGCGACCGTCGGCGACGCCGGCGCCGGCTGCGGGACCCGAACGAACGTCGAGCGCGTCGGACGGAACCGGCCGCACGGTTTTATGTGCTCGACGTGCTATCACGGTCGATGAACGATTACGGCGTCGAGGAGCTGGTCATCCTCGCGCTGGACGACGAGGCGCTCACCGACGAGACGGCGCCGTCGGGCGCGGCCAGCTCCGCCGAGATCAGCGACGCGCTCGGACTCGCGGGGACGATGGCCGATCGGCTCACGCTGCTCTCGGCGATGTCCTCGCTCGCGGGGAACGACCTCGTCGACGAGACGGCCGGCCGGGTCGCGGAGCGCCGCGGCGAGCGCAGCGTCTACCGGCTGACGGATGCGGGTCGCCGTCGGGCCCGGGAACTGTCGGCGGCCCTCGGCGGCGAGCGCGTGCGGGTCCACGACGGGGACGAGACCGTCGACTGCGCGCTGGCCGACGTCCCGGAGCGGTTCGACCTCTCCGTCGCGGAGGCCGTCATTCGTCGGTCGCCGGAGGGCGACCTCGTCCTCGAGCCGTCGACCGACGACGGCATCGTCGGCCGCGAAGAGGAACTCGCTCGCCTCGAGGACGCGCTCGAGGCGACGCTCGCGGGCTCGCCCCGCACCGCGGTCGTCACCGGCGACGCCGGCGTCGGCAAGACCACCCTCGTCGAGGCGTTCGCCGACCGCGTCCGCGAGCGCGGGTTCGACGTCCTCGTCGGCCGGAGTCGCCGCGAGGGCGGTGAACCCTACGGACCGCTGCGAGACGCGATCGAGGGCGAACTCGTGGCGTCGACCGCCGATCTGCCCTTCGCGACCGATCGGGCCGAGGCCGAAGACGCCGAGATGTACCGGGCCCAGCTCGCCGCCCTCTACTACCAGGTCAGGACGACCCTGGCCGATCACGCGCGGGAGCGCCCGACCGTGCTGGTCGTCGAGGATCTCCAGTGGGCCGACGCGGCGACGGTGGAACTCCTCGCACACGTCGGGGCCGAGGTCGCGGACGCGCCGCTGTTGCTCGTGGCGACCTACCGGCCGTCGGGGGTCGACGACGAACACCCCCTCGGCACGCGACTGGCCGAGCGCTCGGCCGCGGACCGGCTCGTCGAACTCGAGGTCGCCCCGTTCGACCGCGAGGTGACGACCGCGCTGGTCGAGTCCGAACTGGGTCGGCGCGGCGTTCCTCGCGACTTCGTCGACGCGATTCACGAGGGGACCGGCGGGAACGCCCTCTTCATCGTCGAGACGGTCGCCCAGCTCCTCGAGCAGGGCGCGCTCGATCCGCGCGTCGACCGCTACCCGGACGCGGTCGACGACCTCGAGATGCCCGACGTCGTGGGGACGATGATCGAACGCCGGTTCGCCAGGCTGGACGCGGACACCCGTCGCGTGCTCGACGTCGGCGCCGTTCTCGGTGATCCGATGCCGGTCGACGCCCTGGTCGCGATCGCCCCGCTCGCCGAGCCGCGAGTCCGCGAACGGATCGACTTGCTGGTCGGCGGCGGCGTCTGGGTCGCCGAAAGCGACGACCGGGTCCGCTTCAGGAGCGAGGTGCTGCGAACGACGGCGCTCGAGACGATGACCGACGAGCGACGACGCGACCTCCATCGGTCCGCGGGCGCCCACCTGGCCGACGACGAGGTCGCGGGACCGGCCACGGTCGCGTCCCACTACGAACGGGCGGGCGAGCCCGAGCGCGCGCTCGATCACTACCGCCGGGCGGCGGCGGAGGCGACCGACGTCTACGCGCACGACGTCGCGGTCGACCACTACGAGCGGGCGCTCGCGCTGGCGCGGGACCTCGGTCGTGACGAGACCGTCCTCGACGTTCTCCACGCTCTCGGCGACAGCTATTCCACGCGCGGCGAGCACGAGAAAGCTACCAAGTACTTCCGGTACGTCAGGGAGCGCACCGACGAACCGGAGCGGGTCCGTCGCAGCTACCGGTACCAGGCCAAAACGGCCTTCGAGGCGAGCAAGTACGACGAGACCGAGGCGTACGCCCGCCGGGGCCTCGAGGTGGGTGGAGACGAGGTCACGGAGGAAGTCTGCTGGCTCACGGACTACCTCGGCGGCGCCTACTTCGGTCGCGGGGAGTACGAGGGGGCGATCGAGCACCACGAGCGACTCCGGGAGCGCGCCGCCGAGATCGGTTTCACCCTCTCTCTCGGCCGCGCCCACCAGAACCTCGGCGACTGTTACGCGAATCTCGGCGATATCGACCGGGCGCGAGCGCTCGTCGAACGCGGTGTGAAACTGTTGCAGTCCGGGGAGTACGAACACGAACTAACGAGCGCCCTCAACGACCTGGCGGTCGTATACAATCGAGCCGGTGACCACGAGGCCGCCGTCGACACGCTCGAGCGCTGCGAAGAACTCGCCGATCGAACGGGGAACGTGAGCAAGATCGGGCTCGTCAAGGCGAACCTCGCCTTTTTCGCCCTGCATCGAGGAGACTGGGAGGATTCCCGGAAACTCAGCCGTGAGGCCCGAGAGATCGCCGAACGAATCGACGATCGGGTGCGGATGTCGATGGCGGCGTGGATCGAGCACACCGCGGACCTCGAAGTGGGCCGCATCGACGACGCGATCGACGGCTTCGAAACGACGTTGGAACTCCTCCACGAAACGAAGGCGAACCGCCGCACCGCCTTCTACGAGTGGGAGCTCGGACGGGCGTATTACCTCTCCGGGGAATTGCATCGAGCGGAAGATCAGCTAGCGCGAGCACGCGAAATCGCGGTCGAACACGATTTCGAGGTCGTGCTCGGCGCTTGCAAATCGGTTCGTGGCTCCATCGAGCGAGAACGCGACGATCTGGGCCGAGCGATCGATCTACAGCGCGAGGCGCTGACGCTGGTCGAGGGCGTCCAAGACGACGACATCCGTCAAATCAGACGAATGCGCCTCGCGAGGACGCTGCTCCGCGCGGGCGAATCCTCGGAGGCCCTCGAACACGCTCGGCGCGCGTTCGAAGAGAAACGGTCCGGATACGAGTTGACGGGCGTCAAGATCGACGCGACCTACGGCGCGGCCCAGCTGGCCGCCGGCGACCGCGAGGCGGCCCGCGAGACGCTCGAAGACGCGCTCGAGCGGGCCCGGGGGCTCTCGAACGAGGCGGCCGTCGCCGCCCTCCGCGAGCTGGGCCGGCTGGCGGCGCTCGAGGGCGATTCCGAACGGGCGCGAGAACGCCTCGAGGCGGGCCGGCAGCTCGCCGAGCGGGTGGGGATGGACGTGTACGTTCCTCACTTCGACGAGCTGCTCGACGGGTGGGACGACGGACGCTCGGTCCGGTCCGCCGACGCGGCGTCGAGCGACGGGACGTGAGCGCGGGCGCCGACGGCATCGCCCGCGAACCCGAGCGTTCCGTGCAGACGGCTTCCGCACGCTTTTACGCGTCCGAAGCCAACTCGGGGTACATGTACGTCGTGCCGGACACGAGCGTGGTCATCGACGGCCGGGTCTCGACGTCGGTCGAGGACGGCGAGTTCGCGGGGGCGACGATCGCGGTTCCCGAGGCGGTCGTGGCCGAACTCGAGGCGCAGGCCAACGACGGCTACGAGAGCGGCTGGGACGGCCTCGGCGAGCTCGAGCGGCTGACGACGCTCGCCGACGCGGGCGAGGTCGAACTCGAGTACGTCGGCGAACGGCCGAGCGCGATCGAGCGCGGCCACGCCTCGGAGGGCGAGATCGACGCGCTCATCCGCGACATCGCCGAGGAGCTCGAGGCCACCTTCGTCACGAGCGACGTCGTCCAGGCCGAGGTGGCGAAGGCGAAGGGCCTCGACGTGGACTACCTCTCGCCGAAGGTCCCCGAGGTGGGCACGCTCGCGATCGAGGAGTACTTCGACGACGAGACGATGAGCGTCCACCTCAAGACGGGCGCCGTGCCGATGGCCAAGCGAGGCGCGCTGGGGGAGATGCGCTACCGGGCGATCGCCGACGAGCCCCTCGCCGAGGAGACGGCGGACGAGTACGCCCGCGAGGTGGTCGACGCCGCCAAGGAGGCGAGCGAGGGCTTCATCGAACTGTCGGAGCCGGGAATGACGATCGTCCAGTTCCGCGACTACCGCATCGCCGTCGCCCGGCCGCCGTTCGCCGACGGGATCGAGATCACCGCCGTCCGGCCGATCGCCCGGACGGACATCGAGGACTACGAGCACGCCGCCGAACTCAAAGAGCGCCTGCTCGAACGCCAGCGGGGCGTGCTCATCTCCGGGGCGCCCGGCGCCGGGAAGTCCACGCTCGCCCAGGCGGTCGCGCGCTACCTCGAGGGCCACGACTACGCCGTCAAGACGATGGAAAAGCCCCGCGACCTCCAGGTCGGCCCCGAGATCACCCAGTACACGGCGCTCGGCGGCGAGATGGCCAAGACCGCCGACGCGCTCCTGATGGTCCGGCCCGACTACACGATCTACGACGAGGTCAGGAAGACCGACGACTTCGAGGTCTTCGCGGACATGCGCCTCGCCGGCGTCGGCATGATCGGCGTCGTTCACGCCACGCGCGCGATCGACGCCCTGCAGCGCCTCGTCGGTCGCGTCGAGCTCGGCATGATCCCGCAGGTCGTCGACACCGTCGTCTACGTCGAGGCCGGCGAGATCGCGACGGTCTACGACGTCAGGACCGAGGTCAAGGTCCCGGCGGGGCTCACGGAAGAGGACCTCGCTCGGCCGGTGATCCTCATCACGGACTTCCAGACCGGCGAACCCGAGTACGAGATCTACACGTTCAACCGGCAGGTCGTCACCGTCCCGCTCACGGACGAGGAGGGCGGCCCCGGTCAGCGCGAGTCGGGCGTCGACCGGATCGCCAAGCAAGAGATCGAACGGGAGATCCGCTCGATCGCCCGCGGCTACGTCGACGTTCAGCTGAAGAGCCAGGACCGGGCCGTCGTCTACGTCGACGACGACGACATCTCGAGCGTCATCGGCAAGGGCGGCGGACGCATCTCCGACGTCGAGAACCGCCTCGGGATCGACATCGACGTCCGCACCCACGAGGAGAATCCCCACTACGGGACGGGCGGCGGCTCCCACGGCGGTGGCGGCGGCTCCCAGAGCGGAGGGGGCGGCTCCCACGGCGGTGGCGGCGGCGACGGCCAGCTCGTCCAGCCCGAGGTTACCTCCCGTCACATCGTCATTCCGGTCGACGGCCACGACGGCCGGACCGTCGAGGTCCGGGCCGGCGGCGAGTACCTCTTCACGGCGACGGTGAGCCGCGGGGGCGAGATCCAGGTCTCCCGGGGCAGCGCCATCGCGGACGAACTCGAGGACGCGATCGACCACACGGAGCCGATCACGGTCGCGGGCGCGTGAGGGGCGCCGATCCGTCCGGGCGGATCGACCCGATCGTCGGTCGTTCGCGCGGCGAGAAACCGGGACGCGTCGCGCTCGCGGCGCCGGAGCGCGGTCGATAGTATCGAGCGCCGCTCGCGGCGACGGAGCACCGGCCGCGCCTTCGAGCGCTGCTCACCGCGAGCGATCGACGGGGACGGAACCCGTCCCGCTCACCGCCTCTGGTCGGGGTCCGCGAAGTAGAGATCCGGGTTCCGGAAGTAAAAGAGCACCCAGCCGGCGAGGAAGCCGACGGTCATCGCGAGCAGGTCCTGGACGAGCGTCGGGAGTCCGGTGTCGACGATGCCCGCGAGAGCCACGGTGGCGCCCGCGATCGTGCCGAGGGCCAGGAACGTCACGTCGCCGGCGATGCGGAGTCTCGAATGCTCCCAGTAGTGCTGGCGGTCCTCGTCGTACCAGACGCCGACGTAGACGATGACCGGCGCCATTCCCGCGATCACGGTGACGACGCCGTAGCGCTCGGGCAGGCCCGCCTCGAAGAGCACCAGGACGTTGATCGCGTTCGCCAGGATCGCCATCGCGAACAGCCCGATCAACAGCCACACCCACCGCGGGAACCGGTCCTTGTCGACGTTCATGCGAGGTGGACTTCGCGCCGGCGAGATAACTGTTCCCTCTCGATCCGACTTTCGGGTGCAGACCGACCGTCCGACGCATCCGATCGAACCCAGCGCGCCGCCACGGTTCGACGCATCCGATCGACGCCAGGACGCGGCCACGGTCCGACGCATCCGATCGA
>SKPV01000094.1 GCA_007119345.1 Halovivax sp.
CAGGCGTACGGGTTGTGACAGTCGTCGAGCGCCGACAGGAGGTCGAGGACCGACCCCTCGGCGAGCGAGGTGTTGCCCGTGATCGAGGGGTAACACGCCAGGTCGCCGAGGAACTCGTCGGCGAGCGCGTCGACGGTCTCCGCCCCCGCGTCGCGGTCGCCCGCGACGATCGACGAGAGGACGTCCCGCAGCCGCTCGGGATCGAGCGTCTCGTCGAGGACGGCGGGTACCGTCGTCACCGCCACGGTGCGATCGCCCACGCGGTCGGCGTAGAACCCGAGCCGCGAGAGCGCCTCGCGAACGTCGTCGAAGGCGGCGGCTTCGACGGCCGTCAGCTCGAGCTCGACCGGCTCGGCCAGCGCTTGCGCCGCCGGATCGCTCGCGAACGCCTCGCGCAGGCGCTCGTAGTTGACCCGCTCGTCGGCGGCGTGCTGGTCGACCAGCGCCAGGCCGTCCGGCGTCTCACAGACGAGGTAGGTGTCCCGGAGCTGTCCCAGGACGCGCAGCGGCGGCAGCGAGTCGAACTCGGCGTCCAGCGTCGCCGCCTCGCCCTCGAGGGTTCGCTGTTCGGCACCCGCGTCGAACTTGCGGCCGGGTTCCGCGGTGGGACTGAGACGGTCGGGGTCCGCGGCGGGACGGGGGCGGTCCTCGGGCGCGGGGGCGGTCGCCGTCGCGTCGTTCGCGTCCGACGGGCCGGCGTCGCCCTCGTTCGCCGTTTCCGGCTCGGTCGCGTCGGCTGTGCGCGCGGATTCGCCGCCGGCACTCGACTCCTTCGGCGCGCTCGTCGTGCCGGCACCGCCCTCGTCTCGATCCCGCTGGTCCGGGGTCGACCGCGAGCCGCCGACGGTCGCGCCGCCATCGACCGGCTCGTCCGCGGGTCGCTCCGCCGGGGACGACTCTTCCGGCGCTGGGTCGGCGCGTTCGGTTCGTCCCGACGGGTCGGCGCGTTCGGGTCGTCCCGACGGGTCGGGAGCGTCCGACCGTTCCGCCGAAGCCCCGCCGGACCCTCGGTCGCTCGGGGCGTTCGACTCGCCACCTTCGGTCGCCCCCGAACCCCGATCCGGTTCCACTCGCGCCTCCTCCGGCGCGGATCGTCCGCGCGGCGCCCGCGAGCGGAGCAGTCCGTGCTCGAGCAGCGCCGCCTCGACGGCGGCGTCGACCTGTCGACGGACGGCGTCGTCGTCGTCGAAGCGAACCTCGCGCTTGCGCGGGTGGACGTTGACGTCGACGGCGTCGCCCGGCACGTCGAGAAAGAGGACGACGAACGGGTAGCGGTCGCCGCCGAGCTGGCCGCCGTAGGCGCCCATGATCCCCTCGCGGATCGCGTCCGCGGTGACCGCCCGCCCGTTCACGTACGTCGCGAGGTACTCCCGGGTCGAGCGATTCGTCTCTGGGTGGGAGACGAGTCCCGACGCCGACTCGACGGGCCCCGGCGGGAGCTCGTCGCCGTCGGCCTCGACGGGGATCATCGCGCCGGCGACCTCGCGGCCGTAGACGGCCAGCACCGCCGCCTGGAGGTCTCCCTGCCCGGTCGTGGCGAACACCTCCCGGCCGTCGTGGGTCAGCGAGATCGCCACGTCGGGGTTCGCCAGGGCGTACCGCGTCACCACGCGGTTGACGTGGGCGAACTCCGTGGACGTCGTCTTGAGGAACTTCCGTCGGGCGGGCGTGTTGTAGAAGAGGTCCGCCACCTCGACCGTGGTGCCCTCGGGGCAGCCGACGGGCTCGACGGCGACGACGTCGCCGCCCTCGTAGACGAGTTCGGTGCCGGCGGCGGGGTCGCTGTCGGCGTCGCCCGCTCCGGCCGCGTCGACGCCGCGCTCCGCGATCGCGTCCGCACGCGGGCGACTCCGGATGGTCAGCCGCGAGACCGAGCCGATGGTGTGCAGCGCCTCCCCGCGGAAGCCGAGGGTGGCGACGCCGGACTCGAGGTCGTCCAGGCTCGCGATCTTGCTCGTCGTGTGCTGGCGGACGGCGGCGCGCAGGTCGGCCTCGGTCATCCCGCGGCCGTCGTCGGCGACGCGGATCAGCTCCGTGCCGCCCGCCCCGACCGCGACGTCGATCCGGGAGGCGTCGGCGTCGAGGGCGTTCTCGACGAGCTCCTTGACTGCGCTCGCGGGCCGCTCGACCACCTCGCCCGCGGCGATGCGGGCGACGGTGTCCTCGTCGAGCCGGCGGATGTCGGTGTCGTCGGCGGTCACGGTCGATCCCCTCCGGTCTCGTCGCCAGCGCCCGCCGGTCCCCGACGCGGTCCCGTCCCGATCCGCTCGCGTCGATGCCCGTCGAACGATCGCCCCGCGGGCTCGCCGATGCTCATCGTTCGGGAGGTGGCGGTCGAACCCTATGAATCCAGTGTCGCGCCGGGCCGGCCCGTCGAGGTCCGTATCCGCGTGCCCGATTCCGTCCGATAGTCGTCGATCACTCGGCGCGCTCGAACGCGCTCACTCGCCCGCTTCGAAGACGCTCACGTCGAAGACGTCGAACGGCGGCTCCGGGAAGTCCGCCGACCGATCGTCGAAGCGGTCGATCGAGAGCGAGTCGAGCGGAAACGGCGCGACGTCGCCGCCGACGAGCTGGCGAACCGCCGCGGCGGCGATCGGCGACGCGGTCAGTCCGAGGCCGCTGAAGCCGGTGGCCACGACCAGCCCGTCGGGGGCGTCGGCCGGCGCGTCCACGATCGGGAGCCAGTCGGGCGACATCGCGTCGCCGGTCGGACAGCAGCCGTCGCTCGCGATCGCCGCCCCGTCGAACTCGGCGAGGAGCTCCTCGATGCGTTCGGCGAGCAGCAGGTGGAACGCCTCGTCGACGCCGTGTTTCACCGACGGCTCCGGCGGGAGCAGCCCCTCGATGCCGGCGACGTGGAGCTCGCCGCTGTGCTCCGGGCGCCAGAACGTCGCCATGAACCCGTCCAGCCCGAGCTCGGCCGGCAGGTCGTCCCCGAAGTCGAGGTCCATGTACCACTGGGGGTACTCCTCACTGACGCGGTCGTCGCTCACCGCGTCGCTCTCCAGGTTGACGTGCCAGAACCGCTCGGGCTGGATCGGGACCTCGAGGTGGGGCTCGAGGAGCGCTCGCGACCACCGACCCGCCGCGACGATCACCGTCGGGGCCCGGATCTCGCCGTCGTCGGTGGCCACGCCCGCGACGGCGCCGTCTTCGACGAGGAGGTCGGTCACCCCGACGCCGGTCCGGATCGCGGCCCCCCGCTCCGCGGCGTCCTCGCTCATCGTCGTCGCGAACGTGTAGGGGTCGATCCACCCCATCCGCTCGTAGGCCATTCCGCCGGCGATCGGGCTCTCCTCGCTCGTGTCGAAGACGCCCGGATATCGGTCCTCGATCGCCGCGGCGTCGAGCCACTCCGCGTCGTAGCCGCCGTCTCGCGAGACGAGCTCGGCGTACTTCCGGGCCGCCTCGGTCTCCGCCGGTCCGTGGAGGTTCACCAACTCCCGCTCGGTGTACTCGTAGTTTCGGTGCCCGTCGAGCCCCTCGAAGAACCGAAACGCCAGTCGGCCCGCCTCCGGGAGGTGGGGAAACTGGTACTGCGGCTGGACGATCCCCGACGCGTGCCCGGTCGTCTCGCCGGCGATCTGGCCCCGTTCGAGGAGGGTGACGTCGTGGTCGGTCGCCAGTTCGCGGGCGATCGTGACCCCGATGCAGCCGCCGCCGACGATCACGACGTCCGCGTCCCGGCTCATCGTCCGCTCCTCCCGGTGGGACGCTCGTTCGATTCACCGTGGTGCCCAGGTACCGTCGCCGCGCGTGACATGGGTACAATTCGCACGGGGGAGGGGATAACTGTCGACCCCTTCATTACGGGGGTGTATTCGACCCGCGGGGTCGCGCCAGCTCGGGCTCTCACCCGTCGGTCTCGATCTCGACGCGGAGCTCGTCTCCGTCCCGGACGTCGTACTCGGTCGGGTCGACCGGCTCGCCGTTCGCCTCGAACTCGATCGCCGTCCCCTCGTCGGCCTCGTCGTAGGTCGTCCCGTCGGCGGTCACGACGTGCCCGCGGACGGTCTCCTCGTACGCGAAGTGGGGCAGGCGGTCGATTCCCCCCGCGAACGTCACCCGATCGCCCTCCATGTACCAGTAGTCGTCGAACTCGTGGAAGTGGAAGTCGATCGAGTACTCGTCGGCGTGCTCGGCCTGGAACCGATCCGCCGAGAGGTCGATCGGCTCGCCGTCGACGACGACCTCGAGCGTGCCGCGCTCGTAGTTCTCGATCTCGTCGCCGTGGGTGCCGCTCTCATCGTCCGCCAGGAATCCGCACCCGGGGAGCGCGAGAAATGCGGACGCGCCGGCGATCATCGCTCTGCGGTGCATTCGTCGTTCGGATCTAGGTGAGCGACGGCCCCTGAAGATCCTGCCGGATCGGTTCGGTGCCCGAGCCCGAAGCGGCGTCGCCGTTCCGTTACCGCTCCCCGTCAGCGTCAAGGCGCTCCTGCCACTCCTGGACGCGCCCCAGCAGTTCGACCGGCGGCGTCTCGTTGACGTCGACCGACGCGAGTTCCTCGAGTATCTTCGCGGTCTCGGGATCGATCGCGGGTTCGTTCTCCGCCTCGCTCGTCGCCCCTTCGCCGGCCGTCGCACCCGCCTCGCCGCCGTCGGTCGAGGCCGGTGCCTCCGTGACACCCTCGTCGGTGCTCACCCGTGGACCGCCGTCGCCTCCGCCCGTCCGCATCGTCCCGCTCTCCAGGTCGAAGACGGCCTGTACGGGCTCGGCCGACCCGCCACCTCGCGCTTCGATCGCCTTCTCCTCGCGCAGCCGGTCGAGCACGTCGCTCGCTCGGTCGACGACGGGGTCCGGGACCCCCGCGAGGTCGGCCACGTGGATCCCGTAGGAGCGGTCGGTCGGCCCGTCCCGGATCGTCCGGAGGAAGGTGACGTCGCCGTCGCGCTCGTCGGCCGCGACGTGGACGTTCGCCACCCGCGGGAGGTGTTCGGCGAGCGACGTCAGCTCGTGGTAGTGGGTCGCGAAGAGCGTCTTCGCGCCGACCTCGTTGTGCAGGTACTCGGTGGCGGCCCAGGCGATCGAGATGCCGTCGTAGGTCGCGGTCCCCCGGCCCACCTCGTCCAGGATCACCAGCGAGTCCTCGGTCGCGGCGTGGAGGATGTTCGAGAGCTCGCTCATCTCGACCATGAACGTCGACCGGCCCTGGGCGAGCTCGTCGAGCGCGCCGACGCGGGTGAAGATGCCGTCGACGAGTCCGATCCGGGCCTCGCGGGCGGGGACGAAGCTGCCGACCTGGGCGAGCAGGACGATGGTGGCGACCTGACGCATGTACGTCGACTTGCCGGACATGTTGGGGCCGGTCACCACGAGGAACCGCCGGTCGTCCGTCGCGCGCCCGCTGGCACGTTCCTGCCCGTCGGCCGACGAGCCCAGGCGCGCATCGTTGGGGACGAACTCGGTGGTCTGCTCGACGACCGGGTGGCGGCCCGCGGCGATCTCGATCCCGTCGCCCGCGTGGAGCTCCGGACGGACCCAGCCGTTCTCGGCGGCGTGGCTGGCGAGACTCGCCAGCGCGTCGACGGTCGCGAGCGCCCGGCCGACGTCCTGGAGGAGCTCGGCCGCCCCGGCGACCGCCTCGCGCAGCTCGCAGAAGAGTTCGTACTCCAGGTCGCCGCGGCGCTCTTCCAGGCGGAGGATCTCGCGCTCTTTCTCCTCGAGCTCCGCGGTCGTAAACCGCTTCGAGTTCTTCAGCGCCTTGATCTCCTCGTAGTGGTCGGGCACGCCGTCGGCCGCCGACCGGCCGACCTGGACGTAGTAGCCGTCCGTGCGGTTGCGGTCGACGGTCACGTGTGAGAGCCCGTGCTGGCGGGACTCGCGCTCGGCCAGCGTATTGAACCACCGTTTCAGCTCCTCGTGGCGGTCGATCACTTCGTCCAGCTCCTCGCGGTAGCCCCGACAGATGAGCCCGCCCTCCGTGACCGTCGACGGCGGCTCCGCGGCGAGGGCCTCGGCGAGGGTCCCCCGAAGGTCGGCCGCCGCCTCGCCATCGGGTTCGCCCAGGATCTCCGGCAGGGGAGACGCCGCGAGCGTCGGATCGGTTTCGACCGCCTCCGCGAGTCGCGGGAGCAGCTCGAGGGTGTCTCCCACCGCCAGCAGGTCCCGCGCGTCGGCGCTCCCGTGGGTCGCCTTCGACGCCAGCCGCTCCAGATCGTAGGTGCCGTCCAGCAGCTCGCGGATCTCGTCGCGGGCCAGCGCGGCCTTCGCGAGGGCCGCCACGCTCGCCTGCCGGCGCTCGAGAACGTCGAGGGAGCGTCGGGGTCGCTGGAGCCACTCGGCGAGCAGCCGACCGCCGGCGCTCGTCTCGGTGTGGTCGACCGTGGCGAACAGCGTCCCGTCGCGCTCGCCGTGCATCGTCTCCGTGAGCTCGAGGTTGCGCTGGGTCGTCGCGTCGAGCGCCACGTGGTCGTCGCCGCGGTGGGTTCCCAGGCGGGTCATCGAGGCCAGCACGCCGGCGCCCGTCTCCTCGACGTACGAGAGGACGGCGCCCGCGGCGGCGACGGCGGGTTCCGGGAGGTCGAGCCGGTCGACGGTCTCGCGGCCGAACTGCTCGCGGACGGCGTGAGCCGCTCGCTTGGGAGCGAACGCCTCGGACTCGTGGAGCGACAGCGACGCGTCGGTCCGGTCGCGGATCGCGGTCACCAGCTCGTCGTCGTTGCGCACGCCCGGGCCGGGCAGGACCTCGACGGGATCGAACCGGTAACACTCGGTCAACACCTCGTCGGGGTCGCTCGCGCTCGCGACGAGGAAGCGTCCCGTCGTCACGTCGGCGAAGGCGAGCCCGTAGGCGGCCTCGCCGTCGTCGGGTGCGTCGCCAGCGCTCGCGGAGCCCCCCGATCCCGCGGCCCAGGCCGCGTGGGCGCCGCTCGCGCTCGAGTCGAGGTCCACGCTCCGGTCGGCGGCGACGACCGCCGCCAGGTACTGGGCGTCGGCGTCGGCCGTCTCGAGGAGCGTTCCCGGGGTCACCACGCGGACGACCTCGCGGGCGTGGCCCGACTCCGTCTCGTACTGATCGGCGACGGCGACGCGGTAGCCGCGCTCGACCAGCGCGGTGAGGTACGGGGTCAGGTCGTTCAGCGGTACGCCCGCCATCGGGTAGGACTGGCCCTGCGAGGATTTCGACGTCACCTTCAAGTCGAGTTCGTCGCCCACCGTTTCGGCGTCCTCGCCGAAGAACTCGTAGAAGTCCCCACACTGCATCGCCAGCAGGTCGGCGTCGGTCTCGGCTTTCAGCGAGAGGAACTCCCCGACGATGCCCGTCGCCTCGGTCATACCCGGAGACTGTTCGGCGACCGCAAAAACGCTGCGGGTTCCGAGGTGGAAGTGGTCGAACTCGCCGTTCCCGGGAGGCCGCCTCCGAGGGCCGGCGATCGGGCGTTCCCTGGAAGCCGTCTTCGGCGGTCGGCGGTCGGGCGCTCGTCAGGACGCGCCCGCCGGCTCCGAGTCCGTCACCGGGGCGTCCTCGTCGCGGATCTCGAAGCGCGCACCTCCAACCGACTCCTCGCTCACGGGCGCCGTCAGCGGCGCCACCGAGGGGCGGGACGCCGTCGGGTGACACACTCGGCGGGCGCGCCGTACTCAGTACAGCACGGCGCCGAGGGACACGTCGAACTCCTCGTCGGGGCTCACCAGCACCGGATACCCCTCGTCGCTCGGCACGCCGACGGTCAGCGCCTCGGACTCGAACCCGGCGATCCGCACCGAGCCGAGGTTCGTGGCACAGAGCACCCGCCGACCCACCAGCTCCTCGGGGTCGTAATGGCGGTCGAGCTGCGCCGCGGACTGGATCTCGCCGCGGTCCTCCCCGAGGTCGATCCACAGCTTGGTCATCGACGGCTTGTTCGTCTCCGGGAACGCCTCGGCCTTCAGGACCTCGCCGACGCGGATCTCGACGTCGAACGGACTCTCGACCATGCGCCGAGTGACGGGCGGGTCCGGTAAAAATTCGCCGCCACCGCCGCGCCGGGTCGACTGCGGCGACCCGAGACGCTCGAGCCCCCGTTATCGATCCACGGAGTGGTTGACCGCTCCCGGGCCGCGGCCGACGTCGTAGTGGTGCCGGATCGCCCGCGCGAGGAAGTCGGTCGCTCCCTCGACCGCGGTCGATCGCACCTCGCCCCGGGCGAGCCGGGCGGCGATCGCCGCCGCGAGCGTACAGCCCGAACCGTGAGTGGCGTCGGTGTCCACGCGCGGGTGCTCGAAGGTCTCGATCCCCTCCGCGGTGACGAGGACGTCCCGGACCGTCCCTCCGGGGACGTGCCCGCCCTTGACGAGCGCGGCGTCGGCGCCCAGCTCGACGAACGCCCGTCCGGCTTCGCGGGCGCTCGCTTCGTCGGTGACTTCGACGCCGGTGAGGGCGGCGGCCTCGTCCGCGTTGGGTGTCACGATCGCCGCCTCCGCGATCAGCGCCTCGTAGGCCCGCTCGGCCTCGGGTTCGAGCAGCCGGTCGCCCGAGGTCGCCACCATCACCGGATCGACCACGACCGGAAACGCGACCTCGGCGGCGCGGTCGGCGACGAGCTCGACGATCTCGGTCGTCGCGAGCATACCGGTCTTCGCCGCGGCGACGTCGAAGTCTCCCAGGACCGCCTCGAGCTGAGCCTCCACCTCCGCGGGCGGGAGCACGTGCGTCGACTCGACGCCGCGGGTGTGCTGGGCGGTGACCGCCGTGATCGCCGACGTTCCGTAGACGCCGTGGGTGGCGAACGTCGCGAGATCGGCCTGGATCCCGGCGCCGCCGCCGGAGTCGCTTCCCGCCACTGTCAGCGCGATCGGCGGCGAGTCGGGTACGGGGTCGTTCATGTGCGTCCCTATTCGCCGGTGGTACAAATCCGTGGTGTCTCCCCGACGTCGCGACCCGTCCGGGGACTCCGCTCGTGGCCGATCGACCGGTGGATTCGACGGGCGAAACGATCGGTGGATTCCACGGGCGGAACGACCGGTACATTCGACGGGCGAAACGATCCGTGGCCGGTCTCGATGAACCGAAAACCGACCGACGGTGTCGCTACTCGCGTTCAGTTCTCGAAAGATAGATTGGAAACATTTAGGTATCGGTCGTCCGAGACGTGCTCGTATGAGACGCGCACGATTGGCGGTACTCGGAGTGGTCTTGCTCGTCCTCGCAGCGGGCTGCGTGGGGACGCTCGGGACCTCCGACGACGGGACCGATGACGACGCCGAGGACGGGGAGATCACCCAGGCGGCGCTGCTCGACGGCATCGACGAGGTCGAGAGCTACGAGTTCGAACTGACCCAGACGATGGAAACGGAGATGGGCGAAGTGACGATGACCGGCGACGGTGCCGTCGATTACGCCGCCCAGAAGCTCGAGATGCTGATCGACACCGAGATGATGGGTCAATCGATCGAACAGCAGGTCTACTTCATCGACGACGCCATCTACACGCACGCGGCCGGCATGGGCATGGACGACTCCTGGATGAAGATGAGCGTCCCCGAGGACGAACAAGAGGAGGTCTGGGCCGACCAGGAGACGCTCGAGGGCCAGACGGACTACATCGAAGGGGCCGACGTCGAGGAAACCGGTACGGAGACCGTCAACGGCGTCGAGACCACGGTTCTCGAACTCCAATTCACCGAGGAACTCAGGGAGGAACTCGAAGCCGAAGACGAGTTCGACGAACAGGAGATGGAGATCGAGTCCGTCGACTACCGGCTCTTCGTCGAGGAGTCCACCGAGTTCCTCCACAAGGTGGAGATGGACCTGACCGTCGAGCAGATGGGCCAGGAGCTGACGACGGAGACCGAGATGCTGATCACGAACCACAACGAGGAGGTCGACATCACGCTACCCGAGGCGGCCGAGGACGCCGAGGACGTCGGCGAATTCGGGGACTCGATCGATCCGAACGCCGGCTCTCAGGACGACGACGGCTTCGGTCAGTAAGCAGTCGGTCGGCTCCGACCGATGTCGGCCGACTGTGGGTCGACCGTCGACGATCGGTCGTTTTCGAATGCCGACGATCGGTCGTTTTACGAACGTCGACGATGGGCTCGCTCAGCGCTCGGCACGCCGGGAGACGAGCACGAGCGTCGCGCCGATGCCGATCAGCGAGAACGCCAGCACGGTCGTCACCGCGTGCTGGCTGTAGGCCTCTCCCGGACGCGCCGGAAGCCACCCGGGAACGTGGTCGATCGCCGGCGCGAGCAGAAGCACCGAACCGCCGGGCCGGTGCCGTGTCGGTTTCGCCGTGGGTCTCGTCTATTATCTCACATCGGAATTGCGGAATTACGATCAGCGGGGTCGAACTCGATTCGCACCGACGCCGACACGGTCTCGGCCGCCCGGAACCCGCGACGCTTTTGGATCCGGTCCCGTAACGGCCCCCATGCAAGGAACCGGGATTCCGATCGCGACGCCGCTGACCGAGGAGGGTGCCGTCGATCACGATCGCCTCGCGGACCTGGTCGGCTGGGTCGAGGACGCGGGCGTGGACTTCCTCGTCCCGTGCGGTTCGACGGGCGAGGCGCCGCTGTTCTCGGGCGAGGAGCGGCGAGCGATCGTCGAGACCGTCGCCGAGGCCGCCGACGGGCCCGTGCTGGCGGGAACCGGTCGAGAGGGGTTCGAGCCGACGCTCGCCGCGACCGAGGATGCGGCCGACGCCGGCGCCGACGCCGCGCTGGTGGTGACCCCGTCGTACTACGACCCCGACGCCGCGGCGCTCTCGGCGTACTACCGCGACCTCGCCGAGGAGAGCCCGCTACCGATCTACCTCTACAGCGTGCCGATGTTCACCGGCGTGACGCTCTCGCCGCGGACGATCGCGTCGCTGGCCGACCACGGGAACGTCGTCGGCGTCAAGGACTCGAGCGGCGACGTCGGCGCGCTCCAGCGGACGATCCGCCGGACGCCGAATGACTTCGACGTGCTGGTGGGCAGCGGCGGCGTCTACGCGCCGGCGCTCGACGCGGGCGCCGACGGCGGCATCCTCGCGCTGGCCAACGCCGTCCCGGCGCTGGCGAGCGAGATCTTCCGGCTGCACCGCGAGCGCGAGCGGGCGGCCGCCCGGGGGCTGAACGCCGACCTCGCGGAACTCAACCGGACGATGGTCGGTCGGTACGGCGTGGCGGGCGTGAAGGCGGCCCTGGCGCTGCGCGGGCGGCCCGCCGGCCCGCCGCGGCGTCCGCTCCGGCCGCTCGCCGACGACGAGCGCCGGGAGATCCGCGAGCTGCTGGACGGCGCGGGCGTGCTGTAACGGACCCGTTTTCACCCGGGAGAGCCAACGACCGACGATGACCGACTCCTGGGGCGAACTCTACGACCGCGCACGCGAGCACGACGTCTCCCCGGCGGCGATCGGCGAATCGCTCGAGCGCCGACGGGCGGAGGCCGGCGAGGCGGAACGCGACGATACGGCCGGCGACCCTGACGCCGACGGCCAGTCCGCCGCGTCCCCCGACGGCCCGTCCGCCGCGTCCGACGACGGCCAGTCCACCGCATCCGCCGACGGCCCGTCCGCCGACGACGGGGCGGACCCGCCCCGGGCAGACGCCGGGGTCGACGACGGTCCGCCGAACCCCGCTCGCATCGTCGCCGACGCGGACGTGCTCGCGGCGGATCTACTCGCCGGCGGGGCCGCCCGCGAGGCGCTCGACCACGTTCGACGGCACGACTGGGTCGAACTGGCCGCGAGCGATCCGCTGCTCGAAGACGCCGAGGCGCTGGTCGCGGAACGCGCCGACGCGGGCCTGGCGGCCGCCCACCGCGCGCGCCTCGAGGGCGAACGGATCCGCGTCGACCATCCCGCGGGTGACCACCCCGCGCTGGCGTCCGCCTACCGCAGCGGAGCCGCCCACGTCCTCTCGTTCGACGAGGGGTTGACCTCGACGACGGCGAACCTCTCGCTCAGGCCGCGGGTCGACGTCAGCGTCCGCTCGCCGGACGCCTTCGCGCGACTGTTCGATCCCGAGCGGCTGTACCCGTCCGTCGCCGACGGCGAGTACCCCGGCCCCGATCGCGATCCGCGGGCCTGATCGTCGCGACGGTTCCGGTCGCCCGGATCGGTACCGATTCCGGCTCGGGGGACTCCCTCCGACCGTCCCGCGAGATCACGGTCGTCACGGCTCGCGCGCCGGGCGTCCGAGTCGACTCAGGTCGGTTTCGTCGCCTCGATCCGCGCGGAGACGATCGGGAGCGACTCGCCCTCGTAGGTCCCATCCCACTCGCCCTCGACGATCACCTCGACGTCCGCAAAGCCGAGCTCGGCGAGCCAGGCTTCGAACTCCTCGACGGTGGCCACCCCGCCGACGCATCCCGAGACCAGGTCCGGATCCCGACGGACCGCGTCGGGCAGCGGCTCCGTCGCCACCAGGTCCGAGATCGCGAGTCGGCCGCCCGGCCGGAGGACCCGGCGGGCCTCCGCGAGCGCCCGTCGCTTCTCCGCCGAGAGGTTGATCACGCAGTTCGAGATGATCGCGTCGACCGACTCGTCGGCGACCGGCAGGTGCTCGATCTCGCCCAGCCTGAACTCGACGTTGTCGAGCTCGCTCTCGCGGGCGTTCTCCCGCGCCCGCTCGACCATCTCCGGCGTCATATCGACGCCGATGACGGTCCCCTCGGTGCCGACTTCGCGGGCCGCGAGGAAGCAGTCGAAGCCGCCGCCGGAGCCGAGGTCGAGCACCGTCTCGCCCGGTTCCAGCGCGGCGATCGCGACGGGGTTGCCACAGCCCAGTCCCATGTTCGCGCCGTCCGGCGCGGCCGCGAGGTCCTCGTCCTCGTACCCCACGCTCCGGCTCCGCTCGTCGGGGTCGATCGGGTCCGGCCCGCATCCGGGTTCGCAGCCCGACTCGTCGCTCCGGCCGGTTTCGGCGTCTCGTCCCCGATCGGCCCCGTCGTCTCGTCCCTGATCGGCCCCGGCATTCCGCTTCCGGGCGATCTCGGCGTACCGTTCTCGGACGTGGTTCGTCGGTCGATCGCTTCGCCCGTCGCGCTCGGTTCCCGGTGCGCTCTCGGCCGGTTCGCAGCAGGTGGTGTCGTCGGTCAACTGGTTCCGGTCTCCGCTCTCGGCCGGTTCGCAGCAGGTGGTGTCGTCGGTCATCTTAATTCGGTCTCCGTCGTCCGTCTCGCGGTCGATTCGTCTCGGTCAGTCGTCCGATTCCGCGGGCGCGTCGATCGCGTCGGCCAGTTCCAGGAGCTCCGTGACGGCGGTGTCGGCGATCCGATAATAGGTCCACCGACCCTTCTTTCGCGTCTTGACGAGTCCGGCCTCTCGCAGCCGCCCGAGATGGGTGGCGACCGTGGATTGGGGCGCCTCGAGGACCACCTGCAGCTCGCAGGCGCAGAGCTCGCCCTCCCGGAGCGCGGACAGCGCCCGGATCCGGTGATCGTTAGCCAGCGCCCCGAAGACGGCCGCCGCCGCTTCGACGGTCGTCTCCTCGGGTCGTCGTTCCGTCAGCGCCGCGACGCAGGCCCCCAGGTCCGCGTCGTCGTAGAGGCCGTCGAGCGACTCGCAGGCCGCTTCCGGGACCGCCGCGTCGGCGTCGTACTCTTCGGTCATGGTCGGTCTCCGCTCGAGCCGCGGCGGGTCGTCGATCGCGCCGCGGCGTCGCTCGATAGATCGAGGTTTATCGATATAAAATTGTCGCCGATCCGTTCTCCCCGCCGGCCGGGTCGCGACGTGCGACGCGGCTCCGGCGTGGGACGGGGTTTCAGCGTGGGACGGGGTTTCAGCGTGGGACGGGGTTTCGGCGTGGGACGGGGTTTCGGCGTGGGACGTCGCCTCGAACTGACGTTCGACGTCGTCCGGAAATGACGTGCGCGACCCGAGCGGAAGGTCTCGGATCGCCGCTCGTTCTCCGTCGCGAATCGCACGGGAACGCGACGGACGTTGTCGAACCGGTGGTGCCCGATTCTCGGGCGTTCGAGAACAAATCGAAGAAATCCGATTTCAATCGCGGTGCTCCGCGACCCACTCCGCGAACTTCTCGAGCGCGCGCCCGCGGTGGGAGATCGCGTTCTTCTCCTCGGTGGACAGCTCCGCCATCGTCGTCCCGTTGTACTCGAAGATCGGGTCGTAACCGAATCCGCCCTCGCCGCGTGGTGCGACGATGGTTCCGGCGACGGAGCCGGTGAACGTCTCCACGTCGGGGTCCGCCGGATCCCCCGACGCGTACGCGATCACCGACCGAAACCGCGCCCGGCGGCGTTCCTCGTCGGCGACGAGCTCCCACACGCGCTCGATCCCGAGGGTGTCCTCGACGTACGCCGAGTACGGCCCCGGAAAGCCCCCGAGCGCCTCGATCGCGAGCTCGGAGTCCTCGACGAAGACGGGGATGTCGTCGCCGATCGCCGCGTAGGCCTCCCGGACGCCGCGGGTGGCGATCTCCGCCAGGGAGTCGTGCTGGATCTCGGCGTAGTCGTACTGGATCTGTTCGACCGCCTCAACGTCGGCGAAGTACTCGCGGGCCTCCCGGACTTTCCCCTCGTTGCCGGTGACGAAGCGGACGGGCATGTGCGAGGGCGGGACCCGGGGGCGAATATAGGCGTCGGTTCGCCGGGGACGGCGGGCGGACTGTCCCGGCCGGTTCGAGAAATCTCGCCGGCGCTTAGCATGCGCTCGCCGCTCGTCGACGTTTCGCATGTACTCGCCGCTCGTCGACGTTCCGGACGGCTCGAGAACACCCGTCGGCGGCCTCAGGCGTCGTCGGTGCCCTCAATCGTCGTCGACGATGACTTCGACCGGTTCCTCCGCCCCGCCCTCGCCGTCCGCGTCGGTCTGGCTCTCCTGCCAGAGCAGGACGGCGGCGACGGCCACGACGATCCACGAGCGCCAGTTGGCGAGGTTGAGGGTGTACCCGATGCCGAAGGGCTTCTCGACGATCATGCGCTCGCCCGGCTTCCAGTACGCCGAGAGCATCCGACCGATGCTCGGTCGCTCGAAGTTGTACGGTACGCCGAGAATCTCTCCGGAGGTCGACTTGTCTGCCATGATCGCTGATAGAACCCGCCCCGACAAGAGTATTGCGTGCACCGTCGCGGCTCGAAAGGCCGCCGCGAGACGGGTTCGGCCTCCCGGTCGCGCGGCGGGCGCGTCGAGCGGTCGCCTACGCGTCGAGGGCCGCGGCCAGTCCGTCTCGGTCGACGACCGGCGTATCCGGTTCCGATCCGTCGGTCCCGCCGTAGCCTCGGCCGGTGACCACGCACGCGACGGCCTCGTCGTCGGCGATCTCGCCGGCGTCGGTCAGCCGGTCGAGCGCCACGAGCGGGGTCGCGGCGGCGGCTTCGGCGCGGACGCCGGCCCGCCGCGCCAGTCGATCTCGCGCGGCCCGGATCCCCTCGTCCCCGACCGAGACGACGGCGCCACCCGTATCGCGGACGGCCGCGAGCGCCCGCGTCCCGCTCGGCGGGTCCGGATTGGCGATCGAGTAGGCGACCGTCTCGCCCGGCGTCGTCGGCGTGACCGCCCCCTCGTCCCGCCGAAACGCCGACGCGATCGGGTCGCAGGCGGCCGCCTGGACGAGGTACAGGCGGGGGAGTTCGTCGACCAGGCCGGCGGCGCGCCCCTCGCGAAGTCCCTTCCAGACGGCGCTCGCGTTGCCGCCGCTGCTGACGGGCAGGACGATCGCGTCGAGGTCGGGCGCCGCGTCGAGGAGTTCGTACGCCAGGGTCTTCTGCCCGGCCACTCGGAGCGGGACGTCGGAGTTGACGAATCGAATTCCGCGCTCGGGCCCGAGCGCGAGGGCGTCGCGGTAGAGCCGGCCGTAGTCGCCCCGAACCCGGACGATCGTCGGGTCGAAGCGCGCGATGGCCGACAGTCGCGCGGCCGGGACGTCGGCGGGCACCAGCACGACGCACTCGACCCCCGCGGCCGCGGCGTGGGCGGCGGTGCTCAGCGCCATGTTGCCGTGTGAGACCGTCCCCACCCGCTCGTGGCCGGATTCGCCGACGACCGCGGCGACGCCGACGGCGCTCCCCCGATCCTTGAAGCTCCCCGTCGGGTTCTGGCCCTCGTCCTTGAGCCAGACCCGGCAGCCGGCGACCTCGTCGAGGCGCCCGGCGCGGATCAGCGGCGTACCGCCGGCGCCCAGGTCCGCCGGCGCCGGGTCGACGGGGAGCAGGGATCCGTATCGTCGGATGCCCGCGCCCGGTGGCGTCGACGGCCCGCCCTCGGCGCTCGCCCCCGGCCACTCGTCGGGTTCTCGAACGGGGAACCACAGGGGGTCGCCGCACTCACAGCGCGCTCGCGGACCCTCGTCCGATCGATCGCAGGCGTAACAGCGTCGATCGGCTCCGTCGCTCATGGCTCGCTCGTCGCGGGCGACGGTGAAAAGTCCGACCGCTCCGGCGAAACCGACCGCTCCGGTGAAACCGACCGCTCCGGCGAAACCGAACCGGCTACCCCTCGCCCCGGTAACGACCCCGGCCCTCTACCTCACGCAACCGCGCGAGGACCGCCTCGTCGCCGACCGCGCGGTAGGCCTCGCGAAACGCCTGGCGCAGTGGACCGGGGTCGGCCGCGGTCCCGACGAGGCTCTGGTCGAAGACGTGCAGGTCCATCGCGTAGTCCTCGACGTGGTCGGTGTGGTAGCCGAGTCCGAAGTCGATCAGGTAGGTGCGCTCGTCGTCCAGGCGGACGTTCCGCGTCGTCGGGTCGCCGTGCACGAAGCCGGCGCCGTGGACGGCCGCCAGGTGCCGTCCGACGGCGGCGACGGGCTCGACCGCGAGCGCGGCCCGCAGTTCGCGGTCGCCGACGTGCCCGAAGGCGATCGTCGCCTCCCGCGGGTCGACGTCGCGGACGACCGGGGTCGGGACGCCGACCCGCCGCGCCTGGCTCGTCAGCCGCGCTTCCAGGACGGTGCGCTCGCGGCGGAGGCGGTCGTCGAGTTCGGGGTGGCGGTAGGTCTTGGGGACGCGACGTTTGATCACGCGGTCGGCCTCCGGGTCGATCGAGACGACCGCTTCGGCGCCTCTGACGTCGCGCTCCGTCGTGTTTGCGTCCACCTCTCGACCGCGGAGCGGCCCGTCCCGCTCGCGGCCCCCGTCGTCACCGCTCGCGATTTCGCGACCCTCGCCTCGATCGGAATCGGGGGCTCGCGGTTCGCTCCGCTCGCCGCTCGCTACTCCGCGGTCCCCACTCCGCTCGGACCTCGGTCGCCAGCTCACCCGAACGTCGTCCGGCCGGAAGTCCGGATTCACCCGCGAGTCCGCGACCGCGAGCGTGTCGCCCGCCTCGTACATCTTCGCGCCGAGGACGGCGATCATGCCCGCGTTGTCCCTGAGGAATCGCGGTTCGGGAGCGTGGAAGGCCGCCCCGCGTTCCTCGCACATCGTCGCGAGCATCTCCCGGAGCCGGTCGTTCTGACCGACGCCGCCGCCGAGGACGAGTTCGTCGGCGTCGGTCAGCGAGAGCGCCCGCTCCGAGACCTCTGTCAGCATGGCGAAGACCGTCTCCTGGAGTCCGTAGCAGACGTCCTCGACGGGGACGCCGTCGTCGTAGGCCGCCTTCGCGGCGCTCATGATCCCAGAAAACGAGAAGTCCATCCCCTTGACGACGTACGGGAGTTCGACGTACTCGCCGTCTTTCGCGGCCGCTTCGACCTTCGGACCGCCGGGGTGAGACCAGCCCACGTGACGGGTGAACTTGTCGATCGCGTTGCCGACGCCGGTGTCCATCGTCTCGCCCAGCACCCGGTAGCGGCCGTTACGGTAGGCCAGCAGGTGGGCGTTGGCGCCGCTGGCGTTCAGACAGACCGGATCGTCGAAGCCCGCGGCGTGCCGTCCGATCTCGAGGTGGGCGACCATGTGATTGACGCCCACCAGGGGAACCTCGAGCGTCTGGGCGAGCGCGCGGGCCGCGGTGGCGACCACGCGCAAACAGGGCCCGAGCCCGGGCCCGCGGGAGAACGCGACGGCGTCGACCGGCGGTTCGTCCGTCTCGCGACCGGCCGACGCGGCGGTTTCCGCGGCGCGATCCAGGATCGTCCCGACCACCTCGGGGATCGCCTCGTGCATGTGCTCTGCGGCCTCCCGTGGGTGGATGCCGCCGCTGTCGGGTTGGTAGGCGTCGCTCTCGATGACGGTCGAATCGGTCGCGCAGTCGTACAGCGCCGCGCTGGCCGCCCAGGCGGTGCCCTCGATTCCGAGAATGCGCGTTCGGTCGGTCACGATCGGTGCGTCAGCGGTGGCGACGGGCCGAAGCATCCGAGGTCCGGGGGCGGCCGTCGCGGACCCCGCTCACGGCTTCCTCCTGTCGCCGTTCGCGTTCCCGAGGACCTCGCCCCGCTCGGTCCTCGGCGCATCGCTTTACTCCCACTCGGTGTACCCGCACTTCCCGCAGTGCTGGCGGTCGCCGTGGTCGGCCAGGTAGGCGTCCCCGCAGCGCGGGCACGCCTCGCGGTCGACGGTGCCGTCGTCGTTGTAGAGCTCGTGGCGGGACATCTCAGGCCTCCTCGGGCTCGGCCTCGGCGTCGTCTTCGGCCTCGACGCCGATCTTGTTGCGCTCGAGCATGTAGTCCTGCTCGACGTCGGCGGCGTCGTCGGCCGTCTCGTAGACCTTCGCGTTGCCGACGGTCTTTCGCATCCCGAACTTCGTGTCGAGCTGACGGACGACGACCTCGTCGGCGTCCTTGTTGAGCTTCGCCGCGAGGCTGTCCCGGACCTGCAGGCGCGAGGGCGTGGCCTCGTCGTGGATCAGCTCGAACGTGACGTCCGTGCGGTGCAACATCGGATTCTCCTCCTCGGAGATGACGTCGATTTCCATGATATCACTCAGTTACCCTACTATGCCCGTGTCGGCGCTAAAAGGATTTCGAAGCACCCACCCGTCGCCTCGGCGTACGTGCCGTCGGTCGGCCGTCTCTCCCGCGGCCGGGCCGGACGACCTTCGACCACCCCGTCGCCGCCCCGGGCTACCCTCGAACGACCATCCCCCGCGGCACCTGCTCTTCCAGCGCCTCGTCCCACTCGATCCGGACGCGCGCCCACGCGTCGCCGAAGTCGTCCGTCCGGAAGAGCCCCCGGTTGTTCGCGCCGTAGACGACCCCGGGCTCGCTCCCCGTCGCGAAGACGGTCCTGACGACGCCCTCGCCGGTCGGTAGCCCGCGATCCTCGAGGCGTTCCCAGGCCTCGTCGCCGCGCGTTCGGTAGACGTGGGACTCGGCGGTCTCGTGGCGGTGAGCGCTGGACGCGCCGGCCGCGCTCGAGACGAGCACGGCGTCGGGGTCGCCGGGATCGGCGACGACCGACCAGCAGTAGCGGTGATCGAGGCCGACCTGCGGGTGGTCCCACGTCTCCCCGCCGTCGGTCGAGCGAGCGAAGCCGTCTCCCGCGGCGGCGTAGACCAGCCCCTCCCGCCCCGGGTGGGTCGCGAGGCTGTGATTGTCCCGGCGGGACCCCTCGGGGCGCTCGCGCCAGCTCTCTCCGCCGTCGGTGCTCAGCACGAACGCGCCCGCCTCGATGCCGACGTGGAGTCGATCGGGGTCGAACGGGTCGACGGCGATCCAGCGGACGTGGTGGGTGTCCGGCCGCGGCGGGAAGAACCACTCGGATTCGGAGGGCAGGTCGGCGATCCCGTCGAGGTGGCTCCAGGAGTCCCCGCCGTCCCGCGTCCGGTAGACGCGACTCGGTTCGGTCCCGACGTAGACGGTCTCCGGATCGTGCGGCGAGATCGACAGGGCCGTTACCGGGTCGCCGCCCTCGACGGCGAGGCGCTCGAACGACTCGCCGCCGTCGGTCGATCGGAGACAGCCCTCCTCGAACGTGCCGACGTAGAGTCGGTCCGGGTCGTCGGGCGGCCCGGCGACGCACTGCAGGCGGCCGGCGTCGAGGCGGGTCGTCGACGCGTCGGCGCGCTCGCCGTCGGACGCGTCGGTGCGCTCTCCATCGTGATCGACGGCGAGGACCCGGTCTTCCGTGGCGACGTGGACGGTGGGCATCCCCCGATAGTCGGACGGCGGTGGCAAAGGCTCTTGGGCCGGTACCGCGGACCGGTCGCCGGCGACCCTCGGGGTCGGTGGACCCGCGAGGCGCTCGCGCCCGACGGCGCGTGGCGGGGTCGCTCAGTCGTCGTCCGAGGCGGGCGCCGTGACGGGTTCGACGCGCTCGCCGCGCGGGCCCTCGAGGTCGACGTCGGGAAGCAGGTCCCGGAGGTACTCGCCCGTGTACGAGCCGTCGGCGTAGGCGACCTCCTCGGGGGTGCCCGTGGCGATCACCTCGCCGCCGTTCTCGCCGCCCTCCGGGCCGAGGTCGATCACGTGGTCGGCGTTTTTCACCAGGTCGAGTTCGTGTTCGATGACGACGACCGAGTTGCCGTTCTCGACGAGCCGGTGGAGGACCTCGATCAGCTTGCGCTCGTCCTCGCTGTGCAGGCCCGTCGTGGGCTCGTCGAGCAGGTAGAGCGTGTCTCCGGTGTCCTTCTTGCCGAGCTCTTCGGCGAGCTTGATGCGCTGGGCCTCGCCGCCCGAGAGGGTGGTCGAGGGCTGGCCCAGCCGCATGTAATCGAGACCGACGTCTCGCAGGAGCTGGAGGCGGCGACGGATGCGGCTCGAGGACTCGAAGAAGTCGTAGGCCTCCTCGACGCTCATCTGGAGGACGTCCGCGATGGTCTTGCCCTTGTAGGTGACGTCGAGGGTGGCGTCGTTGTACCGGTCGCCGTCGCACTCCTCGCAGGGGACGTAGACGTCCGAGAGGAAGTTCATCTCGATCTTCACCGTCCCCTGACCGCTACACTCCGCACAGCGACCCTCCTTGACGTTGAACGAGAAGCGGCCGACCTCGTAGCCGCGCTGCTTGGCGAGCTTCGTGCTCGCGAAGAGCTCGCGGATGTAGTCGAAGACGCCGGTGTAGGTGGCCGGGTTCGACCGCGGCGTGCGGCCGATCGGCGCCTGGTCGATCAGGCGGACGTTCTCGATCGCCGCGATCCCCTCGATCGCGTCGTGGTCGCCCGGGATGACGCTCGTGTTGTCGTTCATCTCGCGGGCCAACCCCTTGTAGAGGATCTCGTGCATGAGGGTGGACTTCCCAGACCCCGAGACCCCGGTGATCGCGGTGAAACAGCCGAGGGGGACGTCGACGTCGACGTCGTCGAGGTTGTGCTGGCGGGCGCCGAGGACGGTCACCGCGCCGTCCGGGTCGCGACGCTCGGCGGGGACGGGGATCTGCTCGCGCCCGGAGAGGTAGTCGCCGGTGATCGACTCCTCGCAGGCTTTGACCTCCTCGATCGGCCCGTTGACGACGACCTCGCCGCCGCGCTTGCCGGGGCCGGGGCCCATGTCGACGATGGTGTCCGCCCGGCGCATCGTCTCCTCGTCGTGCTCGACGACGATCAGGGTGTTTCCGAGGTCCCGCAGCTCCTCCAGGGTGTTGAGGAGACGGTCGTTGTCGCGCTGGTGGAGGCCGATGGAGGGCTCGTCGAGGACGTAGAGCACGCCGACGAGACCGGCGCCGATCTGGGTGGCGAGCCGGATGCGCTGGCTCTCCCCGCCGGAGAGCGTCGAGGCCTCTCGATCGAGGGTGAGGTAGTCGAGCCCCACCTCGCACATGAAGCTCAGTCGCGCGCGGATCTCCTTGAGGATCTCCTCGGCGATCACCTTCTCGCGCTCGGTGAGGTCCGCCTCGAGGCTCTCGAAGTGCTCGAGGGCGTCGCCGATGCTCATCGCGTTGACGGCGGTGATCGACGTGCCGTCGACGAGCACCGCCCGCGAGGCGGCCTTGAGCCGGGTGCCGTCGCAGGCCGGACACGCCGTCGCCGACATGTACTTCTCGATGTGTTCGCGAGTCGAATCGGAGTCGGTCTCGAGGTACCGACGCTCCAGGTTCGGAATCACCCCCTCGAACCGCTTGCGCTTGCGGCGGGTGCCGCTGCGCGTCGAGCGCTGGAACAGCACCTGCTCGCTCGTCCCGTAGAGGAAGGCCCGCTGGACCGACTCCTCGAGCTCCTCGAAGGGCGTCGAGAGCGAGACGTCGAAGTGGTCCGCCACCGCGTCGAGGCGGGTTCGGTAGTACGATCGGGTGTAGCTCCAGGGTTCGAAGACCTGCTTGAGCGGTTTCGAAGGGTCCTGGACGACGAGCGACTCGTCGATCTCTTTGGTCTCGCCGAGGCCCTGACACTCGGGACAGGCGCCGTGGGGCGAGTTGAACGAGAAGCTGCGCGTCTCGATCTCGGGAATGTCGATCCCGCAGTGGGTGCAGGCCAGTTCTTTGGAGAACTCGACGACGAGGCGGTCGCTCTCACCGTCATCGCCGTCGCCGTCCTCACCGTCGTCTTCGCCCGCCGCGCCGAGGTCGCCCGTCCGTCGGGCCTCCTCGCCGAGGTTCTCGGCGGCGTCCGCGGGAGGATCGGGGAGGATCAGCTTGAGGACGCCGTCGGCCTCCTCGAGCGCCGTCTCGACGCTGTCGACGATCCGCGGGCGGTCTTCCGGACCGACTTTCACGCGGTCGACGATCACGTCGACGGTGTGGACGTAGTTCTCGTCGAGGTCGGGCCGGTCCATCGTGAGATCTTGTTCCTCGCCGTCGACCTCCACGCGGGCGTAGCCCTCGGAGACGAGTTCGTCGAAGAGGTCCTCGAAGGCGCCCTTCTGGTCGCGAACGACCGGCGCCGCGATCTTCAGGCGGGTACCCTCCGGGAGCGCCGTGATCCGCTCGACCATGTTCTGGGCGGACTGCTCGCCGACCTCGCGGCCGCACTCGGGGCAGTGGGGCGTGCCGACGCGAGCGTAGAGCAGCCGCAGGTAGTCGTGGAGCTCCGTGACGGTCCCCACCGTCGAGCGGGGATTGTTGGCGGCGTTCTTCTGGTCGATGGAGATGGCGGGGGAGAGGCCCTCGACGGTCTCGACCTGGGGTTTGTCCATCTGGCCGAGGAAGTTCCGGGCGTACGCCGAGAGGCTCTCGATGTACCGGCGCTGGCCCTCGGCGTAGATGGTCTCGAAGGCGAGCGAGGACTTGCCCGATCCGGAGAGGCCGGTGACGACGGTCAGCGACTCCCGCGGGATCGAGACGTCGAGGTCCTTGAGGTTGTGCTCTTCCGCCCCGCGAACCTCGATCTGGTCGGTCATCTACCGGTTGACAGCGGCCGGAGTAAATAATGGCTGTCGGTTCCGGACGATAGCGGAGCGGAAGTGTACGGGACGCTTCCGCCGCTAGTCGCATCGTCTTCGCGCGGTTCGATCGTCGCGAGGGACCCTATATCTCCCCTCGCAACACCACCCGCTCGTCGATCCGATCCAGCATGTCCTCGGTTACCGCGTAGTCCTCGTCGCCCTCGCGTTCCCAGCCGATCTTCGCGAGGGTGTGCTCGAGGACGCTCGGGTTCGGGTCGACTGACGCGGTGTCGCCGTCGACCTGCGCGACGATGCCGAGTTCCGTGCCCGCGGCGTCGACGACCGTCTTGCCGACGTCGTCGTCGGTCAGCGTCGGTTCCATGGGTGCACTCGACCGTCCCGCAGAATAGGCGGTCGGCGCGCAGGTGCCGGGGACCTGGCGCCGACGGTGTGAAATCCGGGCCGTGCTCGGCGCCGAGGACGTGGTGCCGACGGCGTGGCGTCAGTGTCGTGGTTGGTGCCGGGGCCGTGGCGCCGGGATCTTTCGGCGCCGGGGTCGCCCTCGAGGAGCCGCTCACCGCTCGTCGACCGGGACGATCGTCACAGGGACGTCGGCGGTCCGGGCGAGCCGATCCGCCGTGCTCCCGAGGAGCGCGCCGCTCACGCCGTCGGCCCCGCGCTCGCCGACGACGATCAGGTCGACGTCGGCTTCGTCCGCGTACGTCAGGAGCGCCTCGGCGGGTCGCCCGCGACGGACGTCGCCGCGGATCTCGACGTCCTGGCCGTCGTAGGCGGCGACGATCTCGTCGACGATCTCCTCGGCCGTCCGGTTGAGCTCGTCCACCTCGGCGGTCGAGAACTTCATCGGGTTGTCCGAGGTCTCGACGACGGTCACCACGTGTACCGTCGCCCCCGTCGCGGCGCCCAGTTCGATGGCGTGTGCCAGGGCGGCCTCGGCTCGCTCGCTCCCGTCGGTGGCGGCCAGGATGGCGTCGTACATGACGCTCCCTTCTCGGGCCGGGGAGTTGGCCGTTGCGCTCCGAGCCGGACCGACGGGAGGTCCCCCGCGTCGCGCGGTCGATCCGCCAGCCGGTGCGACGGCGAGCGGACTTTCACTCTCGAGGATTCGTCGGGTTCGCCGCAGTGAGCGCGGCCTCGACGCGAAAAGGTTAACGTATTTATCTCTAGTTGAATATGCGTCTGCATGACGCGGGGGAGCGCTGACGATTCGACGAGCCTGTCTCCGGACGACGCCTTCGCCGTCCTGGCCAACGAGACGCGCTTCGAGATCGTCCGGACGCTGTGGGAACTGTACGAGCCGGACGACCCGGCCAACGTGGTCAAGTTCGCGGACCTGTACGACGGAGACACCGCGATAACGTTCTCGGAGTTGTACGACCGGGTCGGGTACGGCGACACCGGGAACTTCAACTACCACCTCGAGCAGCTCACCGACCACTTCGTCCGCCGGACGGACGCCGGGTACGAGCTCACCGAGGCTGGCTTCGAGGTCGCCCGAGCGGTCGTCGCAGGGACGGTCAGCGAGCACCCGAGCATCGACACCGCGGAGATCGACGCGGCGTGCCCCCGGTGTGACGCTCCGGTCGTCGTCTCCTACGAGAACCACCACGTGAAGGCCTCCTGCAGCGAGTGTCTGGGGATCTGGCAGAACGCGGCGGGCGACGAGGGCGTCCTGTTCACGTTCGCGTTCCCGCCGGCGGGGCTGTCCCACAGGACGCCGGAGGAAGCGTTTCACGCGACGCTCGCGTACAACTTCAACCGGATACGCTCGTTCGTCCACGGCGTCTGTCCCGACTGCTCGAGCGTGGTCGAGGGCTCGCTCGATATCTGCGAGCCGCACGAACCCGGCGAACGGGGCGGCTGTCCGCACTGCCATCGACGCCACCGGATCGAGGTCGCGACGGTGTGCGAGCGGTGTAAATCGGTCGCTCGCGGACCGCTCACGATCGCGATCCTGGCGCATCCGAGCGTCGCGGCCTTCTTCTACGACCGCGGGGTCGAACACCACTTCGCCTCCTGGGAGACGTTTCGGCGGGCGGAGCGGGTGACCGAGGACATCCTCGAGACGGGCCCCCTTCGGATCCGACTGACGATCCCGTGCGAGGCCGATCGGCTGGGACTGACGCTCGACGAGTCGCTCGAACCCGTCGAGTCCGTCCGGGAGGTTTCCCGCGCCGAGCGGTAGGGACCTCTCGTCATCGGGGCGACTGTAATATCATACAGATTATATTTATCCTCGCTCCGACGCGAGAGGTATCCGATGACCGATCGGCTATCCCGACGACGCGCGCTCGCACTGCTCGGAACGACGACCGCGGCCACGCTGGCCGGCTGCTCGTCCGGCGACGATTCGCCGGGCGACGACGGAGCCGGCTCACAGACTGGTGGCGAGGGCGGCGACGGCGGACTCGCCGACGCCGAGGTCGAAGATCTGGGTCCGGCCCCGGATGACGTAACCTACGGCGACGTCGTCAGGTACGAGTCGTCGTTCGCGGTGGACCTCGAAATCACCGGCGAGATGCCGGCGACCGGGACGCAGGTCGTCCACGAGGGCGACTACCGCGTCGAAATCGAAGAGGAGGGCGGACAGGTCGTCGAGATGTACGGCATCGACGGCCAGCACTACATCAACGTGATGGGTCACTGCGACCCCGATAGTCGCGATGCGGACCAGGGGCAATACGTCGACAGCGACCAGGAACCGGATGCGAGCATGGCGTCGCTTCCGGCGGTCGGTACGGCGTCGATCGGCGGCGAGGAGGTCTACGTGTTCGAGGACGGACCGGACACGATATACGTCAGCGTCGACACCGGCTATCCGGTTCGAATCGAGGGGGCCAACACGCAGGCGGACTTTCACTCCTGGGGCGCGACCGAACCGATCACGCTTCCCGACGAGTGCGCCTGATCCGACCGGCGGTTACGGGCCGTCGAATCGCCGGCGAAGCCGCCGTTCGTGTTTTCGGAGTCTGTCGGTCCGAGACTGAGCGCCCGAGAGCTCACCAACCGTCGAGCGTCGGCGTCGCTTTGTCGATTCGCTTCTCGCATCTAGTCAGTGGTCGAACAGTATTTCGATATAGCAATTCACGCAACAGTATTGTCATACAGGTTATACTTATTGATCGACTCTTCAAACCCCTGTTCGATGCGTAATGTCCACGGAGAATAACAGCGAACCCGAACCGAGCGATCGAGACGTGCCTGCGGGAGTCGAATCATCGGCCAGCGCGGACGAAAAACCACCAATCGACCGAACCACGGAAGCCCCTACCGCAAACCCTGACGAGATAGACGACAGACTCGATCGACTCGAATCGGTCGTCGAAACGCAGCAAGAGCTGATCGAGGAACTGGAGAACCGTAACGAGACCCAGCAGGAGACGATTGCACAACTCGAAGCGACAACGGACGAGCGAACGAACCGGGACGATTCGAGCGGACTCCCGGCGGTCAGCAGGCGTTCGGCACTGGCCGGTCTCGCGGGTCTGGCCGGTCTGGGGGCGATGTCCTCGTCGGCGAGCGCGGCAACCCCACAGGGGCAGGTCGGTACCGAAGATCGCCCGCTCAGTGCGTTGCACACGGCCGACCTCGTGGCCTCCGAGATTATCGCTGAAACGACCGACTATACTGCCATCAAAGCGGAGACGAACGGCGAACACTACAACGCAATTCACGGAACTAATACCGCGACCTCGGGGTATTCGTGGGGCGTCCGCGGTGATACCGACTCTCAGTCCGAGTACGCGTACGGCGTGCGCGGCATAGCAAGCGCCACCGAGGGAGCGCCGACGGGTGTCGGTGGAGAGACGGACGCGAGCGGCGACGGCGCAACGGGCGTTAGTGGTCACGCGACTGCGTCGGGTGTCGAAGCGGCAACGAAAGGCGTCGAGGGTATCGTGGATGCCGATGCCGATAATTCTTCCAGTCCGGAAATCGTCCCGGCTGGCGTCGAAGGAACGGCGACCGGCGATGGTGCCACACACGGCGTTAGGGGCATCTCGGAGTCGATTAACGGCCGCGGTGTGATGGGATTCGCAACCTCGGACGACTACGAACATTCGACGTTCGCGGGGTCGGGAATTGGCGTGATGGGCGTCACCGATCGTAGCGGCGATGACGACGGTGTTTCCGACTCCGGCGGCGTCTTCGGCTGGGCGACAGCCGATAGCGGCGTAGCGTACGGAGTCCTGGGTCGAAACAACTCGCCAGATGGATGGGGCGTTCGCGGGATAGACGCGTCCGGGGACGGGCACGGAGTGTACTCTTCCGGTGACAGCAAAACGGATGGTGATCACGAAACCACCGGAGATACCGTTCTCGGCGGCGAACTCTCGTTTGCCGACGAAACTCCACAACGGACCGCCGGCCCGATCGCGAAGGGGTGGATCAACAGCGACGGATCGATCGAGAACGCCGTCAACGTCAGCAGTGCCACGTGGGTCGATGACGAGGAGCGCTATCGGATCACTATCACGAACGAGCACTATTGGTTCGATGGGTACGTAACCGTTGTCACACCGCTGACACACGCGTCCTCTCGAACCACAAGTAACAGTGGCGACCTCGTCGTCGAACTGCGGAGCCCAGCCGGAAACCTCACCCAAACCGGATTCCAGTTCGTGACGTTCGATCTCCCGAGTGGAACGGAGACGACCGCAGCCACGTCCGACACCGGTGGGGGTGACGTGAGTGTTGCTGATGGAACAGACGACGAACGGGCAGCGTCGAGCGCGGTACCAACGTCCGATTCCCATGAGTAATCGACGGTTCGACGGGACGCAACTCGCCGCGGCGTTCCTCGCCGTCCTGATCGTTCTCGGGCTGGTCGTCGCTGTACCGGGAACGGTGACGGCCGATTCGAGCGTCGTCGACCTCGAGTGCACTGCGGGCGACGGGGGCGGGCCGGTCTACGTCGCCGAAAGCGGTCTCGCGGTCGTCGACAACGACTCCGCACCCGACGAGGCGTATCCGTCGTTCCCCGACAACGAGACCGTCCACCTGGGTGACGACGGCTATCCGAACGTCACGTTCAGCGCGGGCGGCGACGCCGAACTCCGACTGGAGAACCGGACGACCGAGCGAATCTGTCTCGCCGCGGTGGACGCGACGGACCACGAGATCCTGATCCACCCGGCTAACCTGTCCGCTGTCACGGTCAACGGGTCGGTCGACGGACTCGCGTTCGGCGAACTCGACTTCGACGTCGACGACCAACCCGAGGTGGCCTACAACGCGAGCGATGCGATCGCGCTCACCGTCCACGACACCGGCCTCGAGGAGGGCGATTCGATCGCCATTGAGAGCCTCGATTCGGACGCCGTCGACGAAGAGATCGACGCCGGTTCGAACGGCACGCTCTCGGTGGAGCTTCCGGCCGGCGACCATCGCCTGTCGCTGTCGACGGCGTCTTCCGGTGGCGGTTTCCCCGGCCTTCCGCCACCGCCGCCGGACGACGAACCGGCCACGTTCGAGCTTTCCGACGTCGAGATCGACCCCACGTCGGTCGAGCCGGGCGACTCGGTGACGGTGAGCGTCACGGTGACGAACGTCGGCGAGGAGACGGGCGGACACACCGTCTCGCTCGCCGTCGACGGCGAGGTGATGGCCGAGGAGACGGTCTACCTGGTCGGTGGGGGCTCCGAACGCGTCTCGCTCACCGCCACGCTCGACGAACCGGGAACGGTCGCGATTTCGCTCGGCGACGAGTCGGTGGGTAGCATGACGGTGGCCGATCCGGACGACGCCACCGGCGAAACAGATCCCGGAACGGACGACGACGACACCGATGACAGCGAACCGACGCCCGATCCCGAATCGGACACGGATGAGGAAAGCGGGACGCCCTGGCTCCTGATCGCAGTCGGCCTGGTCGCAGTCGCGGCAGCCGGTGTCGGCGTGGCGTATACTCGGGGCTACCTCGATCCGCACCTGGTGGATTGAACAACCTATCGGGACCGGCCCAACGGACAATTGTACGAAGTCAGTCGATTGTACCGGCGTGGGAGCGTCGCGATTCGCATTCGCGGGCTCTTTCTCTCGGTGGTTCCCTTCGAGTTCACCCGGATCCGATCGGCGAGTTAGCCGCGTTCCTAATAGTTTCTGCATGCCAACAGTTACAGCTGTCCGAGACCGTAGAGTCCGAAAATCGCCGGATTAGTGGGCCGCAGCGCGCATCTCTCAGGTTGTGAGCTGCGGTCTCAGTCCGTGAGATGATGCCCGTTGCGTCGAAACCGCGTGTAAATGTCTGGAAGCCAGCAATGTCTCGATAACGTACTTGGAAACGGTCGGGGCAGTCACCGTTCGAACGAGGAACGTACTACCGACGCTCGCGTACGGTGTCCGGTACCTGGTTCCGTCCGAATCGGGAGTTGGTGCGTACTCGCCGTTCTCGTGATACTGTCTCTCGCGGTCATCGCTATCGCAGGGGTCGGTCTCGTCGAGGCTGCGTCCGATACGGAGCCGCCGATGCCAGGAGACGGTACCGAAGACGATCCGTACGAAATCTCGAACGCGTCGGAGTTACAGGCAATGGAAGACGATCTCTCGGCTCACTACATGCTCGTCGAGGACGTAACCGCAGCCGAATCCTTCGATCCGGTCGGGTCCGATCCGGATTCGGCATTCACCGGAAGTCTCGATGGGAACGGTCACTCGATTTCGGGGCTGGCGATAGACGAGAACGCTGACTACGTCGGCCTGTTCGGCGTCATCGGCGATGACAGTGTGGTCACGGACGTCACGATCACTGATGTCGATATCAGTGGCAACGAGAACGTCGGCGGTCTCGCCGGTCGATCCGAGGGTGGGACCGTCCACGGTGTTACGGTAACGGGGAACGTCTCGGGCGATTCCAGCCGGGTTGGCGGACTGCTCGGGTCGAACGAGAAGGGGACAATCAACGACAGTCACGCTTCGGTCACAGTCTCCAGCGAATGGAATCACGTGGGCGGCCTCGTTGGCGCCAACGATGGACGGATCGCCCACTCTTCCGCGGATGGAACCGTTTCGAGTCAGCGTCAACGAGTCGGTGGGCTCGTCGGTTGGCATACGGACTTCGGCGATATCAAATTCTCGCACGCCTCGGGTGACGTTTCGGCGGGGTCCAGTCAGGCCGGTGGACTCGTCGGAACGGCAAATAACCGAGCGGATATTGCCGATTCCTACGCAACCGGGAACGTAACTACCCACTCCAACATGGCTGGTGGGCTGGTTGGTGAGACCAACGACGACTATACTAATGTAGAACGATCCTACGCATCTGGTGCGGTGAACGCGACCGAAGATGGCGGGCCCGTCGGCGGCCTCGTGGGTAATCACGGTGGTGGTCTGATCGATCAATCGTACGCAACAGGCGATGTGTCCGCGACCGACCGTGTCGGCGGCCTCGTCGGGCAAACCACCGGTGATATTACTGGTTCCTTCGCTGTCGGGGCGGTCTCTGGTTCAGAAGACGTTGGCGGACTCGTCGGGGGCGATTACGGGACGGGTGAGGTGACTGACTCCTACTGGGACGTGCCAGCAACGGGACAAGACTCGTCCGACGGCGGTGTCGGGTTTGGTTCGACAACGGACGCCCCACCCGCTGACGAGATGATCGGCGAGAACGCCGTCACCAATATGAGCGGGTTGGATTTTGACGCAGTGTGGGACGTACGGACAGCTCCCGATGAGTACCCGGGTCTCTTGCACGAGGAGTTCGAAGATACCGTGGCGATCAAATCCTGTGACGTATATGCGAAAATCGACGTTTCAGGTGTCTATGAACTACAGAACAACATTTCGAGAGACGAGACGTGTATCGAAATCACGGCTGACGATGTAGTCCTGGATGGCCAGGGACATACAATAACTCATGCCGATAGCTCGGACGACTACGGCGTACACGTCGATGGGGTCGCCAACGTGACCGTAACAAACCTGACGGTCGAAGGATGGGGTAGCGGCGTGTACGTCGAACAGGCGAACGATGTCACCGTCCGCAACGTCGACGCCCAGGACAACCGCTTCAACATCAGGACCCGAAATGTCGACGGGTTCACCATCGAGTCCGTTCGAGCCGAAGGCGGAGATGCACCGGGCGTCGAGCTCGTTGGCGCCAACAATGGTGTGGTAAACGACGTCACCGTCATCGGAACCGACGACGAAGACTGGGGTGGTGCGGTTCGAGTGAGTGAGCGTTTTTCCGATCCAACGTCGAATGTCACCCTGGATACCGTGATGGTACGGGATTCCCGAAGCAACGGGATCGCGATCGAAGCCGGCGACGTCAGTGACATCACGGTGGCGAACGCGACGGTTCGTCGAAGCGCCGGTTCGGGACTGGCGATCGGTGCAACAGCAGTCGAGGTACTGAACACTCGTGTGATCGACAACGATGCGTACGGAATTCACGTCGACGATCCCAGCGAGAGCATCCTCACGGACGTTATAGCGCAGGAGAACGGCGCACACGCACTTCGCGTCGACGGTGACCCCGACGTAACTGCCCAGAAGATAGACATTGGTGACTCGACGGCCGCCAACACGACCCTCTCGATCCACGATGCGACCGATGTCTCACTTGGCAACACGACGGCACCGAGTGATGAACCCGACGGTCAAATTGCGATCGACCGGTACTTGGAGGCTGAATCGATATCCGACGATAGTTTCCTCAATGTTTCGATGGGATACGAGGACAGTGACGTCACGGCGGTCGACGAATCCACACTCTCGATGTGGGTGTACGAAAGCGACTGGAACGAACTGGCGGACTCGAACGTGGACACCGGTGAGCAGATCGTCAGTGCAACCCTCGAGAATTTCTCCATCGCCGGCTTGTTCGGTGAGGGAGTCTCTGTCCCATCGGCTTCCTTCACGTTTGAGCCATCCCAGCCAGAAACGGGAGACTCGATCACCTTCGATGCCGGCGACAGCTCGTCGTCCAACGGTGACATCGTCGAGTATCGCTGGGACTTTACCAGCGATGGCGAGTTCGACAACACGACCGCCGGCCCGGAGACGAACTGGACATTCGACGAGGCCGACGAGTACGAAGTAACACTCGAGGTCGAGGACGAGGCGGGTGAGACGGCTCAAACGACCGAGACGGTGCTTGTCGAGGAAGCCGAGGAAGCGGAGCCGAACACCACCGTCGTCGACGCGTCCCTCAACGTCACCGACGTCACGGTAAACGAGACGGTGGCCGTCACGGCGACGGTCGAAAATGTCGGTGACGCGGCCGGCGAGCATACGGCCGAACTTATCGTTGATGGCACGCTAACCGATACTCAGACGGTTACCGTCGATCCTGGCGAGACTGAGACGGTCACCTTCGAACACCAGTTCTACGATATCGGTGAATACGAACTGACGGTCGACGACGTGACTGCGGGAACCGTCACTGTCAGTGATCCACAACCGAATCTCTCGGTAACGGGCGTGTCGCTGAGCGACGACGATATCGACGAAGGCTCGGCCGTAACCGTCACTGCCGAGATCGCGAACACGGGCGACGCACCGGGCGAATACACCGCCGGCCTCGAGGTCGACGGGACGGTCGAGGACACCGAAACCGTCGAGGTGGAGCCGGGTGAAACCGAGGTGGTCGAATTCACGCACACGTTCGAAGACGCTGGGGAGTACGAGGTGTCCGTCGACGGGTTCGCTGCCGGAACTGTAACGGTGAACGAGGCGTCGACCCCGTCGCCACCTCCCTCGCCCAGTCCGGTCCCGGACATCTCGGTAGTGGACGTCTCAGTCGACGAGACGACGACTGTGGCCGGCGAGGACGTGACGGTCACCGTCACGCTCGAAAACACCGGCGATGCGGACGGCGACTACGAGGTCACGCTGGACGTCGACGACGCCCAGGTTGACTCGGCGACCGCGTCCGTCAGCGCCGGCGAGACGACCGAACTCTCGTTCGTCCACACGTTCGAGGAGGCTGGCGAGTACGAGGTTCGCGTCAGCGACGTCCAGGCAGGAACTGTCACCGTCGAACACGCTTCCGACGACCCCGCGCCCGCGCGCTTCGACGTCACCCAGCTGACGCCCTCGATATCCATCGACGAACCGGGCGATAGTGCCAGCATCTCGGCGACTGTCGAGAACACCGGCGACGAACTCGACACGCAGACCGTCGAGGTCACGCTCGACGGTGACGTCGTCCACGAAGCGGACGTCACATTGGAAACAGGCGAAACGCACACCGTGTCTATCGATCTCGAGACCGAAGCGCTCGATTAC
>SKPV01000203.1 GCA_007119345.1 Halovivax sp.
CGAGTCGACGGGTGGCCGCGCCACCTCCGAAAGGCGAGCGCAGAGCGCAAGAGAGGACGGAGGCGGCTCCGGCGCTTCGGAGGAACGAGCGAGCGCTCGCGATCAGCAACCGAGCTCGACCGAGGCGGTCGTCTATCCGGATACGTACACGAACTACGTGGCTCCGGAACGCGGGATGGCGACCGTCCGGACGCTCGAAGCGCTCGGTGTCGCGGTCAGAGTTCCGAGGATCGGCGAGAGCGGTCGGGCCCCGCTCTCACAGGGGATGATCGCGAGCGCAAGCGCGTGCGCGAATCGGGTTCACGAGGGTCTCGCCGAACACGTCGAGGCGGGGCGATCGATCGTCGTGATCGAACCGTCCGATCTGGCGGTTTTCGAGCGCGAGTACGATCGCTTGCTCCCCGGATCCGCCGCGAGGCGGTTGGGTCGGGCGACCGCGAGTCCGTTCGATCTCATCGCCGATCGGATCCGATCCGACGGGATTCCGGACGCCCTCACCCGAGGCGACGGTCGACGGGTCGCCTACCACCCCCACTGCCAGGGACGAACCGTCGGCGTCGACGGCCCGACGATCGAGGTGCTCGATCGGCTCGGATACGACGTGCGACCGACGACCGTCGAGTGCTGCGGGATGGCGGGAAGTTTCGGGTACAAACGCGCGTATTACGAATTGAGCGTATCCGTCGGGCGGTCGTTCCGGGACGACGTCGAGGAAACCGATGCCGACGTCGTCGCGGCCGGTGGCGTCTCGTGTCGGGACCAACTCGAACACGTCGCGAGCGTCGACGTTCGCCATCCGGTGGAACTCGTCGCGCCGTCGGGATCCGACGGAGATGCCGCTACCAACCGACCGGTTCGGCCCTGAACGGCCTCGCTCCGCACCAATGGCCACAACCACAAGCTATATGATTGTCAACCGAGACGGATCACTTCACGGTGTTCGTTCGTCGTCCGAACGCGCACCGAGTTCGACATGGATTCCAGGGAGATTCCGGTACTCGTGGTCTGTGAGTCGGATCGGTTCGACAGCGTTCGGGCTCGACTCCAATCCCGGTACGACGCGGCGGCCGTCGACGAGCGCGAACGATTGGAGGAGGCGCTGGCGGATTCGACGGTCGTGTGCTGGTCGCAATCGGTTACGCGGTTCGACTCGGCAGCCCCCTCCAGCGAGTGCGACGGTAGCGAACCCGAGGGGCTACTGGTGGCGGTTTCCGAAGTCGAATCGGATGGGTCCGTGATCAGATCCGTTCGAACCGAACGGGTACGCGAACTCTCGGATCTGGACGCGCTCGGTGATCGAATCGAACGGCTTCGACTCCGGGCCGCCTACGACGAACTTCTCGCGGAATACGCCGCGATGATAACGGGGGCCGGATCGAAATCCGTCGTCGATCGCCCGCCGACCGCCGTCGAAAAATCGTCGGACGCCGCGCCCGGGGCTCGAATCGAGACGATCCGTTCGGAGCTCGACGCCGTCGTCGAACGGTTGGAACCGAGGGATTACGAGGCGGCGTTCGGCTCTCCGGATTTTGCGGGTCGATCGCGAATCCAGGAAGTCACCGTCCCGCCCGAGGCGGGCGTCGTCGCGTCCGGACGAGACCGCCGCCAGTCCGGAGGCGGCGATCCGTGAAACGCCGACGTTTTACGTGCGTGGTCGCTATCGATGACGATGAGCGATCACTCGGAGTACAGCCGGGGAGACCTGCGAAACACCGGCTTGCGTCTCAAGCACGACCGGGAGTGGGACTACGAACTCGATCGCATCGCGGAGGCGATCGACGAGCGGGACGCAGACACCGTCGGACTCCAGTTTCCGGAAGGATTGAAGCGGCGCGCCCCGAGCGTCGCCGACGACATCCGCGAACTGGTCGACGACGTGACCGTGCTGATCTCGGGACAGCCGTGTTACGGTGCGTGCGACCTCGATACGTACCTGATGAAGCGGACCGACGTCTTCGTCCACTTCGGTCACTCGCCGATGAAGGAGTCGGAAAAGATCATCTACGTCCCTCTCTTCTCGAACGTCGAGGTAACCCCCATCATGGCGGAGGCTCTGGACACCCTCGACGATCCCGGCGTCGCGCCCGAAATCGGCCTGGTGACCACGGCCCAACACATGAATCGTTTCGACGAGATGCGCGAGTTCCTCGAGGATCGGGGTTACACGGTACGTACTCGACGCGGTGACGACCGATTGACCCACGAAGGACAGGTTCTCGGGTGCAATTACGCGAGCGCGGACGTGAACGCCGATCAGGTGCTGTACGTCGGGGGCGGGAAGTTTCATCCGCTCGGTCTCGCCATGGAGCACCCCGAGAAGCGCGTCGTGATCGCCGATCCCGTCAACAACGTCGTCACCGTCGCCGACACCGAGCAGTTTATGAAACAACGCTTCGGCGCTGTCCATCGTGCGATGGACGCCGAGTCCTGGGGCGTCATCTTTTGTACGAAAATCGGCCAGGGCCGTTGGGAGGAGGCACAGCGTATCCTCGACGACAACGACGACGCGTATCTGCTCACGATGGACGAGGTCACGCCGGACCGACTCAGGAACTTCGACGTGGATGCGTTCGTGAACACCGGTTGTCCCCGGATCACGACGGACGACGGACCGCGATTCCACAAACCGATGTTGACACCAGGAGAGTACGACGCTGCGGTCGGTAACAAGCCGCTCTCGGAGATCGGCTTCGACACGTTCCACGGAACGTGGTGACGCCGACCCGTCCCAACGAGATTCGCATACACCGACCGGTTCCGATCGCTGACGCGGTAATACTCAGTTTAGGTTTGATGGCTCTTCCGCCATTTACTGCTACAATCATTCATTGTATAGAGAAAATTCGAATGGATATTCAGACATTACCGAATATTCTCCAAAATCCTTTGGGGAAGTTCTTTACCGGAAACGGTGCGGACGGGATGGTGATGACACGCTACCAGCCCGGACGGGGATCGGGTTCACACCGTAACGACGTCTTACGCACGATGGCGGACGAACGGATCCGGGTCGTCCTCTCGCGATTGCTCCGTGAAGCAGATAGGTCGGCACCGGTATCCTCGCTCGAGTCTACCCTCTCCGAATCGATGGATTCGTCGGGATCCGATCGAGCTGCGATCGCGTTGCACCACGACGTCCTGCCGAGGCTCGAGGACGCCGGGCTGATCGTTCCGGAGGACGACTCCGTCGCCTTGACCGGTCTCTCGGCGCTCGAGGATCCGGTCGTCCGTGATCTACTGGCCGATGACGGCGCGAGGGCGGAGCGACTGGCTGCACAGATCGGGGCGCTTGCCGAACCGCGGCGCCGCCGGATCTGCCTGGTGCTCGCCGAACGCGGGGCACCAGTATCCGCGTCGAACGTCGCCAGGGCGGTGGCCGCCACCGAAGTGATCGACGATCCGGCTACCAGTTACGCGGATCTCGTCGACCGCATCCACGTTTCCCTCGTTCACGAGCACCTACCGGCCCTCGAATCCGTCGGGTTGATCGATCGGCGACCGGACGACCGCATCGAGTACGTCGGTCCCGTCGACGTCACCCGCCGATCGGGCGGGGCTGCAGGACCGCGAGCCGTCTCGGTGATCGGCTGATCGCTCGCCGCACGATCCGGCGATCCCCTTCGATCCCGTCGACGCCACGCCAATTCGTGGTACCTCGATGTTGCTATTTTCTCGTCGGCTACCGGTCTTCGACCACTATCTCCCCTATCGGAACTCCGCCGCCAGCTCTCTCGGGATCCCATCGTGAGACGCAATCTCGGGAACCCATCGTGAGACGCAATCTCGGGAACCCATCGTGAGACGCAACACTTACCCACGCGATCCGCGCAGTTCCCCCCATGACGACGAGCGACTGGGGAGACTGGCTCGTGCGCGCGATCGAGGACGCCGACCCGGAGGGGGTCGCCGTCTGGTACCTCGGCTGCAACGGGTTCGTGCTCAAGGGCGCTTCCGGGACGACGATCTGTATCGACCCGTACGTCGGAATCGGTGATCCGCCGCGGACGGTGCGAATGATTCCGGTACCGTTCGACCCCGAGGATTTCGGAGAAGTCGACGCCGTACTCGCGACCCACGAACACACCGACCACGTCCACGGGCCGAGCCAGGCCCCCATCCTGGCGGAGACCGGTGCGGACTTTTACGCCCCCGACGATAGCCTGGCCGTGGCACTCGACGAGGAATCCTGGACCGACCGCTGGGACATCGACCGATCTCGGTTTCACGAGGTCGCCGAGGGAGATCGGTTCGAAGTCGGCGAGTTCTCCGTCGCCGTCGAGCCCGCTCACGACCCCGACGCTACCCATCCCGTCAGTTTCGTCATCGAACACTCCGCGGGCACCTTCTTTCACGGCGGCGACACGAAACCGTCGGACGAGTTCGAACGCGTAGGTCGGACGTACGACATCGACCTGGGGGTTCTGGCTTTCGGTTCCGAGGGCCGGATTCCGGACAAAGAATCCGGTGAACCGTCACGGACGCGGTGGTACAATAACGAGAACCAACTCGTCGAGGCGGCGAGCGACCTCCGGATCGACCGGTTGCTCCCGAGTCACTGGGATATGTGGCGGGGACTGACGGCCGATCCGACCGCGCTATACCATCACGCGCGTAGTTTCGAGTACCCCCAGCGCCTCGATATCGTCGAAATCGGCGACCGCGTCGAGCTGTGAGTCCGTCGGTCGGGATTCGCCCGTTTCCTTTATGGTAATGGTCAGATAACCGCACTCCAATGAGTTCTTCAGCGGAGACCGACGACGTCGTGACTGTCGATGACGAGGGTGTTTCGGTAACGAAACGGTTCAGTCCTGACGAGTTTCCCGTTCCGGCGATTCGGTTCGAAATCGAATCGACGCACGACGAACCGGTGACCGTCCGGCTCTCTGAGGACATCCCCGAGTCGTTTCCTATGGACGGTGTCGGGTTCCATCCCGAGTACCACAGCGATCAGTGGACGGCCTACCAGGACCACCGCGTCGAATTTACGGGTACCGTCGAGCCCGACGAGTCGTTGATCACCGTCTACGGCGTTCGTCTCGACGACGAGTCCGAAGGTGAACAATTCCTGACCGAACCGACCATCGTCGACGTCCGTTCTGGGAACGCGGCGTCTGCCTCGCCGTCCAGCGAAGACGGGGACGGCGAGGGACGGCTCGACGAAATCGTTTCGGGGGACCGAAACCAGATCGTAAAGGACATGCTTTCGGGTAGTTCCGAGGGGATCCCTGGCCTCAATTCGGATGACACCGACGGCGACGACTCGCCGGTCGACGGTACAGACGAGGCTGCCGATTCTGATACGGTCGACGAAGCGGATACCGGCGGCGATTCGGAATCGGACGAGGCGCCTCCGACGCTCGATCTGGAATTCGATGACGACGTCGAGGACGGGACCGAACGGACCGACACCGATTCGGACGACGACGGTCCGACCATAGAACTCGACATCGACTCCGCGGCCGAGCGCGTCTCGGAAATCGACGACTCGACTGCGTCGGATGGTCTCGATGAATCCCGTTCGACGAATTCCGTCGCGGACGAATCGTCGACCGCATCGCCGACCGCCGGTCGCGACGGACCATCGAGCGCCCCGGACCGGACGTCACCGTCCACGGTGAGGGACGAAGCATCGTCCGATTCGATCGCAACGACTCTCGCGTCAGAGATCCGCGGCGGGACGGTCGACGAATCCGACCTCGACGTCCTGCGGTCCGAATTAGGCGCAGAACCGTCCGGCATGAAACAGGCTCGTCTCGATCACCTCCAGTCGCGGGTCGAAGAGGTCGCCGCCTATTCCGGTGCGCTCGAGGAATTCCTCGACGAACACGGAACTGGGGCCCAGCTGATCGAGGAGTTCACGGTGGACGTTCGCTCGATGCGGGCGGAACTCTCCGAGCTCTCCGATCGTCTCGAAACTACCGAGGAGACCGCAACCGGGGTCGACGATCGGATGGAAGCTGTGAACGATCGGATGGACGACCTCGACGATCATCTGGTCGATGTCGACCACAGGGTGGAGGATGTCGACGTCCGAGTAACCGATCTCGACGAACAGATGGAGAGGGTCGATAACCGAGTGTACGAGGTCGGTTCCGACGTCGACGGGCTGGCAGAATCCGTGGACGATGTCGCCGACGACGTGGCCGAGTTCGACGAGGATCTCGAGTCGATCGCGAGCGAGGTGGCCGGGTTCGACGACGATCTCGAATCGATCGCGGATGATGTGGCCGAGTTCCACGAGGAGCTCGAATCGATCGCGGGCGATGTGGCCGAGTTCGACGATGTCGTCGGGGACGTCGATGATCGCGTCGACTCGGTCGACGAGGAACTCGACGAGTTGGGTTCGACGGTCGAATCGATGGAGGGTGACGTCGAATCCGTTAGTGCGAATGTCGAGATCGTGGCCTCGGACGTGGAGGCCGTCACGGACGACGTGGACGACCTTTCGTCCGAACTCGAGGAGGTGAGAGCGGACGTCACCGATCTCGTCGAGTGGCGCGCTCAGCTCGGGTCGATGTTCACGGACGACTGACCCGTCTATTTCGAATCACCGACTCTCCGGTCGGCTCTACCCTATTCCTCACCATCCCAAATTGCTGGGAATGGTGGGCGCTGTCGACGGATCACGTCCGTTGTGAGCTTCGACTGGAAGCCCCCGTCGTCTTCGGGAATCTGGAGAATCGGCGCTCTCCGTAACCGATATCGTACCTGGCAGCTCGCGTCGGAATTCTCGATTTCGGTACCGCCAGTCCCGGTTAGCTCCTGGGCGATCGAGTTCGGTACCGGGACGCGCGATCCGCCCCAGTGTCATCGAGTTCTGACCGTCTCAGGCGACGTCCGTTCGCGTAGCGGATGGTGAATAGTACGGCCGATGGGGGCGTATCGCCGAGTTTCGGTTCGCGGTTAGCTGTGCGGGCGTGGAGCCTACTCCGGGCCTCGTAGGGAAGGGGTCGCTCGCGTCACCACCAACGACTTGCCTGTCTACAGGCGATTTACCTAGGGGGTATTCCTTGCGGTCCACCCCACTCCGACCGTATCGATCCCCCGTCGAGCCTTTCGTGAACAATCATCTCTCACGTGAACAATCATCCTCCCTCCGGGCAAGCCAGATCCGTATCGGCACACCCAATTCCATCCCTCTGCCCCGACGAATCGGCGGGGAACGTACCGTTATCATTGCGGGTATCTGCAGGTCGCTCCGGTGGGAATCCGCGACCGACGTAGTGCGGAATTGTTCGTCTCCGGCTCGTGTTGCATTCGTTTGATGCTTGGATTTGGATCCTCGGTCCCTTCCGGTTCGCATCGAATCCGACCGGTCCGTTCCGAGTCCCCTTCTAAATATCAAACCACTGACGACGCGATTCGCCAGATCCTGCGCTCTATTGATATAGCACTATGGAGTTTAAACGTCTCAGTCGATACCGCTCGGATATGTGATAATATATGGTTGCCGAGCAGTATTTACATAGATTCGGCCCAGTATGGGCGTGTAGAGCCGTGCGTTCCGGACCGATCCGCCGGTCGGTCTGTCGTCGTCGGGACCCGAGAAGAGGTTTCGAGACCAGTACAATCGCTCGCTGCCGGTAGCCTCGGATGAATCTGGCCCTCGACGATTCGTGGGCTTGAAAATCGGTACGGTTTCCAAAATTTGGATCATCCGTCGGCTGTGCATGGCGATCCACCGATGCGCCATACCGGTCTGCTCCGGGGTAGCTCACGAGAGGAGGATCTGACTTCTCTCGATGATGCGTCGTCGAATCATTCCCGATCGGGAGACGTCGCCAATTCGTTATGGCCTAGTGATCGCTCGTCTATTGTGGGATAACCGGTTCGTCGTTGACCACAGTTAACGTAGATCGGATAGCACTGGTGGGGTCGCCGGCGTTCGAGTCCAACGATTCGGTCGAACGGTTCCTCGGCAGCCAATTATCGTACGATACCGGGCGATGGATCTCCGTTATCGGTTCGTTTGATGTCGTGATCGGATGAGTCTGCGTGAACCGTTTCCCCACATCGATCAACAGCAGCGAATCACGTGGTCTCCATCCGGTGAACTGTGGTATCTACATGGGTTCCATCGAGATAGCCGGTGACATCGCTCTGATCCACCTGCGTCAATCGATTCCGTTCAGGGATGGTATCCCTCGACTCGTTCGAAGATCGTCTGGCGATTACTGAATACCAATATCTCCCCGGTACAGTCTCGGTGGAGGTTCTCCGTCCTGCAATCGTCCACAGTTCGAAGTCGGGATCGATCTTCGGGCTTTGGCTACTCGAGTGTGCACGGAACGATTAGGTGCGGATCGGACTCTTTTCTCCGTCCGGCGGTGAAATTCACCGACCGACCAGGGTGTAGATGTTGTCGAGGTACGTTTCCCGGACCCGGTCACCCCACTCGTGGGTGTACGTGTCAATGATGTCGTCGGCGACGTCCCCACGGAGATACTTCACGATCCCTCTGTCACCCGTCCGATCTCGCAAGTGCGTCGTGAAGAAGTGTCTGAAGTAGTGTGGGGTGACGTTTTCGCTCGATCCGCCGCCCGTTCGATACCACCCGACGTCCCGGGCGTATCCTTCGACCACGTGGTGGACGATGTCGGGAGTGATACGTTCGCCCCATCGCTCGACGGTGCCGACGAACACGGGGTCGGCCGGCGACGTCGTATCCGGTCGGATGGCGAACCACCGTCGAAACTCGGCCTCGAGCTCCTCGTCGATCGGGATCACGGTGTCTCTCTTCCGCTTGTTCGAAGCCGTACGAAGCTCCCCGCCGCTTCGCTCCTCGTACGTGTGTTCGGCGGGGACGTACATCGCGTTCGGGCGCCCGGCGATCTGTGCGCGGGGTTTCCACCAGCGACCTTCACAGTCGATGTTGAGATCTCGGAGATCGAGGTTGCAGAGCTCTCCCGATCGAATACCGGTCTTCAATAGCGTGAGAACGATCGCTCGATGGAGTGGGTGATCGATTCGTTCGACGAACTCGCTCATTTCCGCGACCGAGACGTCTCGTCGTGACGGATTCGTCTCGATCGATTCGTCCATCTCTTCCAGGACGAGCGCCATCGGATTCTGGTCGTGACGGCCCACGCGTTCGAGGTACGAGTAAAATCGGTTGAGGTAGGATGCGTAGGTGGCGACCGTGCTCTCGGCGTGTCTATTGCGCAATTCGTGCGTCCAAGCCATGCAATCCCGGTAGGTCGCGTCGGTCGGCGTCTTCTCGAACCGATCGACGAGGAACGTCTCGTACGAGCGCAGCACGCGTCGGTACGCCTCGTGGGTTCTGACGTTTCTCCCGTGGTGGGTGACGTCTTCCAGAAAGTATCCGATCGGATCGTCCGTCGTCTTACTCATCGTTCGTGAGCACGTAGCCGCCGTTTCTCCCGCTGTACCTGATCTCGTTGTCCGCTTGGAGACGCTCGAGCGCTGCATCGAGTTCCGCTTCGACGTCGTCGACCAACGCGTCGACGAGCTGGTCCCAGTCCATCGCATCGGTGGACTCGAGTACGTCGCGAATCCGCGATTCGAAGTCGTTCGATCCTCTATCGGACGCCTCTCGGTCCGATCGATCTTCGAAACCGGGCCTCACTCCGGAGGAGCTGGGCGTCGACGAGTTTGTCGATACGGCGATTTTGGACCGTCCCGCCTGTACCATCGTCCGTACGAACTCGCTCTGGCTCATGTCGAGTTCGTCCGCGTGCGTTCGCCACCTCGCTTTCTGGTAGCGCGGTACGTACGTCTTCACGGCGACCCGATCTTCATCGCTCATGGACGGTCACTCACACTGATCCCTCATCAATCTTTCCCATTTACCCAAATAAGGGTATTTATTTGGAATTTTAGAACTGCTTTTTCGCCGATCTCATTAATATATTTGGAGTAATGGGCCCCGTTATGGGTCAATTCAACCCCACCAATACAAATAAAAATCCATTCCGCCTCGAGATTTCTCATCGAGTCATTATACGATGGATTAAATGGTGGTGGTTTTCGAGGCTCAACCCCTGGGGTCTGTGGTCCCAAACCGATCTCTCTCGATGAACGCGACGATGGAACCATACGTTTCGTTCGCGGGAGAGTACCATTCGACTCGGTACCGCTGACAACGGGTGGTTCGATCGATCGGCCGGAATCACGAGAAGTCGGCGCGGGTCGGTCGGATCCGGTTCGATCGAATTCGACACGTCGATCGATACACGTTGCACGAGTCGATCGACGTGTGCTATCGGACGAGCGTTCGTGTGATCGTTCGCTCTCTCGGTTCGTCGTTCGATAGCGCGGGCAGTTATCGAACGACTCCCCCGATTCGATCCGACGCTCGTCGTCGCATCGATCGATAGGTTTCGTCGGGTCCGTACCGGCGACGAAATACGATAGTCTGCCGTCGATGGCGATTGTGCGCAAGGTACGATATCACCGCCCGCAAGTGGAGGTGTGCCCTTCTGAATCTCGGCTGGCCGCGTGATCGATCGAAGATCTTCGTGCACGTTTTTATGGGCTACTCGGGATCGAGAGCGTGTCCTAGCGTCTCGTCATCAGAAGAATCGGTTCGAGCGCGAGTCGGAGTCGGCCGGCCCTCTGTTCGGGACTAGCGTTGCTAATGGCTTCACCGGCAAATCGTCGTTTGTGACGCACCGTCTGGCGTTTCCGACGTATCGTCCTCTCGGCCTCTCGTGGCGATTCGGCAAACCGGGGAGTCGTCGATACCGTCTCCGCGGTGAGTTCGTGGAGAGCTCCTCGCTGGTTAGGGGCGTTAGTGGCGGTGTATTCCCTGGTGCGGGCGCTCGTGAAGATCGCTTTGGGTACGGTATTATCGAGGTGGTTGTGTGCCAACCGAGGTGATCACTGCGCAGAATCTTGTTCTCGCCCTCTCTCGCCGACTCGTTCGTCTCTTCGTGTGATTCGTTGAACGCTCGGTTGGCGGCCCTGAGGGGGTTTACTCTACACCACCGTCCGATTCTGACCGGTGCGTGTACGTGGCCAAGCGGCCGAACTGTTCGATGTAGTTATCGACGCGTGGTTCGCCAATCGTACTCGATTCGCTGCAGGCGTCACCGACGGGACGAACGTCACGCCGGACCCCCGATTATCTCATTTCTGGGCAAATTTGCGTGTGCGCGCTCGTAGTATTGGACAGTAGACAATATTTCGCTGTTGGATGCTCATCTTATGAATCGTATGCTGCTATATTGATCGCCTCTCTCAAAAACTCACCTCCGTTGACACTATTGGGTCGGTTACATGTCGGCGTGACCGGGCAGTTTCGCGTCGATCAAGGTTAATCGTCGGCCGGCCGGTCGACGTCCAGTCGGTCGGTTTCCGACGCGAACGCGTTTTCAACGGCTCGCCGTACGGATTCTGGTTCCGCCACGACGGAACCTTCGCGGAGTCGTTCGAGCGCGGCACACGGCGGACGATCCGACGTCGTTCCATCGACGACGACGACCGCGGTCGATCCCTCGGCTATCGCGGTCCAGATCGGATCGAGCGCACCGCGACTCGATCCTTCGACGACAACCGTCACGGAAGCGCTTCGGAGTCGGTCCGCGAGCGCTGCACGGTGGCGAGTGGCGATCGACTGGAAGGGCTCGACGGTGATCGCGTCGACGTCGAGATGGGTCGCCGCGACAGCGGCCGCGTCGTCGACCGGGATCGGCCCGAGCGAGCACCTCGCCCCCGCGGCCGTCAGTCGGGCGAGCACGGATGCGGTCGGTACACCCGTACCCACGACGTGAACGCGTTTTGGAAACGGGTTCGTGGATTCGGTGGTCGGAATCGCGGTGACCCTCGGGGTTGCGGTGATCGGATCGGTCGATATCGCTGCTGTGGTGTCGAAGGCCGTCTCGATCGTCGACTCGTCGAGCACTCGCTCTGGCGGTCCGCGATCGACGACCGTCCCGCCGGCGAGCACCGCGAGTTCGTCACAAAAGCGCGCGGCAAGATCGAGGTCGTGGATCGCCGCCACCGCGGTCTTGTCGTCGGCGGTCAGCTCGGAGACGAGTCCGAGCATCTCCACCTGGTGGTTGACGTCCAGGCTGGCCGTCGGCTCGTCGAGCAGGATGACGGGGGTGTTCTGACAGACCGCTCGTGCGAGGATAACCCGTTGGCGTTCGCCTCCGCTGACCTCGTCGATCGACCGATCCGCCAGGTGGGCCGTCTCCGTACGTTCCAGCGCCTCGTCCGTCATCTCCCGATCCACCTCGTTCGGCGGGGAGAATCGCGATCGGTACGGCGTTCGTCCCATCTCGACGAGGTGGCGGACGTCGAAGGAGAAGGAGACGGTCGTGTCCTGGGGGACCACCGAGACGAGTCGACTGCTCTCTCGCGACCCGAGGTCGTGGACGTCGACGCCGTCGACGCGGACGCTCCCGCGATCGGGCGCGAGCGCCCCGCTGATCGCTCGCAGGAGCGTCGTCTTCCCCGCCCCGTTGGGGCCGACGAGTCCGACGAATCGTCCCTTCGGAATCGTCAACGAGACGTCAGCGAGGACCTCGCCGTCGCCGAACGAGATCGTGACGTCCTCGACGTCGATCATAGCGAGTGCACCTCCCGCTTCATCAGCAAGTAGAGGAAAAACGGCGCGCCGATCGCGGCGGTGACGATGCCGACCGGTACGTCCGTCGGTCCGCCCGAACGCGCGATCGTGTCGGTGATGACGAGGAACGAGGCGCCGGCGAGCGCGCTCGTCGGGAGGAGGATCCGGTGATCCGGGCCGACGATCAACCGCATCATGTGCGGGACTACCAGTCCGACGAAGCCGATCACGCCGGCGACGGCGACGCCGGCCGCGGTCACGACGCTGGCGACCGCCAGCAGGAGGAACTTCGTCCGTTCGACCTCGACCCCCAGGTGGTGGGCGTCCTCCTCGCCGAGGAGGAGCACGTTCAGTTCTCGCGTGTACGCGCCGAGAACGAGCGTTCCCAGGATCACGACCGGGAGCGCGAACTGGACGTCGCCCCAGGCGGATCGCCCGAGGTGGCCCATCATCCACAGGACGGCCTCGCGGAGGCTCTCACCGCTGTGGACGAGCATGTAGGAGATCATCGCCCCCAGAAACGCCTGGACCGCGATGCCCGCGAGTAAGAGGGTCGCGACCGGTGTGCGTCCGCCCTCCGTTGCGATCGCGTAGACGAGAAACGCCGTGGCCAACGCGCCGACGAACGCGGAGAGGTGGAGGCTCCCGAACGGGACCACCATCGGGAACGCGATCGCGAGCACCGCGCCGGCCGCGGCGCCGGTCGAGACGCCGATGATCGACGGGTCGGCGAGCGGATTCCTGAAGAATCCCTGCATGACCGTCCCCGCGGCGGCGAGCGCGAAACCGACGGTCGCCGCGAGGGCGATTCGCGGGAGTCGAATGTCCGCGACGATCTGCTGGTGTCCCGCCGGAACGTCGTAGGCGAACACCGTCGAAAAGTGAAGCGTCGGTACGGGAACCGTCCAGCCGAGCAGCGGCAGTCCCGCCGAGCCGACGCCGACCGACGTCGGAAGCGACGTCGCGTTCAAGACCGCCATCACGACGGTTCGGGGACCGATACGCACCGAGCCGATCATCGCGCTCGCGACGATCGCCCCCGCGAGAACGACGACGAGTCCGGCCGACCACGTCACGACACGGGCCCGTCTCACCATTGTCGACAACCTCGCTTGGGTTAGTCAAATATTTGTTGGAGTGGGGCCCAGACCTACTCGATGATTCGAACAATAGCGTGTCTCGTCGCCGTATCACTCGTCGTCGTACTGCTGGCGCCGGCTGGAGCGGCCGCCGCCGACGCAAGCGTGCAGGACGAATGCGAGTATCCGCTCGAGCTGACCGACGGAACGGGTGAGACCGTCACCATCGAGGAGTCCCCGGAACGGGTGGTCACGGTGATGCCGAGCGACGCCCAGAAGGCGTTCGAGATCGGTGCTGACGACCGCGTCGTCGGCGCGCCGGACGGTCCGGCTACCCAGTACCTCGACCTCGACGACCAGGAGGACGTCACGGAGGCCGACGGGTTCACCGTCGACGCCGAGACCGTCGTCGGTCTCGAACCCGACGTGGTCGTCGCGGCGAGCGCGGCCGATCCCGAACTGATCGACCAGCTGCGCGACCTCGACCTGACGGTCTATCAGTTCCCGCTCGAGGAGAGCGTCGACGACGTCGTCGAGAACCTCCACACGATGGGGCAACTCACGGACGAGTGCGACGGTGCAGCGACGACGGCCGACTGGATGGACGAACGATTGACGCTCCTCGAAGAAGCCGTCGCGGACGAGGAGCCGCCGTTGACCTACTACGAGATGGGTGACGGCTTCACCGCCGGCGAGGGAACGTTCCAGCACGAACTGCTGACGATCGCCGGCGTCGAGAACCTCGGCGCCGAGGCCGGCATCGAGGGTTGGGACATCGTCAGCGAGGAGACCGTCGTCGACATGGATCCCGAGTGGTTCCTCTACGGCGACGACTTCCCCGAGTCGCCGATCCCCGAGAGCCTCGAAGAGACGACGGCCGGTCAGGAAGGGAACGAGATCGTCGTGAACGCCAACTTCTTCAGCCAGCCCGGTCCGCTGGTGACCTACGCGATCGAGGAGATCGTGGAGGAGGTCCACCCCGAGGCGTACGACGGGGTCGCGGACGAGATCGAAGCGCTCGACGCGGAATACGAGGCCGCCGACGAGGACGATGCGGACGACGACGCGGACGCCGGCGAGACGGAGGAGACCGACGATGGCGAGGGTGACGACTCGCTGACCGGCTTCGGCGTTCCCGTCGCCGTCGGCGCACTGCTGGCGCTCGCCGGCTGGTTCGGACGCGATCGATAGATCGATCGACGGAATCGTCGGCCGCGCGATTCGGCGGATCGATACCGATCGACCGCCGGCGCGAGCGTGCACGCGATCCAGCCTCGCGAGGAATTTTGCAAAGGATTTACTCGACGGCGCCCCGACTCCGGGCATGGTCGAGAACGTTATCTGGCCCGCCTACCTCGACGCCGACCGTTCGAGGGGTGAGGGCCGGCGTGTCCCCGAGGATCTCGCAGTCGAGGAACCGACGGTCGAGGAGATCGCGAAGGCCGTCCAGCAGATCGGCTACGACGCGACCGTCGAGCGAGAGAAGGCGTACTCCCGGGAACCGTGGCAGCGACGCGGCCGGGTCGTCGTGCGCGGTGCGGAGGACTCGACGAAGAACGACCTCGTCCAGGCGGTCGCGGCGTACGTCGTCGCGATCCGGGAGTGATGCGCCGGGCCGGATCGGTCGTCGGGACCGCACAGGGACTGCTCGTCTGCCGGACCGACGGCGCCGACGTCGATATCGGCGCGATGGTCCTCGACGACTCGCTCGCGGAGGTCGGACGCGTCGTCGACGTCTTCGGACCCGTCGAGAACCCGTTCTTCGCGGTGTCGCCCGCGGAGGACGTCCACCCGCCGCGGCTGGTCGGCGAGCGACTGTACGAACGCTGATCGGACGGTTTGCTGCTGGAAGCGTCGGACGGCTTGCTGCTGGAGGCGAACTCGGTCGCGGCGGCCCGAGAGCACAACACAGATAGGAGCCGCGGTCAAACTCCGGCCAATGAGATACCGGTACGGGGTCCTGGCCGCGGCCGCCGGGGTGGTCGCGCTGTTTCTCGGCGTTCAGCTGGGTGCCCTCTTGCTCGTCGAACCGCTACAGGAATCTCGCGGACCCGCCGTCGAGGACCCGCAGGATCCGACGAACAGCGTCGTGTTCTTCGGGGTGATCGTGGTCGCGACGGCCGTGATGCTCGCGGCGTTCAAGTACGACGCCGACCGACTCATCAAGGGGCTCATCGTCGCGGTCAGCGTGATGCTCTCGTGGTTCGTCTTCGTCGAGCTCCTCCCGCCGGTCGTCACGGTCGAGGGGGTCGACGTGCTCGCACTGACGGCGGCGTTGCTGGTGGGTGCCGGCTTGCTGGCGTACCCGGAGTGGTACGTGATCGACGGCGCCGGCGTGCTCATGGGGGCGGGCGCCGCGGCGCTGTTCGGCATCAGCTTCGGCCTCCTCCCGGCGATCCTCTTCTTGCTCGTGCTGGCGGTCTACGACGCGATCAGCGTCTACAAGACCGAACACATGCTCTCGCTGGCCGACGGCGCCCTGGACCTGAAGATCCCCGTCGTCTTCGTCGTGCCGACCACCCTCTCGTACTCCTACCTCGAAACCGCGGATCCGTTCGAGGAGAGCCGCGGTGGCGGGACCGACGGAGGGGCCGCCGCCGGAACGGCGACCAGGAACGAGTCGGGACTCGCCGACGCACGGTCGAACGAGCCCGCGCCCAACGGCGGGCAGGCGTCGGTCGACGAGGGAGGACGGGATATGGACCAGCGCCCCACCGACGAGCGGACCGCTGACGAGCGGACCGTCGACGAGCGGACCGCTGACGAGCGGGGAGAGTACGAGGGTGACGACGACCGACCGCCGGTCGCGGCCGGACGCGACGCGCTGTTCGTCGGACTCGGCGACGCCGTGATCCCGACGATCCTGGTGGCCAGCGCGGTCACGTTCCTCGACGCGCCGCCGATCGAGGTCCCGTTGATCGCGCTCAACCTCCCCGCGCTCGGCGCCGTCGTCGGGACGACGACCGGGCTGGTCGTCCTGCTGTACATGGTGCTCCAGGGACGCCCGCACGCCGGATTGCCGTTGTTGAACGGGGGCGCTATCGGCGGCTATCTGGTCGGCGCCGTCGCGAGCGGCATCTCGGTGGCGACGGCGCTCGGGCTGTGACCTGACAGTTCGATGCGAGCGTCGGCGCCGAGGGGAGTGGAAACGCTCAGGGAAGTCGGTAGGTCGGACCGTCGTCGCTGTCCTGGACTTCGACGCCGAGGGCCTGTAATTCGTCGCGGAGCGCGTCGGCCCGGTCGTAGTTTCCCGCCTCGCGTTCGCGTTCGCGAACGTCGAGGACGAGCTCGACGACGTCGCCGGCGAGCTCGACGTTCCCCGTCGTCTCGTCGTCGAACGAGAGGCCGAGGATGGCGCCGTACTCCGCGAGGGCGTCCACCGCCCGCTTCAGTCCGCGGTAATCGAACTCCTCGCGGCCGTCGATGTGACGGTTGCACGCGCCGGCGATCTCCAGGAGCGCCGACTGCGCCTCGCGGGTGTTGAAGTCGTCGTTCATCGCATCGGCGAACCCGTCGACGGCCGAAGCCACCGTCTCCCGTAGGTCGTCGTCGACGACTTTCGTGGCCGCCTCGGGCGAGTCCAACGCGTCGACGGCCGCCTCGTGTGCGCGGGCGAGTCGGTCCCAGCGCTCTTCGGCCTCGCCGATGGTCTCGTCCGAGTAGACTTGCGCGCTGTTGTACGAGCCGGCGGTGAGGAAGGTCCGGACGACGTTCGATCCCCAGCGGTCGACGGCCTCCTCGACGGTGACGAAGTTACCCAGGCTGGAGGACATCTTCTCTTCGTCCATCTGGAAGAGCTCGCAGTGGAGCCAGTAACGGGCGAATTCGCCGCCCGTCGCGGCCTCCGACTGGGCAATCTCGTTCTCGTGGTGCGGGAAGACGAGGTCCCGGCCGCCGACGTGCAGGTCGATGGTCTCGCCGAGGTGCGTCTGGCTCATCGCCGAGCACTCGATGTGCCAACCCGGGCGCCCCTCCCCCCACGGCGAGTCCCAGGTCAGTGCGGTTTCGCAGGCGTCTTCCGGCGGCGCCGCGTCCTCGTGACGGTGTTCCTCGATGTCCGACGGGGTCACGCCGCCGGCCTTCCAGAGGGCGAAGTCGGCGGGATGGCGCTTCTCCGATCGCTCGTCCGGATCGCCCTGGGACTCGATCTCCTCGATCGACTGGTTCGACAGCTTGCCGTAGTCGTCGAACGTCGTCACGTCGAAGTAGACGGATCCATCGGATTCGTAGGCGTATCCCTCCTCGATCAGCGTCTCGATGAGGGAGACGATCTCGGGGACGTGCTCGGAGACGCGGGGGTAGACTTCGGCCCGGAGGAGGTTGAGCGCGCGCATGTCGGCGATCGTTTGGCGGACGTAGCTGCGAGCGACCTCGGTCTCGCTCTCCCCGAGGTCGTCCTCGCCCACGCGCGCGACGATCTTCTCGTTGACGTCGGTGAAGTTCTCGACGTGTCGGACGTCGTAGCCCAGGTGCTCGAGCCACCGGTGCATGACGTCGACGTGGACCCACGACCGGGCGTGCCCGAGGTGAGGCGGATCGGAGACCGTCAGGCCGCAGTAGTACAGAGACACGCGGTCGGGCTCTCCCGACTCGAACGGCTCCTTCTCGCCCGTCAACGTGTTCGTCACGTGCAGGGTCATCGCGTGCACGTATCCGCGGACGACAAATAAAGCGTTGGATGGGACGATTCGGCGACGGCGTGGGCGACCGAGGACGATCGACGGGGCCGAGGAACACCCGAGGAGTCCATCCCCGGCGGTCACTCGGGAACGGCGTCGAAAGACCGTTCGACGACGCGGAGCGCGTTCGCGCCGTCCCGCCGGCCCACGACGAACGCCGCAGTGGCGTCGCCGAATCCGCCCGCCTCCACGTCCACGTCCGCGATCTCGAGTCGCTCGAGCGTCGCGGCGAATCCGTCGGCGTCGATCGCGCCGTCGACCAGGATCGCGGTTCGGTCGCCACCGTCGGGTCCGAGCCCGACGTCCCCGACGAGGACGACGGCATCCTTCGGATCGGACACCTCGGTCATTCCGCTTCGCATCGTCACGCGCACGTCGCGCTCGGCCGTCTCGAACCTGGGCAGGTCCTCGCCGTACCGGCGGAGCGCGGTCGCGACGGCGTCGATCTCGTGGCTCACGTCGAGAAATCGCGCCGCGGCCGTGTAGTTACAGACGCCCGCGCGTATCGCGTCGACGAGAAACGGATACTCGTCGACCGCCTCCCGGGTCTGGGCTGCGAGGGACATGTGCGCGAGGGAGCGTCGAATCCGCTTAAGTGCGCTGGTCTCTCGGCCGCCGGGGGCTTCACCGTGACGGATGCCGCCAGCAGGGTTGCCGCGAAACTCCGAGGAACCATCGTCGACGCCGCGCGGTCCGGCGCCGGTCCGTACCGCGGCGTTTTTGGCCCGACCCGCCGACCGTACGCGCATGGAACCCGCGGAAGTCGAGCGACTCATCGAGAACGGGATCGAGGATGCGGACGCGACCGTGAGACGGGCCCGCGACGAACACGACGACGATCACCTCGCGGCCACCGTCGTGTCGCCGGCGTTCGAGGACCTGCCGCTGGTCCAGCAACACCAGCTCGTCTACGACGCCCTCGGCGATCACATGACGACGGACATCCACGCCCTGGAGCTATCGACCTACGCGCCCGACGAGTACGAGGAGTGAGACCGTCGACGACTGTCGGGGGACTCGGGCGAATGGCCCCGGACACGGGTGGTTGGGGCCGGTGGACCGGAGATCCGATCGACGCTACCCGGCGGGCCGCGTCGCCGCGTCGTCGACCGTCTCGAGAGCCCGGTTGTGGACGGCTACGCCGGTATCCGCGTCGAAGAGGTGGATGGCAGGCTCGGGGAACCGGGCGCGGACGGGTTCGCCCTCTTCGACCGCTTGGAGCCCCGGAACCGTCGCGACGGCGGTTCGGTCGCCGAGCGAGAAATAGACGACGTTCTGGTCGCCCGTGGGCTCGACCACGTCGACCGTCGCGTGGAACTCGTGGTCGCCTGGGTCCTGGCCGGTCGGGTCGAACTCGTGGTCGCCGGAGTCATCCCTGGTTGCGTCGCGGGTCACCAGCACGTCCTCGGGCCTGATCCCGAGGACGAGGTCGGTTCGGTCGCCGATTTCGTCCCCGATCGCGGCCGAGAGCGGATACGCCAGGTCGCCGACGCGAAGGCGATCTCCGTCCCACGTCGCGTCGAAGAAGTTCATCGAGGGCTCGCCGATGAAGCCGGCGACGAACAGGTTGGCCGGCTGATGGTAGCACTCCAGCGGACGGGCGACCTGCTGGAGTCGGCCGTCGTTCAGGATCGCGATCCGGTCGCCCATCGTCATCGCCTCCGTCTGGTCGTGGGTGACGTAGACGGTCGTCACGTCGAGTTCGTCCTGGAGTCGTTGCAGTTCGGTCCGCATCTCGGCGCGCAGCTTCGCGTCGAGATTCGAGAGCGGTTCGTCCATCAGGAACGCCGCCGGGTCGCGGACGATCGCGCGGCCCAGCGCGACGCGCTGTTGTTGGCCGCCAGAAAGGTCCCGCGGATGGCGATCGAGGAGCTCGTCGATCTCGAGCATGCGGGCCGTCTCCTCGACCGTGCGCTCGATCTCGTCGTCGCCGAGGTCCGTCGATTCCTCGAGCCCGAAGCGCATGTTCCCGCGAACGGTCATGTGTGGGTACAGGGCGTAGTTCTGGAACACCATGGCGAGGTTTCGGCGCTGGGGCGGCCGCTGGTCGATCTGTTCTCCGCCGAGCGAGATCGTCCCCTCCGTCGTCGATTCGAGGCCGGCGATCATCCGGAGGGTGGTCGACTTCCCGCAGCCGGACGGGCCGACCAGCACGAGGAACTCGCCGTCGGCGACCCGCAGCGAAACGTCGTCCACCGCGACGATCTCGTCGTTCCCGTCGGCGAACCGCTTCGAGACGTTCGAGAGTTTCAGCGAGGCCATCAGCGGTGCCACCTCCGGGCGCGGCGGCGGTCGTTCGTTCGCCCGACTGGCACCGCGGGGCACCGTTCGATTCCGTTCGACGAGGGTATGGTGAGCGTCGTGGTCATGTTCCCGATTCGCCCGCGAGTCCCCGGGCGAACTGGCGGCCGAAGACGACGTAGATGATGAGCGTCGGCATGGCGACGAGGAAGGCGCCGGCCATCTGCAGGTTGTACTGGCCGACCATGGCCCCCTGGAGCTCGTTCAACGACTGGGTGGCCACGAAGTTGCGGCTCGTCGTGACCAGGACGAGCGCGAACAGCAGGTCGTTCCAGATGTTCGTGAACTGGTAAATGAGCGTGACGGCGAACATCGGCTTCGAGAGCGGGAGGATGATGCGCCAGTAGACGCGGACCGCGCTCGCTCCGTCGAGCCTGGCCGCCTCGACGATCGAGTCGTCGATCGTCAGGTAGTAGCCCCGGAAGAGGATCGTACAGATCGGGATCCCGTAGGCGGTGTGAGTGACCGCGAGCTCGATGAGATCCGCTCGCGCCGCGAGCGTCGGCCAGAACGCGAGCAGGGAGGCGAGGTCGACCGCGGACCAGAACTGACGGAGCGGGACGAGCACCGACTGGTACGGGATGAACACGCCGGCCAGGAACAACAGCAAGATCGCGAGCTGGCCCCGCCAGTCGATCTTCGTCAGCCCGTACGCCGCGAGGCTCCCCAGGAACGCCGAGAGGATCGTGGCAGGGACGACGAACAAAACGCTGTTGATCATCGCGAATCGCAATCGACCCCAGGCCTCGAACCAGGGTTCGGCGGTGAACCCGGCCGGACCCGGCGGCGTGAGGGGCGTCGTCGTGGCGAACTCGGCCGCGGTCTTGAACGCCGTGGTGAGCCCGCTCCACAGCGGCGAGAGGTACAGCGCCAGCAGGACGATCAACAGGAGGTAGAGGGAGAGTCGCCGTCGATCCGCCGAGCCGATCCGGTCGACGAGACCGCGACCGACCGAATCGAGCACCTCCGGCGCGGCGAGCCGTCCGCCGAGTGACCGAACGTCGGCCGACCGGTCGTCGGCGCCACGCCGCGTGCGTGAATCGTGACTCCTCGACCGACCCCGACGATCGCCGCTCATCAGAGTTCACCTCGTCGGTACTGCATCCAGACGTACGGCGCGATGATGGCGAGCGCCATCACGAACAGCACCGTCGCGATCGCGGACCCGTAGGCCCAGTTAGTGCGGGAGAACGCTTCCCGGAACATCATCACCGCGAGGATGTCCGCCGACGGGCCGGGCGTGTCGCCGTACATGACGAAGATGAAGTCGAACGCCTTGAGCCCGAACACCATCAGGACGACCGCCGCGCTGGTCGTCGCCGCGCGAAGCTGCGGGACGATCACCCGCCAGTACATCCGTAGCGTGCTCGCCCCGTCGACCTTCGCCGCCTCGTAGTGTTCGTCGGGGATCGCCCGCAATCCGGCGAGGTAGACGATCATGCAGTATCCGCTGAACTGCCACGTGAGCGCCACGATGATCGTGGCCAGCTTCGTGCGGGGATCGCTCATCCAGTTCATCGCGAGCGCGTCCAGCCCCAGCGCCCCGAGCGTGACGTTGATCAACCCCGTCTCGGGATTGTACATCCAGGCCCAGAAGATGGCCGTCACGACGAACGAGAGACTCATCGGCAGCAGGTAGACGGTTCGGAACGTGTTCTCGAACCGGATATCCTGGTCGACCAGGATTGCCAGCCCGAGGCCGAGACCGAGCGCGCCCCCCGTGAAGACGATCAGCAGCGCCACGGTGTTGCGCGTCGCGGTCACGAACGAGCCGTCTTCGGGCATTTGGCGGTACATCTCCAGGGTCCACTCCCCGTACTCCGGTTGGCCCAGCCCGCTCCAGTCGGTCAGCGAGATGACGACGTTCCATCCGATCGCCCCGTAGACGAACCATCCCATCAGCAGCGCCGGCGGCAACCAGAACAGCGCCGCCTGGAGCGTCGTATCGTAGCGCAGCCGCTCGAGGCGTCGTTTCGTTCGGACGGACACGGTCGCCATCGCCGTCTCGCTCGACGCGGTCGCCTCTCCCCCGTCCGTAGCGACGCGAGCCCGTTCGTCCCCGTCCGTAGCGACGCGAGCCCGTTCGTCCCGCTCGACGAGGCCGCCGCTACCGCCACCCTCGCCAGGCCGGTCGTCGCTCCCGGCGCGGGTCGATCCCTCGGCGTCGCGACCACCGGATCGCCGCGAGTCGACGCGCTTCCGGAGCCGTTTCACTCCACGGCGGAGGCGCGGGACGGGTGAGGACATCGGGCGGCCTCAGTATCCGGCCGCCTCGTGTGCCTCGAGGAGGCGTTCGGTCGTCGCGTCCACGTCCCAGGTCTCGATGAACGCTGCGAACGCCTCGTCGATCTCGCTCGCGATCTCGGGGCGTACCGCGCTCCCGTGAGCGATCGTCGTCGGCTGCTGGTCCGACGCCTCGAAGTCGTCCATCTGATCCTGTAAGAACGGCGGGAACTCGTCCGTCGGCACGTCCGTTCTGGGCGGGATCGACCCTTTGATCGGATTGAACCGTTCCTGGGCGTCGACGGTTCCGCAGTACGCGAGGAACGACTCCGTGGCCTCCGGCGACGGATTCGGTTGCGGATACACGAACGAGTCCATCACCAGCGAGTAGATTCCCTCGGTACCCGGGTAGGCCACGTAGTCCCACTCGGTCTCGTACTCGAAGTCGGCTTCGCCGTACTGACCGGCCGCCCAGTCGCCCTGGTGAATAAACGCCGCCGCACCGTCGATCACCTGCGCGTTCCCCTCGTCCCAGGCGATCGCGCCGGCGTCCGGGCTGAAGTAGTCGCCGTAGTCGACCACCAGTTCGAGCGACTCGCGCACGGCCTCTTCCAGCCCCTCGGTTTCGCCCGCGATGTACCGCTCGAAGTCGTCGACGCCGTGCTGTGCGATCAATACGGTCTCCCAGAGTTGTACCGTCGACCACTCCGTGGTCGTCTGGTGGGCCATTCCCGTGAACCCCGCCCCGTCAGCCGTCTCTAGCGCGTCGAGCAGATCGACCGGATCGTCGATCTCGGCCGGTTCGATCCCCGCCTCCTCGACCACCTCGACGTTGTAGAAGAGGTTGTTGAGCCGGTGGATGTTGATCGGGACGGAAACGAGTTCGTCTTCGGGACTCGCCGCCTCCATCACGCTGTCGAGGTAGGCCTCGCGCATCTCGTCGTCCCAGAGATCCTCGACGCTCTCGAGGACGTCCGCGTCGGTGTACGGCCGTAGCGACTCGCCCGGCCAGATCTGGAACGTGCTCGGCGGCGTCTCGTCGACGATCCGCGAGCGGATCGCCGCGTCGAGCGCCGATCCGGCCCCGCCCGGCGCCGGATTGTTGTCGATCTCCACCTCGGGATTGTCCTCCTGGTAGCCCTCGAGAAGCGCGTCGAGCGCTTCCTCCTCGCCGCCGGCGGTCCACCAGTGGACGATCTCGAACTGTTCTTCCTGGCCGAGGCCGCTCGCGTCGAGCCACCCCGCCGTCGCCGCGGCGCCGGCCGCGCCCACCGCGCCGGCCCCGCGAAGGTATCGTCGTCGTGTCGTGTGCCGTTCGGTCATGTCGGAACCCCTGCCGACCGGAACGTCGTATGCTAACGAGACACATAATAATTATCCGTTCGGTGAGTGATTTTTCGGTGCGGAAGGAGCGACCGTTCGGTCCGGCGACCGGTAGTTTCGGGTTACCGATCCGTCGCTTTCCCGCGAACGGCGGCGCCGGAAGCGGGAACCAATCCGGACGGTCGCGACGGATAGTGTCGATCGATTCATCGGCGAAGCCGGACGGATCCGGGTCGGCGAACCGACCCAGGCCCGACCGAGCTATGGGCACGGCGGCGCGGTCGTGCGACGTCGAGCCGGGGACGCATCCGATCGGGAACGCCTTCGAGGTGATCCGGGCGCTCGGGGAGGAGCGAACGCTGCTCGACCGCTTCGGGTCGTCCACATTCCGCACTTTTATCGTGCGGTACTGAAATGACTGGAACATGGAATCCCTGCATCCGCGCATCAGGATCCTCTGGGTCGTCTACGGGGTCCTCGTGGGTACCGTCGCGGGCCTCGTCTTCGTCGGCGTCGATCGGTGGATCGCCGGCGTTCCGACGGCGGTTCAGGCGGGGGCCGCCGTCGTCGTCGGCGTCCTCGGGGCGCTCTACGCGATTCGACTCTACCAGCTCTGGCGCTTCGAACTGCAGGAGGACGCGCTGTACCTCGAACGCGGGGTGATCACGTTCGTCGAAACCGCGGTCCCGTTCGTGCGGGTCCAGCACGTCGACACACAGTTCGGACCGATCGAGCGGGCGCTCGGCCTCTCGAGCGTCGTCGTGTACACCGCCGGTTCGCGGAACGCCGACGTCCGGGTGCCCGGACTCCGCCCGGAGCGCGCCCGGGAGCTCCAGGATTCGCTTCGCAAACTGGCCGTCGAGAGCGAGACCGACGACGCCGTATGAACCGCTTGCACCCGCTGAGCGCCGTCTCGGGGGCGATCAATCGGGGAATCCTCGGCTTTTTCGTCCCGTTCTTTCTGGTGTCCGTCGTCGGGGGCGCGCTGGAGGAGGTCCACCCCGCGATGGGGCTGATCCTCGGAGCGATCGGGTTCTTCGCGGGCGTCGGCTACGCGATCGCCTACTACTACCGGTTCGAGTACGGGCTCGCCGAGGACACGTTCGACATCGCTTCGGGCGTCATCGCTCGCCGGTCTCGGGAGATCCCGTATCGACGCATCCAGAACGTCGACATCAGTCAGAACGTCCTCTTTCAGCTGCTGGGTCTCGCGAGGGTCTCCATCGAAACCGCCGGTGGCGGCGGCACGGAAGCGTCGCTGAACTTCGTGAGCGAGGACGAAGCCACCCGACTGCAACGAGAGATCAGGCGGATGACCGCCGCCGTGAACGGGGAGCGACGGGGGCGGCGACCGTCGCCCGACGTGGTACCGACGGGCGAGGACGGACCGACGACGGCGAACGGGACCGCCGGCGAAGCGGGCGGAACGGAATCATCGGCGGGAGCTGCCCGGCGTGAGACACTCGGGGAGGCGAGCGGTCGCGAACCCTCCCCGGCGAGTGGAGACGGACCGGCCGCCGACGAGCGGACGGTCGATGCGCGGGAGGGTGACGGGGACCCCCCGCAACGCGCAGTCCCGGACGACGGGCGAGCGGCGGACGACGGCGTGGACTCGGAATTCGCGCGCGCGTCGGACGATCCGACGGCCGCCGGTCGGGTCGATTCCGGGTTGTCCGGGCGATTTCGGACGCGCCGGCTCTTCGAACTCTCCTCGCGGGAGCTGTTGCTGTACTCGTTCGCGTCGTTCCGGCCGGCCGCGCTGGCCGCGGTTGGATTCCTGGTGCTGTTCGCGACGGACTTCCTGATCCAGTACCTCGTGACCGCCGCCCAACCCGTGGGCGGTCCGGCGGCAATCGGCGACGGCACGACCGGGAGCTACGCCGTCCTCGGCGTCGTCTCGATGATTCACGCCGTGATCCTCACGTACTTCGTGAGCATCCTGTACACGTTCTTCGCCTACTACGGGTTCCGGCTGGGCCAGACCGGCGACGATCTGGTCTACGAGCGGGGCCTGTTGCAACGGTACAGCGGGAGCATCCCGCTCGAGAAGGTCCAGTCGGTGACGGTCACCGACAATCCGATCCAGCGACGCATCGACCACGCGGGCCTCTGGGTCGAGACCGCGGGCTACGGGCCGGAGAGCAACGGCGGCAGCCAGTCGGCGGTTCCGCTCGCGCGAGTACCGCGCGTCCACAACTTCGCCGAGCGGCTCACGGACCTCGAGGCACCGCTGTTCGAGCGGCCGACGACGGTGGCCCGGCGGCGGTACCTCGCGCGGTACTCGATCCTCGCCACCGTCCTCGTCGTCGCGGCCTACGGACTCTCGCTGATCACGCCGCTGTCGTCGTGGTATCTGGCTGGCGCCACCTACCTTCTCGTCCCGCCGGCCGCGCACCTCCGCTGGCACCACCTCGGCTACTACGTGGGGGAGGGGAACCTGGTGATCCGCGAGGGCTTCTGGAGCCGGAAGACGACCGTGATCCCCTACTACCGCGTCCAGACGGTCTCGACCAGGCGATCGATCTTCCAGCGCCGACTGGGACTGGCGTCGCTGGTCGTCGACACGGCGAGCTCGCGCACGTACTTCTGGTCGACGCCCACGATCCACGACGTGGACGTAGCGATCGCCCGCGAGATCAACGACGCCTCCCGCGAGCGCCTGCAAACCGCGTTGGAAGAGCGCTCGCAGGACGGTGGGTCGACGCCGTCGCTCTGAGCGTCGGAGTCCGAATCGGCCGTTCGGTTCGCTTTCGGTGGCTTTTACCCCGCACGAGGGCAACCCCCTCGCATGGCAGAAGAGTTCCGCACGGAAGAGGACAGCCTCGGCGAGATGCAGGTGCCGGCGGACGCGTACTGGGGGGCCCAAACCCAGCGCGCGCTGGAAAACTTCCCGATCTCCGGGATCTCGTTCGGCCGACGGTTCGTGCGCGCGCTCGGGGTCGTCAAGAAGGCCGCGGCGGAGGCGAACCGCGACCTCGAGCTCCTCGAGGACGACGTCGCCGAGGCCATCGTCGAAGCCGCCGACGAGGTGATCGCCGGCGAGCACGACGAGCAGTTCCCCGTCGACGTTTTCCAGACCGGATCGGGGACCTCCTCGAACATGAACGCCAACGAGGTGATCGCGAACCGGGCCGCCGAACTCACCGGTGCGGAGATCGGCGACCGCGTCGTCCACCCGAACGACCACGTCAACTTCGGGCAGTCCTCGAACGACGTCATCCCCACCGCGATGCACGTCGCCTCGCTCGAGGCGATCGAGAAGGACGTCATCCCGGCGCTGGACACGCTCCGCGAGCACTTGGACCGCAAGGCCGAGGAGTTCGACGACGTGGTGAAGACGGGACGGACGCACCTCCAGGACGCGACCCCCGTCACGCTCGGCCAGGAATTCGGCGGCTACCGGACCCAGATCGAGAAGGGGCTCGGTCGCGTCGACGACGTTCGCCCGCGACTCTCCGAACTCGCTCTCGGCGGCACCGCGACCGGAACCGGGCTGAACACGCACCCCGAGTTCCCCGGCCGGGCGGCCGAGTACATCACGAAGGAGACCGGCGTCCAGTTCCGCGAGGCCGACGATCACTTCGAGGCCCAGGCCGCTCACGACGCGATGGCCGAGGCCCACGGGGCGTTGCGGACCGTCGCCGGCTCGCTCAACAAGATCGCCAACGATCTTCGGCTCCTGGCTTCCGGCCCCCGGAACGGGCTGGGCGAGATCGAACAGCCCGAGAACCAGCCGGGTTCTTCGATCATGCCGGGCAAGATCAACCCCGTCATCGCGGAGGCGGTCAACCAGGTCCACAAGCAGGTCGTCGGCAACGACGCGGCCGTCGCGGCCGGCGCCGCCGAGGGGCAGCTCGATTTGAACCTCTACAAACCGGTCTGTGCCCACAACTTCCTCCAGTCCGCCGAGCTGATCGCGAACGCGAGCGCGGTGTTCGCCGAGCGGTTCGTCGAGCCCCTCGAAGCCAACCGCGAGCACTGTCGCGACCAGGTCGAACAGTCGATGGCCCTGGCCACGTCGCTCAACGTCCACATCGGCTACGACCGCGCCAGCGAGGTGGCAAAGACGGCGTCGAAGGAGGGAAAGACCGTCCGCGAGGTCGCGCTCGAGAAGGGTTACCTCAGCGAGACGGAAGCCGACGAGGTACTCGACCCCGTGAAGATGACTCGCAGGGGGATCCTCGGCGACGAGTAGCGGCCTCGATACTCGCCAGTCGTCGAACCGGCGGTCGTCGGGACGTACGTCGCCGGGGCGTCCATCGGCGGGCCGTCCGTCGGCGGGCCGACCTTCGGTGGACCGTTCGTCGGTGGGCGGTCTGCCCGAGGGGGCGCGTCGACGCTCAACACTCGCCGTCGCCCAATACTCGCCGACGGGGTCGGGACCGACGTCGGTGGACGGCGAACCGACGGTGGGCCGGCGCACTCCCGCTCGCGTCCCGGGACGCGTCAGTCGATGCTGCGCAGTCCATCTCGACGCCCGTCGATCGCGGTCGATCCCGTTTCCCGTACGAACCGAACTGTCGAATATCGTTTAGTTTCCATTGTTAGTCTGTAGCACGCACCCTGGTTCGGAATCCCGAGAGCCCCGATTGACAGAAAACTGGGAACTCGAAGCGGAGTAAACTGCGGTTTCGGCCGGTCTTTTCTGCCTACACGTCTACCCCAAATCGACCGATTGAAGCCCGATCAGCGCCGCGGAATCCGAAATAAAGAAACCCAAGAGGTTTTGAGGGCGGGTGTCGTCAGACAATATATGCACACCTGTCGAAACTGCAACCAGTCGTTCCAGACCGAGCTCGCGCTGGAACTCCACCGGGACACCTGCGAGGAGGGCCAACTGTTCTGTCAGGTATGTGGTGATCGATTTCGAGAGCGGATCGCGACCCAGGACGGGTGGCACTACGAGTGTCCGAACGACGATTGCGACGGGGCGGGTCTCCAGGAAGATCTCTTCAACGTCGAAGACGTCCGTACGGCGACGCACTGACCGCGGACTCGATTTCACTCGCTCGGTGCCGACGGACGAGTCGCGGGGTCAGTTACGCTCGGTCTGGAGCGACAGTCCGAGACGTGTCGCGTCTAGGTCAGCGATTTTCGTGGATCGCGTTTCGAGGCCACCCTCGTTTCGGGTGACGTCCGTGCAGGAACGTGACGACCGAGACGCCTGCGACGTACTCGCCGGGGGTGTCGGACGGTCTGGCGACGAACACTTCACCGTGGACGTCTAACGTCGGGTATGAACGACCTCGCCGCGTCAGCCGGAGGGTCGATCGAGTCGCGGGTCGATCTGGTCGATCCACGCGCGCCGCGGTTCGGTCAGGCGATAACGGCGACCCTGTTGCTCGCCGGTGCGGCGGCGGGAGCCCCGGCGCTCGTCTACGCCGTCGCCGCGATCCTCGGCCTGGCTGCGCTCACTCGCTGGCGCCTCGACCTCTACGCGGTCACCTGGCGCCGACTCGCGATCCCGATCGTCGGCGCGCCGCCGGAGCGCGAACCGGCGACTCCCCACCGGTTCGCCAAACTCCTCGGCGCGGGCGGCTCGCTGATTGCGAGCCTCCTACTCGTGCTGGGGCTGTTTCTCCCGGGATTCGCGATCGCCGCGTTCGTCGGCCTGCTCGCCGCGCTGGGGGCGACGACCGGATTCTGCCTGGGATGTCAGATGTACCGGCAAGTGTCGGTTCTGCGGAGGCGAGGCGTTCTGTGAGCGATCCCGCCGAGCCGGACGAGCGGCCACCGGTCGATCATGACGAGCCCACCCTGTCGGAGGGCGACGAGCGGACCCCGTCGGAACGCGAGGAGCGGACCGACGAGGAGGCGACGGAGCGACTCAACCCCCGGGTTCGGATCGTCTGGCTCGTCGGGGCGACGATTCGCGCGTTCGTGGTCGGCGCCGTCTTGCTCGCCGGCGCGACGCTACTCACCGGCCCTGGCGCTCCCCTCGGCGCGCGGGATACCGTCGTCACGGCCGCAGCGGCGCTGGCGGTCGCGTACGGGCTCGCTCGCGTCACCCACGCCTGGCTCCGGTACGGCGTCTGGCGCTTTCGGGTCCGCGAGGACGCCCTGTACATCGAGCGCGGCGTGTTCACGCGGATCAAAACGGTGGCCCCGTACGTCCGCGTCCAGCACGTCGACTCCCGTCGGGGCCCCATCGAGCGCGCCGTCGGCCTCGCCACCGTCGTGGTCTACACCGCGGGCTCGCGGAGCGCCGACGTCGCGATTCCCGGGCTCACCCCCGAGCGCGCCGAGGAACTCCGCGAGGAACTGCGCCGACTCGCGATCGAGAGCGAGGGCGACGACGCCGTATGAGGCGGCTCCACCCGGCGTCGGTGCCGGTCCGATCGCTGTCCCGGAGCCTGAACCTCGGGTTTCTGTTCTTCCTCGTCGGAATCTTCGCCTCTCCTGGCGGGGCGGGGATGGACGTCGTCCGGGTCGGGCTGATGGTCCTCGTCGGCGTGGTCGTGGCCGTCGTCTACGAGGTCGCCTACTACAAGCGGTTTCGCTACGAACTAACGAGCGACACGTTCGACGTCACCTCCGGCGTGTTCGCGCGACGAAACCGCGAGGTACCGCTCCGGCGCATCCAGAACGTCGACATCCGACAGAACGTCCTCCAGCGAGCGCTCGGCCTGGCCGCGGTCCACGTCGAGAGTGCGGGCGGGGGGCAGACCGAGGTCTCGCTCCGGTTCGTTGCGGAAACCGAGGCCCAGCACCTCCAGCGAACGCTGCGTCGAGGCGCGGAGGGGGCCGACACGCGCGCCACCGAGCGACGGGCGGACACGGACTCGGATGCGGACGCGGAATCGACGGAGCGCGCCAGCGAGAGCCGTTCCGACGGACCTCGCGATCGTCGGGGGGTCCAGACTGACAGCGGTCGCGATCGGTTCGGAGATCGATCCGACGGACCTCGAGATCTCAGGGGTCGAACCGACCGACCCCGCGATCGCGAGGAACCCGAAACCGAACTGCTCTTCGAGATACGGTCCCGCGAACTCGCGATTCTCAGCGTCTTCACGATCGACCCCGGCGCCAGTCTGCTGGCGACGATCGCGCTCTCGTTCGCCAGCGGCTTCGACCCGACGACCCTGGTTCCCGTCGACGCGCTCGAGGGCGGGTTACCGGGAACCGGGCTGGTGGTCCTGGGGTGGATCTTGCTGGTCTTTCTGCTCGTCGCCTGGGTCCTCAGCGCGATCCTCACGTTCAACCGCTACTACGGCTTCCGGCTCACGCGGGTCGGCGACGAGCTGTACTACGAGCGCGGATTGGCCCAACGCTACAGCGGCACGATTCCGCTAGAGAAGGTCCAGACGGTGACGGTCACCGAGTCGGTCCCGTTCCGGTGGTTCGGCTACGCCTCGCTCGCCGTCGAGACCGCCGGATACGCCCCCGGTCAGTCCGGCGGGCGGGGACAGGAATCGGCGATCCCGCTCGCCGGACGCGAGCGCGTGCTGGCGCTCGCTCGCTCGCTCGAGCCGTTCGGTGCCGTTCGGCTCCGCGCCATCCCGAAACGAGCCCGCGAACGGTACGCGATCCGGTACGCGTCGGTCGTCGGGCTCGCGATGGCGGCCGCGTACGCGGTCGCGTCCTACACCGTCTTCGAGCGGTGGTATCTCGTGGCCGGTTTCTTCCTTCTCGTGCCCGTCGCGGCCCACCTGAAGTGGCGCAGCCGCGGTTACAGCGCGGGCGACGGTTACTTCCTCGCGCGGACCGGCGTCTGGAAGCGCACGACCAAGGTGGTCCCCTACTACCGCGTCCAGTCGGTCGTCGACACGCGGACGATCTTCCAGCGCCGCCGCCGGCTCGCCACGATCACGGCTGACACGGCGAGTTCCGCGTCGTTCTTCGGGCGAGCGGCGAGCGCGATCGACGCGGACGCCGCCCGCGCGTCCGCCCTCCGCGAGACGCTCGCGGAGAAGCTCTACGAACAGCTGCACGAGCGGGCCGAACGACGGCGGCGCCCCCTCAGCCACGCCTCCGCGCGCGGTGAAGCAGACCTTCCGTTCGACGGCGGCGTTGCCGGCAACCTGGGACCGGGCTCGACGGACGCGGTGCCGGTCGATCGCGTCGACTCGGGATCCGTCGATCCGTCGGCGGGTCCGCGCTCGAAGGTCCCTCGACCTGACGCGGCTACGGACCACGGGATCGAGGAACGATCGCGAGATGTCGACGACGAGGGCTCCGAGGAGGCCGACCCGGCTCCACCGAACGCGGGCGATCCGGCGGCCGACCGAGACGACGGTGCGAACGACGGGTTCGGTTCGTCCGTCGAGGGCCCCGACGACGACGGACGCGACTGAACGGTTTTTTACCCTTCCGCCCCGCACCTCCCGCCGATGAACGCAGACGACTACGAAGCGCTCGGGCTCGTCGCCGGGCTGGAGATCCACCAGCAACTCGACACGGCGACGAAGCTGTTTTGCTCCTGCCCGACGGAGCTGCGCGATCCCGAGGCGGGGACGCGCCGGTTCACCCGATACCTCCACCCGACCCGGAGCGAGCTCGGCGAGCTGGACGAGGCCGCGCTGGAAGAGAGTCGCGTCGACCGGGAGTTCGAGTACCTCGCGTACGACTCGACCTGCCTCGTCGAGGAGGACGACGAGCCGCCGCATCCGCTCGACGGCGAGGCGCTGGAAACCGTCCTCGAGATCGCCCAGCTGCTGGACGCGCGACCGGTCGACCAGGCGCACGTGATGCGCAAACTGGTCGTCGACGGTTCGAACACGTCGGGGTTCCAGCGCTCGGCGCTGATCGCCACCGACGGCGAGATCGAGACCGACGATGGATCGGTCGGCATCGAGGATCTGATGCTCGAAGAGGAGAGCGCCCAGCGGGTCGCCGAGACCGACGACGGCGTTCGCTACAGCCTCGACCGACTCGGCATTCCGCTCGTCGAAATCGGCACGAGTCCGGACATCCGGTCGCCGGAGCAGGCCCGCGAAGCGGCCGAGCGAA
>SKPV01000025.1 GCA_007119345.1 Halovivax sp.
ACGGAGGAGCGTACCCTCTCGGCTGTACGGACGGAGGAGCGTACCCTCTCGGCTGTCGGGTCGAGCTCGGGCCCCGACGAATCGTCCGGTTCCGTGACGGGGCGGACCGATCGAGCCGATTCGTGCGTCCTAGTAGCGGCCGCTCGGAAACTCGGTCGGCATCCGTCGTATTCCGTGGACCTCGAAGTCGGCGGGCGGATCGTCGAACCGCGACAGCGCGAACGGATCCAGCGAAATCGGCGCGGGTTCGCCCGTGACGAGCGCCCGGACGGCGGCGCCGGTGAACGGCGACATCGAGATGCCGGCGGTCACCGCCGCGGCGATCACGAGCCCGACGGGCGCGGCGGCAGGTTCGTCGAGCACGGGCCGCGCGTCCGGCGTGATCGACGATCCCTTCGGACACGTGTGGAAGCTCCCGTTCACGAACCGGACGCGATCGACGTCGGCGGCCATCGTCGGGAGCGTCGCGGCGATCTCGTCGTAATACTCGCTCGGGGCGTCCCGGGGCGGACGACCGTCCTCGGGCAAGAAGTACATCCCCCCGGAGACGAGCAGCGTCGTTTCCCGGCCCGGTTCCGGTCGCCACCAGAGGTCCCGACCGTAAACCATCGGATACCCGTCGTCGAGACGAGAATCGGCTTCGACGCGGAGATTCGAATAGACGAACTGGCGAACCGGAACGTCCACGAACTCCGCTACAAGTGCGGGGGTCTGTGCGCCCGCGGCGCACACCACGGCGTCCGCGAGGATTCGTTCGCCGGCCGCGTCGACGCCGACGACGGATCCGTCGGCCTCGAGAACGCGCTCGACCGGCGAGTGCGTCTCCACGACGCCGCCGCGATCGCGAACGCACGCCGCGAGCGAGTCCGCGTACGCCCCGCCGTCGACGATCGCGCTCTCGTCGTTGACGAGGCCGCCGACGAACCCCTCGAGATCGAACAGACCGGGCCACCGGCGATCGAGCTCCGTTGCGTCGAGAACGGCGATATCGTATCCCGGTCGATCGAGCAGCGGCGCGTACGCCTCGCGGAGGCGAGCCGCCTCGGCCTCGGTTTCGACGAGTTCGACGTACGGCCGCTCGTGAAGCTCGAATCCGTACCGCCCGTCGAACGCCTCGAACGCGTCGATCGCGCGCTCGACGGCGTCGGGATACCGCGCCCAATCTTCGAAGCAGCTGACGAATCCGGCGGCCGAGCCCGACGCACCGCCGCCGATCGAGCCGGCCTCCAGCACCAGCACGTCGTGATCGGGGGCGAGTTCCCTGGCGGCGCACAGCCCGGACGCACCCGCACCGACGATGACGACGTCAAACCGACGGTCGGTCAAACCGACCCCCTCCGACGTCTTCCGCGACGTCCCTACTACCCACGGTACCCGGCCGTTTCGAACGCGGTCGGATCACGGACTCAGTCACCCGCACTGATGCTGATGAACTCGAAGTCGTCCGAGCGCGTGTCGAACCGTTCGATCGAGAACGGTTCCATCGGAAACGGAGCGTCCTCGCCGGCGACGAGCGACCGGATCGCGGTGGCGGCGACGGGGGCGGTCATCACGCCCCGGCCGTTGAACCCGGTCGCGACGAGCAACCCGTCCGGCGCGTCCGGGGGCGCGTCGACGATCGGACGGGTGTCGGGCGTCGCGCCGTCGACGCCGGCCCAGCCGTTGACGTAGCCCGCGTCTTCGAATCCGTCGAGGAACGTGGGGACCAGGTCGGCGACGTGGTGGCGAAACGCCTCGTCCTCGTCGGCGCTCGCCCCCTCGGGGTCGTCCTCGGCGAACGACCAGCCGCCGACCAGCAGGTCGCCGTTGTGCTCGGCCCGGAAGTAGACGTGCTCGCCGGGATACCACCCCATCGGGAACCCGTCGGGGAGGGGCTCTCGAGGCTCGAGAACGATGCACTGCGTGCGGTACGGACGAACGGGTACGGGGGCGTGCTCGAGCAAGAACCGTCGCGTTCTCCAGCCGGCGGCGACGACGACGTGATCCGCGTCGACGCTCCCGGCGTCGGTTTCGAGGCCGGTGACCCGGCCGTCGTCGACGACCAGCTCTCGAACGGGGGTCTCCGTGTGCACGGTCGCGCCGTCGGCGCGGGCGTCGTTCTGGAGTTCGATCGCGAACGTGTACGGGTCGACGAAGCCGGACACCTCGTGCTCTACCACGCCGTCGAGGCCCGCGAAGTCGAACGTCGGGTACCGCTCGCTCGCCGTCTCGCGGTCGAGGTAGGTCGCCGGAATGCCGTCCTCGCGGAGCCGCCGAGCGTACCGGCGCTTTTCGTCGGCCCGACCGGACGGGACGAAGCCGATACTCGGCACCTCCGTGTACGAGAACGACCCGGTGCCGTCGTACTCGCGGAAGAACTCGACCGCGTGCCAGCCGATCTCGGGGTAGTCCTCGTAGCTCGAGAGCATGGTGATCTCGCCGGCGGCCAGCGCGGTCGCCTCCGCGGCGAGTTGGCCCTTCTCGAACAGCGTGACGTCGTAGTCCGGTGCGAGCGCGCGTGCGACGGCGCAGCCGATCACGCCGCCGCCGACGATCGCGACGCGTTCGCGATCGCTCACGTGAGCCCCTCCGTTTCGGTGTCGTCCGCTCGGTCGTCGTTTCGGGTCATTCGTAGGAGTGGTTCACCGCCCTGAAGGCGTCTTCGGCGATCTCGAGCGCGCGGTCGATCTCTTCGGCCGTGTGCGTGTAGGTCGTGAAGAAGCGTTCGCTCTGCAGGGGGTTTCCGAACAGCGCACCGCCGGCGGCCGCCTCGAGCCACCAGTCCGCGTACTGGTCGACGTTGGCCTGCCAGCTGTCGCGGTAGGTGCGGATGTCGGCGTCGGTCATGTACACCTGGCCCATGGAGCCGACGTACTCGACGTTCGCCGCCACGCCGACGTCGTCGGCGACCTCCTGGAGGCCGTCGAACAGCCGCTCGCCCAGCCGATCGATGTGTTCGTGGACGGCGTCCCGTTCGAGGATCTCGAGCGTCTTCAGACCCGCGGCGGCGGACACGGGGTGACCGTTGTACGTGCCGCCGTGGAACGCGGTCGTGTTCCAGGACTCGACGCCCTCTTCCGTCGGCGGCTCGATCTCGCGCATGATCTCCGCGCGCCCGCCGAAGCCGCCGGTCTGGTAGCCCCCGCCGGCGACCTTCGCGAAGGTCGTCATGTCGGGGGTGACGCCGAAGCGCTCCTGGGCGCTGCCGAGGCCGAGCCGGAAACCGGTCATCACCTCGTCCCAGATGAGGACGATCCCCAGCTCCTCGGTGAGCTCGCGCAGGAACTCGTGGTAGCCGTCCCGGGGCTTCAGACAGCCCGCGGAGAACATGACGGGTTCGACGATGACCGCCGCGAGGTCCTCGGCGTGCTCGCGGAGGATCGCTTCCGTCGCTTCCTCGTCGTTGAACGGGAAGGCGACGACGGTGTCGCCGACGACGTCCGGGATGCCCGTGCCGAAGGAGACCGTGTTGGGCCGGTCGGGGGGCCCGAGCGCCTCCTCGCTGGCGTAGACGCTCTGGAGGGCGTAGTCGTGGCCGCCGGCGTACCCGCCCTCGGGTTTGGCGATCTTGTCCCGACCGGTGTACGAGCGGGCGACGCGGAGCGCGTGCATCGTCGCCTCCGTGCCGCTGTTGGCCAGCCGGACCAGCTCGATGCTCGGCGTCAGGTCCCGGATCTTCTCCATGAACTCGATCGCGATCGGCTGGGGCGTCGCGGTCAGGTCGCACGTGTCGACCTGGGCCTTCACCGCCGCGCGAACCTCGGGGTGGCCGTGCCCGAGGATGATCGGGCCGAGCGCCAGTAGAAAGTCGAGGTACTCGTTGTCGTCGATGTCCCGCACGTAAGACCCCGCCGCCTCGTCGACGTAGAACGGGTACGGGTCGAACGCGCGGACGTTCGATTCGACGCCCAGCGGCGTCACCGCCGTCGCGCGTTCGTGGAACGCCTCGCTCTTCGGCGTGTTCTCGCGAAGGGGTCGTTCGTGATCGTGCTGGTGGTCACCGCTACTCATCGACCGATCTACGTAGGGGGATTCAATAATCTTTTGCATATCGGACTCTGTGGAGAATATCTTCGAAAATATTCCTCGCTGCTGGGATGGACGGGGACTGATTCTGGTATAATCCGAGTTTCGTTCGACACTTCTGCGTCGAAGTCGACTCGGCGGATCGAACGCCCGGTCGGCGACTGCGGCGCGGTCGTGCGGCGAATCGGTAGACGGCGGACGGCCACCGCAGTTAGGGGGCGTTCACACGGATTCGAGGCGGAAGCCCACGACTTCAGTCGGGGGTCGATGACGGGCACCGATAGCGGTGGTACGACCGCTCGCAGGGCGGTCCGGCCGTCGCGCACAGCGATCGGTCTTCGAGGTCGAGGACGACGCTGACGTTCGTCTGCTCGCGTTCCTCGGGCGGATCGTCGGGGTCGACGTGCCGACAGATGCTCGCCGGTTCGTCGAAGTGATCGCGGAGGGCCGACTGCAGGCTCTCCTCGTCGATCGAGCCCCGTCCCGTTTCGAGCAGTCGTCGCAGGCGCGGCCCGCGACAGAGCGAGTCGGGAATCAGCCGCTCGAGCCTGCTCTCGACGCCGTCGCACCGTTCGAAGTGGTTCGCGTGGGTGAGCACGTGGTCGTCGGGATAGATGTACGCGGCCGACTCCGGCGCCGCCTCGACGTCGATGATCTCCCCGTCCCGGTGCCCGAGCAGGAAGTTCGCCGAGCAGGTTCGCGGGCGGTCGATCACCGACCCGACGGCGCGGTCGAGCCGAGTCGCCTCGAGGATTTCCCGGCACCGAACGTGGAACGGCTTTCGGTACGGCGCGTCGCCGTCGGTCGCGCTCACCAGTCCGTTGATCACGAGGCCGATTCCGGCCTCGTTGACGCCCATCTTTCCGCCGACGATGCCCGCCTCCGTGACGGCGACGTGGTTCGGCCCGTCCTCGCGGCGTATCCGCGTGACGACGGTGCCGTCCGCGACGTCCGCGAGCCAGTCCCAGTTCTGCCCGAGGTACGTTCGACCGTCCGCCGTCGCCTCCGGCCTGACGCCGACGCTCGTACACCCGTCGACCGTCCCGTCCGACCGCTCCGCCCGATCGGTCTCGTCGCGATACGCACCGTATATCACCTCGTACCGGGCGTTGAGGAGCGCGATTCGGGTCGGCGACAGGCCGCTTCCGTCGGCGACGCCGCGCAGCTCCTCGGCGTACGATTCGTTACAGTCCTCGATGACCTCGAGGTACCGCTCCGCCTCGGCGAGCACCTCATCGCGCGACGCACCGTAGTGCTCGAAGAGTTCGAGGTAGCGGTCGACGTTCGCGGCGACCTCGGCCTCGAACGACTCGCCGTGGCGCCGCCCGCGATCGAAGGGATCCCCCGAGAGCGTGACGGAGGGGAGTTTCTCACGCGCCACCGCGTTCACTCGGCGCGAACACCGCGGGATTGTCGCCGAACATACCGTCCCGATTCGGCGGCGTCCACCATATACGTTCTCGACCGCCGCGAGCAACCGGTCGCGGCGACGCTGGAGGATGTTAGACCGGGGCCGGCGGCCCCGGTCACGAGCGGCGTTCGTCGCAGCGAGCGGCGAAGTTCTCGAGCACGCGGGTCGCGGTCGACTCGGCGAAGGTGCGTCCGCCCCGATCCCAGTCGCTCGGCCGATCCTCGACCCGTTCGGTGAACTCCGGGTGGAACTGGACGGTCCAGAGCGGCGCGTCGTCGTGGCGGCTGCAGAAGTGGTCGTTGTAGTCCGTCCGAGCCGTGGTGACGAGCTCGTCGGCCGGCTCCACGACGAGGTCGGCGTGTAGCACCGGCACGATCGGCTCGACGCCTGCGAGCACCTCGTCCGACTCGTCGGCCGTCATCTCGACGAACGTCGCTCGACGTCGGTCCGTCTCGACGGTTCCGCCGAGCGCCTGGTGGGCGAGCTGATGGCCGAAGCAGATGCCGAGGAGCGGAACGGACCGATCACGGCACCGGCGCACGAGGCGTTCGGCTGGCTCCACCCACGCGGCGTACTCGTCGTCGAAGACGGTCGCGGTCGAGCCGCTGAGGACGATTCCGTCGTAGGCGTCGAGGTCGGGGAGTGCGGGATCGTCCACGAACACCCGGTACTCGGTTTCGGCGGGGAGCAGACGCGCGATCTCGGGCCCCAGATAGCGATAGTCGGGCGTAATCTCGAGATCCAGGACGAGTATCATGGTCCGAACGGTGGGGCTACGACGGTATTACTCTAGTGGAACGGCCCGCCGGGCGGAGGGCGTCCGCGACGGGTCAGAGCGTTCGGACGTACTGCTCGCGCTCCCAGTCGGTGACGACGTCGCGGAACGCGTCGAGTTCGGCGCGTTTGGTCGCACAGTACGCGCGGACGAGATCCGTCCCCAGACGCGAGACGAGTTCGTCGTCGGATTCGAGCGCCTCGAGGGCCAGCTCCGGAGCGTTCGGAAGCGTCGGACTGTCGCCGGCGGGATCGCCCTCCGCTGGGTCGCCCGGTTCGAGTTCCGCCTCCACGCCGTGGAGGCCGGCGGCGAGCGTGCTCGCGATCACGAGGTACGGGTTGGCGTCGGCGCTGGCGATCCGGTTCTCGATCCGCGTCGTCCCGGAGGGGACGCGGACGGCCGCCATCCGGTTGTCGTATCCCCACGAGGCGGTGTAGGGAGCGAACGATCCGGACTCGTACCGCTTGAACGCGTTGAGATTCGGCGTGCCGAGGGCGGCGAGCGCGTCCGCGTGTTCGAGCAACCCGCCGACGAAGCGGCGGCCGAACGGCGACAGTTCGCCGTCGGCGCCGAAGGCGTTTCCGCCTCCGCCCTCGAGCCCGCCCACGTGCAGGTGGTAGCCGCTTCCCGATTCGCCGGCGAAGGGTTTCGCCATGAACGTCGCCCAGAAGTCGTGTTCGCGCGCGGTCTGCTTCACCAACCGTTTGAAGTCGAACGTCGCGTCGGCCTGGTCGAGCGGGCCGCCGTAGTCGAACAGCACCTCCAGCTGTCCGGGCCCGTGTTCGTGCATGAGCGAGTCGACGGAGACGCCGTAGCCGTCGCTCCACGTCGAGAGATCGTCGAAGTATCCGGAGACCTCCTCGGTCGCCCACGAGAGACACTCGTGCTTGTGATCGGTGATCGGTTCGTACCCCGCTTTCCCGTCCGCGAGGAGGTAGAATTCGAGTTCGCTGCCGACGGTGAACGACACGTCGCGCGGGACCCCCCCGAGGACGCGCTCGAGCGCGTTGCGGGGTGCGGCACCGAGGGGCTCTCCCTCGCGTTCGAGTACGCAGCGCACTCGAGCGGCGTCGTCGCGCCAGGGGAGTCGTCGAAACGTCTCGGGGAGCGGGCGGAGGGTGCCGTCGCCGTAGCCGATCTCCTCGCCGAGTCCCGACCCCTCCGGCACGTCGTTGCGGGGCGTCTGGACCAGCACGAGCAGGTTCATCGGGAATCCCTCCTCCCACTTCTCGAGGAAGCGGTCGGCGCGCAACTGCTTGCTGCGCGAGATGCCGTTGATGTCCGCGAACTCGACGAAGACGTGTTCGACGTCGTCCCCGGCGACCGCCTCGACCATCCCCTCGACGGCCTCGGAATCGCCGGTATCCGCGGCGGTCACGGTCGCCACCTCGACCGCGGGCGGTCCGCGACGACGGATCGGCCTGGATCGCCGCTCGGGTGTTCGTCCGGTCGGTACGGGTTCGTCCGTCGGTGCTGTGGGTCGTGCATGCGTCGAACTCTCCGGCGGGTTCGTTGACGTGGCTCTCCGGGTGGGGTCGTCGAGAACGACTCCTCCGCGTCGATCGTTCGTCTCGGTCGGTCACCGTCGCGCGGAGCGTTCATACGTCCGACGTCGAGCGAAGGTCGAACGTCGTCGCGACGTCGCCGAACCGATCCGGCGCGAACGGGTCGGTCGGAAACGGGGCGCTCGATCCCCCGAGGTGCTCTCGAACGATCGGCCCGGCGATCGGGCCGATCATCACGCCGAGTCCGTTGAATCCGGTGGCCACGAGTAGATTCTCCGGACCCCCGGGAATCCGTCCGATCAGGGGCCGCGCGTCCGGCGTGGCCGCGTCGAAGCCGGCCCAGCCGGTGACGAGTCCGGCGCCGTCGACGCCGTCGAACAGTCGGGGGACGATCGTCGCCACCGAATCCGTGAACGCTTCGTCCGGTCGTCTCGACGCCGCTTCGGGGTTCCGGCATTCGTGGGCGCCGCCGCCCACGAGGATTCGACCCGAGTGCTCCGGTCGGAAGTAGAGCCCCTCGCCGGAGACGCGACCGAGGGGGACGTCCTCGTCGAGCGGCGGGTCGGGCTCGAGAACGAGACACTGGGTGCGATACGGCCGAACGGGCAGCGCGGTATCGCCCGGCATCAGTTCGGGCGTTCGCCATCCCGCCGCCAGAACGATCGCGTCCGCCTCGTGGCGCCCGTCGTCGGTCTCGACGCCTGCGACCGATCCGCCGTCGACGACGAGTCCCGAGACGCGGACCCCGGTCTCGACGCGGACGCCGCCGTCTTCGGCGAGCTCGGCCAGCGTCACCGCGTACGTGTAGGGGTCGACCCAGCCGGTATCCTCGTAACAGACGGCTCCCGCGAAGCGCGACAGATCGAGTCGCCCAAACCGGCGTTCGACGGCCTCGCGCTCGAGGTACGCGACCGGGAACCCCTCGTCGGCGAGTTCTCGCGCCCGCCGGCGCGCGTCGGCGACCTCGGCGCGGCTCACGACGTCGATCCGGGGGCGTTCGGTGAACGAGAACGCGCCGGCGCCGTCGACCGCACGGACGGCTCGGTTCGCGAACCGTGCGACCGCCGGCAGGTCGCCGTAAAACAGCGTCGGGGCGATCAGTCCGGCCGACACGCCCGTCGCTCCGCCGCCCACCTCGGCGCGCTCCAGGACGGTGACGTCGAACGACCGCGCGAGCGCTCGCGCGACCGCGACTCCGGCGACGCCCGCGCCGACCACGACGACTCGGTCGCGGGTCACCGCCCCGCTCCCGCGGGCGGCCCGCGGGCGTTCGCTTCGACGCTCGTTCGTTCGCCGTATCGAGACACGGCGGACGTGTTCGCGCCGGATCGGAATAACTCTTTGGTGTGTTCGAAATACGGGTGCGAAAAATGAACGAAGGCAAATGGATGCCGAGTATTGAAAAATTTTATCTTACTATGGGCGGTTGCGTCTAGCATGTCGCTCAAACCGACTGAAGATTCGACGGGATCGGTGCGGGGCCCGATCCCGCACTGGTACGCCGCCGGCGAGGAGCCCCTCTCGATCGTCGAGGGATCCGGCGCGCGCGTGTACGACGACGACGGGAACGAGTACCTCGACTTTCTGTCGCAACTGTACTGCGTCAACGCCGGCCACGACGAGTCGCGAATCATCGACGCGATCACCGAACAGCTGGAGCGCGTCTCCTACGTGTCCTCGTCCAAACGCAACGACACCCGGACCGAGCTCGCCCGTCGCCTCGTCGACGTGGCGCCGGAGCCGCTCACCGACGTCTTCTTCTCGGTATCCGGGAGCGAGGCGAACGAGTCGGCGATCCAGATGGCCCGCGATTTCACGGGCGCCCAGAAGGTGCTCACCCGGTGGCGGTCGTATCACGGGTCGACGTACGGCGCGGCGGGCCTCACCGGGGATCCGGAGACCCGCGCGGTCGTAGAACGCCACGCCGCGACCACGGGCGCCGGAAAATTCCTCCCGCCGATCCCGCGCGCGTTCGACGGCGCGACCGGGGACGAACTGGCGCGCAAAGCCGCCGAGCACCTCGAGTTCGTCATCCGAAACGAGGGTCCCGATTCAGTCGCGGCGATCCTCACCGAGCCCGTCGCGGGCACGAGCGGGGCGTATCCGGCTCCGGAGGGCTACTTCGAACGGGTGCGCGAGCTGTGCGACGAGTACGACGTGCTGTTGATCTCCGACGAGGTGATCGCCGGCTTCGGCCGGTGCGGCGACTGGTTCGGCATCCAGACCGACGGCGTCGATCCCGACGTGATCACCTTCGCCAAGGGGGTGACCAGCGCGTACGTGCCGCTCGCGGGCGTCCTCGTGAACGGCGAGATCGGCGAGTGGCTCGCCGAGAACGGGGTCGACGTCGGGCAGACCTTCGCGGGTCACCCCGTCGGCTGCGCGGCGGGGATCGGCGCCCTGGACGCCTACGAGGACGGTCTGATCCAGAACGCCAGGGATCTCGAACCGAGACTTCGCGAGGGACTGGAGGCGATCGGCGACCGGCACGACGTCGTCACCTCCGTCCACGGACGCGGTCTCCTCTGGGGCGTCGAGTTCGCGGATCCCGAGACGGGCGACCACTACCACGACCCGAGGGTCGACGACGGGGAGAACCCGGTCGAGCGGGTCCGGGACGTCGCCGCGGAGGAGGGCGTCCTCTTCGGGAGCGGTCGCCCCGACGTGCAGGTGCTCGTCTCACCGCCGCTGTGCGTCGACGCGGACGAGATCGAGACGGCGATCGAGGCGCTCGAGACGGGCGTCGAAGCCGCGTTCGACTGATCCGATCCGCTCGCGGAGCGCGGATCAGAGCACTTCGACGTACTTCCGGCGCTCCCACTCGGTCGTCTCCTCGTAAAACTCCGCCATCTCCTGGCGTTTCATCGCGACGTACTCGGAGATGACCTCCTCGCCGACCCGGTCTGCGAGCTCGCCGTCCGACTCGAGCGCGTCGAGCGCGGCGTGCGGTGTGGGGGGCAACCGGGGGCGATCGCCCGACGGATCGCCCGTCGAGGGCGCCGCCGGCTCGAGTTCGTCCTCGATCCCGTGAAGGCCGGCGGCGAGCGTGCTCGCGATCACGAGGTACGGGTTGGCGTCGGCGCTGGCGATCCGGTTCTCGACCCGCGTCGTCCCGTGGACCGGAACGCGGACCGCGGCCATCCGGTTTCCGTACCCCCAGGAGGCGGCGTACGGGGCGAAGCTCTCGGGCTCGTGGCGCTTGAAACCGTTCAGGTTCGGCGTCCCCAGCGCGGTGAGCGCGTCGGCGTGCTCGAGCAAGCCGCCGATGAAGTGACGACCCGTTTCGGAGAGTCCGTCCTCGCCCGCGAGGACGTTCTCGTCGCCGTCGAAGAGGCTCGTGTGGAGGTGGTAGCCGCTGCCCGACCGGCCGGTGAACGGCTTCGCCATGAACGTCGCGCGCTGGTCGCAAGACCGGGCCGCTCGCTTGACGAGCTCTTTGAACCGAAACGTTCGATCGGCCTGACCGAGCGGCTCGCCGTAATCGAAGAGGATCTCGAACTGGCCGGCGCCGAACTCGTGGTGGAGCGTATTCACGCCGATGTCGAACGCGGGCGCCCACTCGTAGACGCGGTCGTAGAACGGCGCGACCTCCTCGGTCGCCGGCGTCAGATTCTCGTGCTTGTCGCTGGTGGCGGGGACGAGTCCCTCGTCCGTCTCCTCGAGCACGTAGAATTCGAGTTCGCTTCCCGCGAACGCCGTGAATCCCGCGTCGTCGACGCGCTCCAGGACGCGTTCGAGGACCGTTCGCGGTGCACCGTTCACGGGCCGTCCCTCGAACTCGAAGTCACAGATGACCCGGACGGCGTCCTCGCGCCACGGTACCCGCCGGCACGTTCGCGGGTCCGGACGGACGATCCCGTCGGCGAAGTCGATCGCGTCGGCGTAGCTCGATCCCTCGACGACGTCGCTCCGGGGCGTCTGGGTGAGCAACGCCAGGTTCATCGAAAAGCCGTCCTCGTACCGGGAGCGGAAGTAGTCGACGTCCAGCTGCTTCGAGCGAGAGAGTCCGTTCAGGTCCGGAAATTCGACGAACACGTGATCGATCTCGTCCGCGTCGAGCACGGCGTTCATCCGGGACGTGGCATCCTCGGTCATACGCGTTCCCACCGAGCGACGGGGCATAAACGTACGTTCTCCTGGTGCCACGGTTTCGGATCTTCTCTAGCGGAACGTTCGTCGACCGCTCGCTCGTTCGAAAATCGTTCCAGAGTGGTTCGTCTCGTTCGAACGATACCGCGACGCGCCGGTCCTCGCGGCCGCCACCGAAAACCGGCAGGCCGTCCCCCCGCCGGGGCCGTGGCGACCGGCACCGATAACCGGCAGGTCGTCACTCCGTCGGGGCCGTGGGAGCGAAGCGTCGCCGGGTTCTTCGACCGCCGACGGGTGAGACCGACCGCGACTGAAAAACGATGATGGTTCATACAACACCGCGAGTTAATTTCGAATCGCTGTAGAATATCTGGATTTAGTTCGAAAAATTCCTCCGGAAGCTTTATGCTATTGAATTGAGTACCTGCTGCCTGTATATGCCACGTGGTAATCAATCGCGTAGGTCATTCCTGAAGACCAGCGGCGCAGTCGGTGCGACGGGTGCGTTGACCGCTGTCGCAGGGTGTCTCGGTGGGGACGATTCGCTGACGTACTTCAGCTGGGGGGCGTACATCGACGACGCCTGGATCGAGCCGTTCGAGGACGACACCGGGATCGACGTCGAGACCGAGACGTACGAATCGAACGCGGACGCGATCAACCAGATCGATACCTCGCCCGAGGGAACGTACGACGTCTGGACGCCGTCGGCACCGGGCGCCGACTTCGAACGGGCGTACCGGAACGACTTGCTCGATCCGATCGACGTGGATAACGTTCCCGCCTGGGACGAGCACGTCTTCGAGGAGATGAAACTCGACGAGTTCTGGTTCGACGACGAACTGTACTGCGTTCCGATGACGTTCGGGTTCGACGGGGCGCTCTACAACCACGACGAGCACGGCGATCTCGGCGACATGCTCAGCTACGAGGTCCTGTGGGACGAGGAGTACGACGGAGAGATCTCGACCCGGGACGACGCCAGCACGCAGGTGTGGACCGCCGCGAGTTACCTCGGTCAGGATCCCGACGACCCGGACGATCTCGATGCGGTCCAGGAGGCGCTGGAAGACCACGTCGACCTGGTGAACACCTACTGGACCTCCTCGGCGGAGACGATCCAGAACTTCCAGGAGGGTGAGGCGACCATCGGCACGGCGTGGGACGGCGCGTACCATCGACTCGCCGGCGAAGACGAGCCGGTCACGATGGCCTTCTGGGAGGAAGGCACTATCGGGTGGATCGACTCCTTCGCTATCGCGCGCGGGTCGGAGAACAAAGCGGAAGCCGAGGAGTTCATCGACTACATGCTCTCCGAGGTGCCTCGGGAGTGGTTCGAGGGCCCCGAGTACATCGTGGTCTCGGACGCGGTCGATTACACGGACGAGGAACTCGAGTTGTACAACCTCGAAGCCGCGCTCGAAAACACCGTGTTCCCCGCGTACAACGACGACGAGACGATCCAGCGGTACGACGAAATCTGGACGGACGTCACGGCGTAACTCGGCGGTTCTTTGGAGATTATGACAGCAAATTTACGAGTTGACGGAGTGACGAAGGACTTCGGCGACGTTCGCGCCGTCGAGGACGTGAACTTCACCGTCGAGGAAGGAAAGTTTCTCACGCTGCTCGGCCCGTCCGGCTGCGGAAAGACGACGACGCTGCGGATGATCGCCGGCTTCGAGACGCCGACGGAGGGACGGATCGTCCTCGGGGACCGCGACCTGACCGGGGTGGAGCCCTACGATCGACCGACGAGCATGGTGTTTCAGAACTACGCGCTCTTTCCCCACAAGACCGTCGGCGAGAACGTGGGATTCGGGTTGAAGATGCGAGACGTTCCGAAGGAGGAGCGACGAGATCGGGTCGGCCGGATGCTCGAACTGGTCGAGCTCCCGGACACCGAGGACCGGGGCGTCGACGAACTCTCCGGCGGCCAGCAACAGCGCATCGCCCTCGCTCGCGCGCTGATAACGGAACCGGAGGTGCTTCTGCTCGACGAACCGCTGGGTGCACTCGACCTCAAACTCCGAAAGAATATGCAGGTTGAATTGAAAAATCTCCAAGAAGATCTCGGGATAACGTTCATCTACGTCACTCACGATCAGGAGGAGGCGCTCACGATGAGCGACGAGATCGTCGTTCTCAACGAGGGTCGAATAGAACAACGGGGTACCCCGACGGCGATCTACGAGCAACCGGAGACGCGGTTCGTCGCCGACTTCATCGGGGACACGAACCTGCTCGACGGGACGTACGCTCGGAACGGCGAGGGCGCCACCGTTCGCTGCGGGACCGTCGAACTGCCGATCGAACCGATTCCCTCGGCCGCCGACGGCGACGCCGTGTCCGTCTCGATTCGACCCGAAAAGATCCACCTCGGAGACGGTGGCGATCCCGACGCGGTGACGCTGACGGGCGAGGTCGAGGAGGTCATCTACCAGGGAAACATCGCGAAGGTACACGTGAACGTCGACGGAACCCGGCTCGTTCTCGAACGCCAGATCGTCGACTCGATCGACCTGCCGACGCCGGGGAGTTCGGCCACGATCAACTGGAGCGAGGAGTACACCGATGTCCTCACCGGATGACGTCGCGACCGAACCGCTGAGTCGGGAACCCGAGACCACGCCGGGTGGCTTCCGCGACAGGTTCCTCGCGTGGAGCGAGAGCGAGGTGTTCAAGGGGTCGCTCAGCCTGGGCCCCATCCTGCTGTTGCTCACGCTCTGTTACACGATCCCCGTCCTGTTGCTGCTGATCTACAGCGTCTTCAGCGGCGACGCCTTCGAGACGGCGCTCTCGCTCGAACACTTCAGGCGGTTCGCCGACCTCTCTGCGGTGCTCTCGCTGAGTTGGGGCGACCTCCCGTACATCAGGTTACTCACCAGGTCGCTCGGCATCGCGGTCGTGGTGACGGTGCTCTCGCTGACGATCTCGTACCCGATCACCTACTACCTCGGCCAGGTGGCTCCGGAACGATGGAAGGTCACGCTCGTGCTGTTGGTCATCATCCCGTTCTGGACGTCGTACCTGATCCGGACGTACGCCTGGATCCCGATCCTCTCCGGTAACGGATTCATCAACTCCGCGCTGACCGCCGTGGGATTACCGGCGCTCCCGCTGCTCAACAGCTACTGGGGGACGATCATCGGTCTCGTCTACGTCTTCGTTCCGTTCACCATCCTCCCGCTGTACGCGAGCATGGACGGGCTCGATCGGTCGCTGATCGAGGCCGCGCGCGACCTGGGCGCCTCCCGCTGGCGGGTGTTCCGGGAGGTCATCTTCCCGCTCACGCTCCCCGGCGCGCTCGCCGGCGGCATCTTCGTGTTCATCAAGTGCGCCGCGGCGTACGTCACCCCGGCGCTGCTCGGCGGGACGAGCGGGCGGATGTACGCGCAGGTGATCGCGACCCAGTTCCGGACGGCGTTCAACTGGAACTTCGGGGCCGCGCTGTCGGTCATCCTCGTCGCGGTCATCCTGGCCAGTCTCTGGATCGCCAAGCGGTACGGCGCCGACCTGAAGAAGTCCCGCGGGCTCGGCGGAGGTGGCCTGTGAGCGTCTCCGACGGACTCCGCGATCGGCTGCCATCGAGCGAGGACCGATCGGGAGTCGGACTGCGAGCCGCGACGGCGCTCACGTACCTGTTCCTCTACGGCCCGATAATCGTCATCGTGCTCGTGTCCCTCGACGCCGGTCGGTACGGTCTCCGGTACGAGTTCACCACCGAATGGTACCGGAACATGGCCGGACGGAGCGACCTCATCGGGTCCCTGCTCTTGAGCGTCCAGATCGGGATCATCGTCATGATCGTCTCCACGGTGCTGGCGGTCGTCGCGGCCTTCGGTCTCACGCGGTTCGAGTGGCCCCGGCGAAAGGGACCGATCGCGACGTACCTCATCTTCGTCCCCCTGACCCTGCCGATCATCATCTACGGAATCGGTCTGTTCGTCTTCTTCACCGAGATCGGGGTCGGCCGCGGATTCCTCCCGATCGTCGTCGGGCACGTCATGTACACGTTCCCGTTCGCGACGCTGGTCGTCGCGGCGGGCGTGCTGGGCCTCGACCGCTCGCTGGAGGAGGCGGCGATGGACCTCGGCGCGGATCCGATCACGACGTTCCGGGAGGTCACGTTGCCGGCGCTGATGCCGAACGTGCTCGCGGCGGCGCTGTTCTCCTTTACGCTCTCGTTCGACGAATTCCTCATCTCCTTCTTCGTCAGCGGGGGCGGCGACATTCCCCTCCCCGTCCGGATCTGGGGAATGGTCCGAGCCGACATCGAACCGGAGGTGTACGCGATCAGCGTCGTCGTGCTGGCGATCAGCATCGCCATCGCGGCGCTCGCGACGCGGCTGCAGCGGTACTAGCCTCCCCGCCGCTACAGTCCCGCCCCGATCTCGAACCCTTCACGAACGGCCTCGTCGAGCGACCGCGGCGCCCAGCAGTCGCCCACGCGGCGGACCGCGACGGTATCCCCGATGCGGTCGCACAGCGTTTCGTACGGCTCGTGGTCGGCCTCGCCGCCGTGGGAGAAGACCACCGCGTCGACCGCTCGTCGCGGCTCCCGGCGTTCGGTGTACACGCTCTCCAGGATCGCTCCCCCGTCGGCGACCTCGACGACCCGATAGCCGCCGGTGAGCGACACGTCCCGCGCCTGGAGTCTGCCGAGCAGTTCGTTCCGTCGGTACTGCTGGACGTTCTCCCCCGCCGCGTACGTTTCGGAGACGAGCTCCACCTCGGCGGCCGTCCGCGAGCACGCCGTCGCGACGTCGAGGGACGCCCAGTTGCCGTCCCAATCGGAGACGATAACCGACGCTCCGCGCACTCGCTCCGGATCCGCGAGGATGTCGGCCGGCGTGAAGACGCGGGCCGCGTCGTCGATCTCGACGTCGGGGATCCGAGCCGTCGCGCCGGTCGCCAGCACCACCGCCCCGACGCCGGCCGGCTCGACGGTCTCGTGATCGAACGGTTCGTTCAGACGCACCTCGACGCCCGCGTCACGAAGCCGCCGCTCGAGGGCGTCGATCCACCGATCGAACGCGCCGCGGTGGGCGAGGTCCGCGTACGTTCGAACCTGTCCGCCGAGTTCGCTCGCTCGTTCGAACAGGGTCACGTCGTGGCCGCGCTCGGCGGCCGTCGCCGCGCACGTCATGCCCGCGGGACCGCCGCCGACGATCAGCACGCGGTCGCCGTCGTCGGCCCCGCGCGCGGGGTCCGGTTGAGCGGTCCACTCCGTCTCCCGTCCCGTTCTCGGGTTGACCGTACACCGGATCGGCAGGCCCTCCTGGTACCGCCCGATGCAGCCCTGATTGCACGCGACGCACGGCGTGATCGTCGTTCGCTCACCCTCGCGCACCTTCCGCGGGAGGGCCGGATCGGCGATGAGCGCGCGGGTCATGCCGACGACGTCCGCGACGCCGTTCCCGAGCAGTTCGACGGCTTTCTCCGGCGCGTCGATGCGCGAGGTGACCATCACCGGCTCGTCGACGAGTCGACCGATCGCCTCGGCCGGTCCGCGGGTGATCGCGTGATCCTCGGCTGCCGGCGGGACGATGTACCGACAGCTCCGGTGCGTGCTCGAACTTCCCACGACGACGCTCCAGTAGTCGACCTCGCACGCGCCGTCGACGCGTTCGACGATCGGCAGCGTCTCCTCGAGCGACAGCCCGCGTCGGTGACGCTCCTCGGCGCTCAGTCGGACGCCCACCACGAATTCGTCGGCGGTTCGCTCGCGGATGCGCTCGACGATCTCGACGGTGAACCGGCATCTCCCCTCGAGATCGCCGCCGAACTCGTCGCCGCGCTCGTTGGCCCGGTGGCTCCAGAACTGCGCGGGGAGGTATCCGTGCGAGCCGACGATCTCGACGCCGTCGAGCCCGGCCGCGTCCATCCGCTCGGCGGCCGCCGCGAACGCGTCGATCAGGTCGTACACCTCTTCGGTGAGAAGCGGTCGCGGGACGACGTGGAGCCGATCGGTCGGGATGGGCGAGGGCGCGGGCGCGGGTGGGGCGTAGCCGCTCGCGTAGCGCTCCCGGCCCCCGTGAAACAGCTGCGCGAACAACGCGGCGCCCTCCTCGCGGATCGACTCGGCGAACGGCTCGTAGCGGTCGACGAACCGGTCGGAACTCGCGTCGATCGTGTGCGACGTCAGGAGGCCGCTCTCGTCCACCGCGTGCGCTTCGAGGACGATCAGCCCGGCTCCACCCCTGGCCCGTGCGAGGTGGTAGCCGTCGAAGGCGTCCGTCGGCAGGTGGTCCTCGACGAGCGTCGTCTGGTGGCCGGACGTCATGATCCGGTTGCGCAGCGTAACGCCGCCGACGTCGATCGGGTCGAACAGCGGACCGTACTCCATTTCGTGCGGGGAGATAGCAAGCACCAATACAAAACTACCGATCGGTTCGGGACCGTCGGCCGGTCGATAGCGTTCGCTCGGTCCAGAAACGGGTATCCGGGACGCCCCGAACGGCGAACGTTTCCCGGCGGCGGACGGCGCCCGAAACGCTCCGCGGAGCCCAGCCGACGGCCCCCGGTCGCTCGGACAGGCGAGCGTTTTTCCGGTCGTTTGCGCAGGTCAGCGCTTACTGATCGCTCGGGTAGGTCAGCGTTTTCTGATCGCTCGGGTAGGTCAGCGTTTTCTGATCGCTCGGGTAGGTCAGCGTTTTCTGATCGCTCGGGCAGATCAGCGATTTCGTTCGACCGTCCCGACTACTCGTCCCGCGAGGGACGTCCGCCGGCTCACTCGGACGACGCCCCGTCCGTTTGCGCGACGTTCTCGACCATCTCCTCGGACATGTTGGTGAGCACCCGACTGTCCGTCTTGAACTCGTCCATCACGAACTTCGAGGAGGTCTCGTTGACGCCGTCGATGGCGATCATCTCGTCGACCAGATCGTTCATCTGCTCTCGATTTTGCACCCGCGAGATGACCACGAAGTCGACGTCGCCCATCGTGTAATAGACCTGGTTGACCCCGCCGATTTCGGTCAGTTGCTCGCCGATGTCCTCCGCGTAGCCGGTCTCGTGGGTCACCATCACGTCCGTGATCATCATCATCTCCAGCCCGAACGCGAGCGGATCGAGCTGGGCCGACATGCCGGTGACGACCCCGTTTTCCTTGAGCTTGTTGAGCCGGTAGTGGATCGCCGATTTCGACAGTCCGATCTCATCGGAGAGCTCCGACAGATTGAGTTCCTCCTCGGCCTCGAGCTGCTGGAGAATCTGTAAATCAGGTTCGTCGAACTCCGACATTTTCGAATTCAGTTCCATAATCGCCGCTTCGTTCGGACGTTGTGTAAATATTTGCATCGATCGCCGATCCGTTCGCTATCACGTTCGGGAGCCGATCGAGCCGACGTTCTGCCGCCCCTCTATTACAACTAAATTCGAATTAATAGGGGACTTTGAGAACTACGTTCTCGAATGCCTGGAGCAAATCTAATTATCTCGCCCGATCAGAATCTTTATTCGCACGTCCCGCGTTTCCGATCGTATGGATACGCGATCGCCGGTTTCCGAGCTCGAGATTCGAAACTACGTCGGCGGTGAGTGGCGCGAGCCGACGGCCGACGACGGTCGAGACGTGGTCAACCCCGCGACGGGCGAGCGGCTCGCGCGAGTCACGTTCAGCGGAGCGGACGACGTCGACCGCGCCGTCGAGGCCGGTCTGGAAGCGTTCGACGACTGGTCGCGTCGGCCGGTCGAGGAGCGCATCCAGCCGCTGTTCGAACTGAAGTCGCTCCTCGAGGACCACCAGGCGGAGCTCGCGGAGCTGCTCGTCCGGGATCACGGCAAGACGCTCGCGGAAGCCCGCGGCGAGCTCCGCCGCGGGATCGAGAACGTCGAGGTGGCGTGCGGAATGCCGACGACGATGCAGGCCGGCACGCTCCCGAATGCCGCCCCGGGGATCGACGAGAGCGCGATCCGCCAGCCCCTCGGCGTCTTCGCGGCGGTCACGCCGTTCAATTTCCCGGGCATGATTCCGCTCTGGTTCCTCCCCTACGCGGTCGCCACCGGCAACGCGTTCGTCCTCAAGCCCAGCGAGCGCGATCCGCTGGTCCCCCAGCGGCTCGTCGAACTGGTCGAGGAGGCCGGCGTTCCGGACGGGGTCGTCCAGCTGCTCCACGGCGGCGCCGACACGGTGAACGCGTTGCTCGAGCACGAGGGGATCGCGGGAATCTCGTTCGTGGGCAGCACGCCGGTCGCTCGCCACGTTTACGCGAAGGCGGCAGAGCACGGCAAGCGCGTTCAGGCCCAGGGTGGCGCGAAGAACTACGTGATCGTGACGGAAACGGCGGATCTCGAGTTCGCCGCCGAGAAGACGGTCTCGTCGTCGTTCGCCTGCGGGGGCGAGCGCTGTCTCGCCAACGACGTCGCGGTCGTCGAGGAGTCGGTGTACGACGAGTTCGCCGACCTGGTCGTCGAACACGCCGCGAACCAGACCGTCGGCTACGGTCTCGACGAGGGGGTCGACATCGGCGCGCTGATCACGCCGGAACACGAGCGGCGGGTCCGCGAGTTCGTCGAAACGGGCCTCGAGGAGGGCGCGACGCTGCTGTACGACGGCCGAGACGTCGCCGTCGAGGGCCACGAGGACGGCAATTTCCTCGGGCCCTGCGTGTTCGGGGACGTCGACGGTGAGATGACGATCGCCCAGGAGGAGATCTTCGGGCCGGTGCTCGGACTGGCCGCCGCGAGCGACCTCGACGAAGCCGTCGAGCTCCTCAACGGGACGCGATTCGGCAACGCCGCGAGCCTGTTCACGGGCGAGGGCGCGGACGCGCGCGCGGTCCGACACGACGCCGACGTGGGCAACCTCGGGGTCAACGTCGGGACGGCCGCGCCGATGGCGTTCTTCCACTTCGGCGGCCGGAAGGACTCGTTCTTCGGCGACCTCCACGCGCAGGGCGACGACGCGATCCGATTCTACACCGACGAGACGATCTACATCGAGCGCTGGCCGGACCGCTGATCGGGTTCGCCCGACCCGCATCGGGGACGTACCCCGGTGGGGCGCCGCGCGTTCGCGGTCAACCGAAATCAGCTGATCTGGACGACGCCGTCCGGAACGGGACCCGTGGTTACTCGCGCTCCCCGGCGTTTCGTACGCTCCCGGCTGGAAGCGAAGTCCACTCACCGGTTCGGGTGATAGCAGCACGGCCCTCGTGGTGGTCCTGACTACCACCGGGAGCTTCCCGTCCAACTCTTCCGGGTGTGGACCTTCGCCTGGCAACGGCTGGCGCTCGGAGGAATCGCGACGACGCGAATCGCCGTCGGGACCGAACGCGACCACAAGAATATATCCCTTCGGATGATCTGCCGTGGTATGGCCGCGCACGACGTCGTTGTCGTCGGTGCGGGTGTCGCTGGCTGCGTCAGTGCCTACGAACTCGCGCCAGACCACGACGTCATCGTCGTCGACGAGGGGCCGGTAGCGGGGGAAACGACGGGTCGGTCGTCCGGGCTCATCACCGTCACCACCGACGTGCTCGTCCCCCGGGCGGAGACGCTCGACGTTCCGGAGATGGCCGCTCACGTGAACGACTACGTCCGCGAACTCGACGGAACCGGCGAGTTCGAGTTCTTCGAGCGTCCGGGCGTCGAACTCGTTCCGCCCGACCAGGCGGACGGCGCTCGCGAGTACGTGGCCCGCCTTCGGGAGGACGGCCTCGGGATAACCTACCTCGAGCCGGACGGACTCGACGCACGCTATCCCGAGACGTTTTCGACGGACTCGTTCGCCGGCGCCGTCATCTACGAAGACGTGGGATGGGTGGATCCGTACACCTATACCACCACGCTCGAGCAGGAGGCCGAGTCTCGGGGCGCGGAGTTTCGAACGGGTGTCCACGTCGAGGAGGTGACCGTCGACGATGGCGCCGTGGTGGGCGTCGAAACGCGATCCGGACGCGTCGAGGCGGATCACGTCGTCTGCGCGGCAGGGTGGCGAACCCGGGAGCTGCTCGCGGACGTGATCGAAATTCCCGTCCGACCGTTCCGCATTCAGATCGTGACGCTCGATCCCGGCAGAGCGTTGGGCGACGAGTATCCGATGGCGTGGGACGCACGCACCGACCTGTACTGGCGGCCCGACGCGGCGGGACACATCCACGTGGGCGGGGGCGAGTACACGCTCGACGAACCGCAGTCGACCAGCCAGGACGTCGACGAGTGGTACGTCGATCTCGTCGCCGAGACGCTCCCGAACTGTCTGGCGGACTTCGAGACGGCGGGAATCGTCGACAGCTGGGCGTGTATCGACGGCGCCACGCCCGATGCGGTCGGAATCGTCGACGCCCCCGCCGACGCACCGGACGGACTCGTGATCGCCACGGGCTTTCACGGTCTGGGAATGATGTTCTCACCGATCACCGGGACGGCGGTGCGTTCGCTAATCACCGGCGAGCGTGCGCCGTTCTCGCTCGACGGGATCGCTCTGAACAGATTCGGCTCTCGGGGCGTAGACTTCGAGTTCCAGCCGATCGGCGGCGGGGCGATGCGCGAATAGCGCCGACGGACCGAGGAAAGCGGGGCGATGCGCGAATAGCGCCGACGGAACGAAGCGAGCGGGGCGTCCGGGGCCCCTCGTCGGCGCCCTGGCTCGGATCCCCGGGCGATCGCCGACGTGGACGCCTCAGTCGGCTTCGTTCCGCGATGCGCGGGCGTCGATTCGGGACTCGGTTATCTCCGTCTCCGCCATGTGGCGCACGAACGGGAAGTCCGCACTTCGCGTGTCGAAGCGGTCCAGACGGAACGGGTCGAGCGAAACGTCCGGCTCCGCACGGGTCACCAGCGACCGAACCGCCTCGGCGACGGCGGGCGAGGACATGACGCCGCCGATCTGGAACCCGGTCGCCACGACGAGGTTGTCCGGGCCGTCGTCGGGGGCGTCGACGATGGGGTACGTGTCCGGCGTCGCGGCGTCGCCGGTCGTGCAGGTGTCGCCGCGGACGAACGTCGCGTCCTCGAGGTGGCGGAGCCGGTCGGGCATCTCCGTCGCCAGCCGGAGTTTGAAGTCCGTCGACACCGTCGAGCGACGCGATCCCGGGTCCCTCACGACGACTTCGTCACCGCCGACGTGTATCGAGCCGTTGTGTTCCGGTCGCCAGTATCGGTCGATCGTCGGGTCCCACCCCATCGGGTACCAGTCCGGAAGCTCCCGTTCGGGATCGAGCGTCGCCGCCTGCCACCGGAACGGTCTGACCGGGAGCTCCAGGTGGGGCAGGCACAGCTCGCGGGACCGCCATCCCGCGGCGACGACGACCGCGTCGGCGCGCACCGTCCCCTCGCTCGACTCGACGCCGACCACCGCGCCGTCTTCGACGAGGAGCTCTGCGACCCGGTCGCCGGTTCGGACGTCGGCCCCGCGGTCTCTCGCGGCGTCCGCGAGCGTCACCGTGTACGTGTAGGGGTCGACCCACCCGGTGTCGTGGTAGACGAGCGCACCATCGTAGCCGTCGAGGTCGAACGCGTCGGGATAGCGATCCTCGAGCGTCGGCGCGTCGACGAACTCGACGTCGAAGTCGGCCGCGCGCATCCGTTCCGCCTCGGCGCGCGCCCAGTCGCCGTCGCCCTCGGCGACGAGACCCACGCTCTCGCGTTCGGTGAACGAGAACGAACCGGTGCCGTCGAATTCGGGGAAGAAGTTCGCGGCCGCGCGCGCGAATTCGGGGTGCGCCCGGAAGGACGCCCCGTTGGTCACCATTCCCGACGCCTTTCCGGACGCGTCGCCGGCGAGTTGGTCGCCTTCGAGGAGCAAGACGTCGTTGTCGGGTGCGAGCCACCGTGCGGCCCCACAGCCGATGACGCCGCCGCCGACCACGACCACGTCCCGTCGTTCAGCAGCCATGCCCTAACCGAGCGCAGCCCGGTACTTGTGTATGTCGTACGTTCACGTGCCTCCCGGGATCGGCGGACGCCGAGGTACCGCCGACGCCAGCGGACGCCGAGGTACCGCCGACGCCAGCGGATGTCGAGGTACCGCCGACGCCAGCGGATCCCAAATCCCCCGGTGTCAGATGATGCCGAGGTAGCGCCGTTCCCAGTCGGTGACGTGGTCGTTGAACTCCCGGCGCTCGTGGCGTTTGACCGCGGTGTACGCCCGGACGAACTCCTCGCCGAGGGCCGCCGTCAGGACGTCGTCGTTCTCCAGCGCCCGGAGGGCCACCTCCGGCGAATCTTCGAGCGGCGGGCGCTGACCCGCCGCGTCACCGTCGACGGGTTCGCCCGGTTCGAGGTTCTCGCGGACGCCGTGAAATCCCGCGGCGAGCGTCGCCGCGACGACGAGGTACGGGTTGGCGTCGGCCCCGGGGATGCGATTTTCGATCCGGAGCGGACCGGATTCGGGGACGCGGACGGCCGCCGTGCGGTTGTTGTAGCCCCACGACCTCGTGTACGGCGAGAAGCTTCCCGGAGCGAACCGCTTGAACGAGTTGATGGTCGGACAGCCGAGGGCGACCAGCGAGTCGGCGTGTTCGAGGAGGCCGGCGACGAACGCCCGTCCCGTCCCGGAGAGTTCGCCTTCGTCGGCGAAGGCGTTGTCCTCGCCGTCGAACGCCGAGACGTGCAGGTGGAAGCCGTTCGCGGAGGCGCCGGTGAACGGCACGGCCATGAACGTGCCCGTGAGGTCCTCCGCCTCGGCGGCCCGCTTGACGAGTTCGCGGAAGGTGAACGCCCGATCCGCGGCCCGCATCGGCCCGCCGTGTTCGAAGAGCACCTCGAACTGTCCCGCGCCGTACTCGTGCATCAACACCTGCAGCGGGACGTCCATCGCGTCGCTCCACGAACGGAGCCGATCGTAGACCGCGTCGGCCGCCTCCGTGGCCCGCGTGACGCACTCGTGGCTCCCGTCCGTCAGCGGTTCGACGCCGCCGTCCGTCTCGGAGAGCAGGTGGAACTCCAGTTCCGCCCCGACGCCGATATCGAAGTCCGGCGCGTCGTCGACGATTCGGGCCAGCAGGTCGCGGGTGTACGCGCCGGCCGTCTCGCCGCGGAACGAGTACGTACAGAGGACGCGGGCGGTGCGCTCGCGCCACGGCACGATCCGGAACGTTTCGGGAACGGGGGAGAGGGTCCCGTCCGCGAAGTTGAGCGACTCGCCGAGGCCGGTCCCCTCGGGGACGTCCGTCATCGAGGAGACGCCCAACAGGAGCATGTTCATCGAGAAGCCCGTCTCGAACTTCTCGAGGAAGTAGTCGGCGTCGACGCGTTTCGAGCGGGCGACGCCGTCTATGTCGGGGAACTCGACGATGACCTCCTCGACGTTCTCCTCTTCGACGGCTCGGGCGATGCTGTCTGCTGTCATATGCCACGCAGGTGCGGCAGTGGCGATAAACCTTGCCTCGATCCGCGGCCCGTCGTCGCGCTCGGTTCGTCCGCGTGACAGACCCGGGGCGTGGCAGACCCGGGGCGTGGCAGACTCGGGACGTGGCGAACCCGGGGCGTGACAGACCCGGGACCCCCAGTCGGCGTCTTCGAAGGAATTCGAACGCGCGCGACCCGTCGGGTGCGCCCCTGGGTAACACACCGTAAGAGTCAGGCTTGCCACCGTGCACATCCTCGCATGGACTACGAAGTGCTCATCGTGGGCGGTGGTCTGGCGGGGGTCAGCGCGGCGCGCGAACTCGCCCCCGACCACGACGTCGCGGTGCTGGAATCCGATCAGATCGCGAGCGGCGCCACCGGCTACGCGTCCGGACTGGTGACCGTCGTCGCCGACTGGCCGGGCCAACCGAAGGCGGCGCGGTACTCGATCGACTTCTTCAGGGAGTACGACGGGACGGGCGAGTTCGCGTTTCACGAGCGTCCGTTCGTCCAGCTTCGGACCGACCCCGACGCTGGCGGACTGCGAGAGGAGGCCGCCGGATTCCGCGAGCGCGGGTTCGACGTGACCGCTCACGACGCCGAGACGCTCGAGGACCGTTTCCCGGACGTGTTCGACGTCGCCGATCACACCGGGGCGGTGGTGATCGACGATGCGGGCTGGGTCGATCCGTACACGTACGCCACCTCGCTCGCCGCCGACGCCGCCGACGCGGGCGCCGACGTCCGGACGGGCGTCGAGGTGACGGACCTGCGCGTCGCGGACGGCCGGGTCCGCGGGGTCGAAACGTCGGAGGGCGAGGTCGCCGCCGAGACGGTGGTCGTCGCGGCGGGCTGGCGCACCCCGGATCTCGCGGGCGTCGAGATGCCGGTGCGACCGTTCAGATACCAGACGGCGAACCTCGACACCGGCGCCGACGTCGCCGACTACCCGATCGCGTGGGATCAGGAGTCGCGGCTCTACTGGCGTCCCGAGCGCAACGGATCACTACACGTCGGCGGCAGCGCCTACTACGTGACCGATCCCGGTTCGATCCGTTCGGCGACCACGGAGGGCTTCCAGCGGCTCCTCGCCGGCACCGTTCCCGCCCGGCTCCCCGAACTGGCCGATGCGCGCGTCGTGGGCGACGGCACCTGCCCGACCGGCGACGCCGCCACGCCGGACCACCTGCCGGTAATCGACGCGCCCGCCGAGGGGCCCGCGGGGCTGGTGGTCGCGACGGGTCTCCACGGCTTCGGTATCATGGCCGGGCCGGCGATCGGTCGGGCGATCCGGGCTCGGGTGACGGCTGAGGAGACGCGATTCCCGCTCGCGCCGTTCCGACTCGATCGGTTCGACCCCGACCCGTCGTGGGCGTTCCCGTACATCTCGCCCTCGGCGGCCGAGACCGGCCCATAGCGGACGTCCCGAGGACGATTTCTCGACGGAGTGACCCGAGCGTCGAACCGATGGAGGGATCTTCGTGATTCGATCCTCTCGCCCCGTCATCACTCCGGTATCGGGGCTCGCCCACCCCGTGGAGCACGCGGACTCCGCCGTCGGTGAACGCGGAGACCCAATCGTCAACGCCGGACGCTCGGTCCTCGAAAGTGTTCGACGCACTCTCGTAATAGTTCGGCGAGACTGGTCCGAAACTCCGTCACTATAGAATTATGTTCTAATACAGGTCCTTGTCCTCGAACCACCATCAACATTTAATAGACCGGGGACGATTCTCACCGCTATGGATCTCTGGGACGAGACGGAAGCGAGATACCGCGAACGGACTCCGACGAGCCGGCGGACGTACGAGTCTCTGCGGAGCGTCGTCCCCGCGGGCGTGGCCAGCACCTATCGCGCCTTCGAGCCGTACCCGATGGTCATCGACCGTGCGGACGGCCCGTACCTCTACGACGTCGACGACAACCGATACCTCGACTACGACCTGAACAACGGCGCGGGGATGGTCGGACACAACCACCCGGCGGTGACCGAGGCGGTCCGCGACCAGCTCGAACGGGGGACGCTCTACACGCACCCCCACGAGTTGCTCGGCGACGCCGCGAGGGAGATCGCGGACCGGTGGGACGCGATCGACCTCGTCCGGTTCACGAACAGCGGGACCGAGACGACGATGCACGCGATCCGCGTCGCTCGGGCCTACAGCGGCCGAGACAAGCTGCTCAAGATCGAGGGATCGTATCACGGCTGTCACGACTCGGTGTTGGTGAGCAAGGCGGTTCCGTCCCACAAACTCGGCCACCCGAAGCGCCCCGCGACCGTGATCGAGAGCGACGGCGTCCCGTCGGCGATCGCGGACACCGTCGAGGTCGCCCCCTGGAACGACCTGGAGGCCGTCGAGGAGATCATGCGCGAGAACGTCAACGAGATCGGCGCGCTCGTCGTCGAACCGATCGTGATGAACGTCGGGATGACCCAGCCCCACGGCGAGTTCCTGCAGGGGCTGCGCGAACTTTGCGACGAGTACCAGGTCCCCTACATCTTCGACGAGGTCAAGACCGGCGTGAAGGTCGCACCCGGCGGGGCCGCCGAGTACTACGGGGTGGAGCCCGACCTCGTGGCGATGGCCAAGAGCATCGGCGGGAACTACCCGGTCGGCGCCTTCGGCGGGCGCGAGGAGATCATGCGCGAGATCGAGGACGGTGCGGCTCACTTCGGCACGTACAACGGCAACCCGCTCGCGCTGCGCGCGCTCGTGACCACGCTCCGCGAGGTGTTGACCGAAGACGCCTACGCCCACGTCGACGAGCTGGGCGAACGCCTCGCCGCCGGCTACGAGGAGATCATGGCCGACGCGGGACTCGTCGGCCGCGTCGAGCACGTCAACTCCCAGGGGATCGTCGTCTTCACCGACGAGGAGCTGGCGAACTACCGCGACTTCGACCGCCACGTCGACGTCGACTTCCACGAGAACTACTGGTTCGAGATGCTCGACCGGGGCGTGATTCCCCATCCCCACCACGCCTCCCAACAGTGGACGATCAGCGTCCAGCACGAGCGCGAGCACGTCGACGAGCACCTCGACGCGTTCGCGGACGTCGCGCCGCTGCTCGCCGAGCGCCAGAACACCTCCTGAAGCGACGGGCTGTCACCCTGCATTCCGTCGAACGCCGGGTAGAACGCCTTCCTCGAGATCGGTGCGAGTCGGGGGTTCGACGCCGTCGGACGCTTCGAACCGTGACACGACCGGCCTCGAATGGAGGTTCGGATACTCACTCGGACTCTCGGACGGACTCCAGCTCGTAGGCGTCGGGATGGTCCGGGGGCTCCTCTCCCTTCTTCGCGCTCCAGGAATCCACGCCGAACCGGTACACTGCAGTCCGGTCGATCGATTCGTCGCTCATCTCGTCGTAGTCCTTCCCGGGCGAGAGGTGCGGGGCGAACTTCTCCATGAACCGCCCCAGCACCCGGTGTTTCTCGGCGAAGTCGTTCGATACTTCGACGGTCCCGTACGCGACCACGCTCGCGTACTCGACGGTGAAATCGACGGGCCGATCCGCCGGGACGAATCGCCCCATCCGGCTCGTGGTGAAACACGCCGGAACCTCGCCCTCGCGGTCGACGATATCGTAGGATCGACCGCCCTGGGCCCCGTGGAGGTAGATGGCACCGTCCCGATCGTCGTAGACGAACAGCTGCGTCACGAGGTGTGGGCTCCCCTCGTCGACGAGACCGAGCACTCCCGACTCCTGATCGGCCAGAAATTCGAGCATCCACTCCCGGTCGTCGACTGCCAGACCCTGGTAGCGAATTTCGTCGGAGACGATTCGTGGGGAATCCTCGGACATAGCCTTCGATGACCGCGCTCCCGCAAAATCGTTCCGTCCACGAACCGTCTCTCCTCGAGCGCGGGCTGGGAGGAGACGATCGTCGTCGAGGGGTCGCTCTCGTTGTCGAGGGGTCGCTCTCGTTGTCGAGGGGTCGCTCTCGTCGTCGGCGGGTCGCTCTCGTCGTCGACGGATCGCTTTCGGTGTCGACGGGTCGCTCTCGTCGTCGGCGGGTCGCTCTCGTCGTCGACGGGTCGCTCCGTCGTCACGAGGACGAAGACGCACCCGGGGGTCGCCGGTCACCGATCCTCACGTTTCCGACGAGGGAGAATCGATGGCCGCCTGCGGATCGATACGCACCCGTGGAATACCTATTTATGGGATCCCTGAGTATCTATTCAACTATGTCTCAGTCGATCACGGAGCGCCCTGAACAAGTGACGGAGTTAACCAAATTACTTCGGGTGAATTTAAGCGAACGCAGCATCCAGGTCGAAGAAATTTCGAAGGAGTATCGCGACAAGTTCGTCTCGGGGAAGGGCCTCGGGGCGGCGCTCCTCCTGGACGAGGTCGACGCCGGGGTCGACCCGCTCTCGCCCGAGAACAACCTGTACTTCATGTTCGGTCCGATCACCGGGTTCGCCCCGGGAACGTCCCGGTACGCGGCGATCACGAAATCTCCGCTCACCGGCACCTTCGTCGACTCCTACTCGGGGGGACACTTCCCGACCATGGTCCGCTACGCGCTCCCGGACTTCCTGGCCGTCGCCTTCGAAGGGGTCGCCGACGACCCGGTCGCGCTCCGGATCACCGAGGACGAGGTCGCTCTCGAGGATGCGACGGATCTCTGGGGAGCGGACACGAAAGAGACCGCGCGCCACTTCTCGGGCAGGAACACGAAGGTGGCCTGCATCGGTCCGGCGGGCGAAAACCGGGTGAAGTTCGCCACCATCACGAGCGACGAGGGGACCCACCACGCCGGCCGGGGCGGCGTCGGAGCGGTGATGGGTTCGAAGAACCTCAAGGCCGTCGTGGCCACGGGCAACGCGCCGCCTGCGGCCCCCGACATTCAGGAACTGAAGGTCGAACACACCCAGCGCCTCGGGACGTCCGAGGAGGTGTCGTGGGCCCGAAACGGCGGCACCCAGCTCATCGTCGACTGGACCCAGGAGGTCGGCGCCCTCCCGTCGCACAACTGGACGCGCGGGACGATCGACGACGCGGACGATCTCAACATCGACGCGTTTTCGGCCGGTCACGTGGGGACGGACTCGTGTTTCGGCTGTCCGGTCGCCTGCGGGCACGTCGTCGACTTCGAGGACAGCGGCGTCGACGGGTCGTTCAAGGGGGCGAGCGTCGACTGGGGTCCCGAGTACGAGACCATCGGCATGATGGGCGCCAACACGGACATCACGAACGTGACCGAGGTGACCGAGCTCGCGAATCTCGCGGACACGCTCGGCATGGACACCATCTCGCTCGGCAACGTACTCTCCTGGTTGATGGAGGTCGCCGAGCGGGGACTCGTCGAGAGCGACCTCTCCTGGGGCGACGCGGAGACGGCCGCCGAGATCGTCCGACGGATCGCCGTCCGCGACGGGATCGGCGACGCGCTCGCGGAGGGAACGGCGGGTGCCGCCGAGATCCTCTGTGACGGGCATCCCGACGCGAGGGAGGCCGCCGTCGAAGTGAAAGGGATGGAACTCCCGGCGTACGAACCCAGGGCGTCGTTCGGGATGGCGCTCGCCTACGCGACGTCCGACCGCGGGGGCTGCCACCAGCGGGCGTGGCCGATCGGCTCCGACGCCTTCGGCGGCGAGCGCGACCCGTACGACACGGCGGGGCACGCCGCAGCCGTCGTCGAGGAACAGGACGAGAACGCGCTCACCTTCAGCATGGTCTCCTGTTCGTTCACCGCGTACAACTACGAGCGCGTCTGCGAGTGGTTGAACGTCCTCGGCTACGATCTGACGGTCGAGGAACTCCACACGATCGGCGAGCGCGCGTGGAACATGACGCGGTTGTTCAACGTCCGCGAGGGCTTCTCCCGGGAGGACGACGCGATGCCCGAGCGGTTCACCCGACCGCTCGAGTCGGGCGGTCCGGCCGACGGGAACGCGATCGACGACGCGCAGTTCGAGACGATGCTCGACGACTACTACGAGGCGCGGGGGTGGACCGACGAGGGGGTCCCGACGGCGGAAACGCTCGAGCGCCTCGAGATCGACTCGCTCGCGCCGTCCGACCGCCCGGCCTAGCGCCGCTCTCGCGCGCAACACAATGACCAACCGCGTATTCCACGACGATCACGATGACCGACCGACCGCGTATTCCACGACGATCACGATGACCGACCGACCGCGTATTCCACGACGATCACGATGACCGACCGACCGCGTATTCCACGACGATCACGATGACCGATCCAGACTGGCGGTCGATCGGCGACTTCTACGACCGTTACGACGGTGCGAGCGTCGAGATGGCCTATTCGGGACCGAAGACCTTCCTCAAAGGCGAACCGGGTGACGTCCGAACCCTCGACGACCCGGACGTCGCCGTGCTCGGCGTGCCGTACGACGGCGCGCTGAGCAACCGACCGGGCGCTCGCTACGGTCCCGACGCCGTCCGTCGCGCGAGCGGGTGGTGGGCGTACCTCTCGGGCTACAAGGGCGGCCTCACCAACGTAAACACGGGCGCGGCGGTCGATTTCTCCGATCTCACGGTCGTCGACTGCGGCGACGTTCCGGTGTTTCCGATGGACCGCGGGCAGACCGCCGAAAGCATCTACGCTCACGTGGCGGCCGCCGCGGAACGAGCGTTTCCGGTGACGATCGGCGGCGACCACTACTGCACGTACCCGGCGTTCTGCGGATTCGCCGCCGGGAGCTCGTCGTCGACGGTGGGCCTGGTCCAGATCGACGCGCACTCCGACACCGTCGGACGAAGTCCGAAGTTCGGCGAACACTTCCACGGCTCCAGCACTCGTCTCGTCGCCGAATCGCCGTACAGCAACTACGAACACGTCAGCCAGGTTGGGATTCGGGGATACGAGAGCGCGAACTTCTTCCAATTCGTCGACGAGACCGGTCTTACCTGCTATACGATGCGCGACGTTCGCGAGCGCGGCATCGAAGAGGTCGTCCGAGCGGCCGTCGACGCCGCCGCCGAGGATACCGACGGGGTCTACGTGACGTTCGACATCGACGCGGTCGACCCCGGGGTCGCTCCCGGAACGGGGACGCCGGAACCCGGCGGTCTGAGCGCACGGCAGGCCCTGCGAGTCGTCGAGATCCTCGGCACGCGGGAGTGCGTCCAGGGGGTAGATCTGATGGAAGTCTCCCCGACGTACGACCCGACGAACTCGACCCAGCTGCTCGGCGCGTCCCTCCTCGTCACCCTCCTCGAGCGACGGTTCGCCGAATAACGGCTCTCTCGGGAGCGTTTCGAACGATCCGAGGAACCGCCCGTGCCGTGGCAAACACCTTTCCCACATCGCGACGGACTCAACCCGTGAGATCGATCACGGCGTTCCGGCACGACAGCTTCGTGGAGCACGAGCCGCCGGCCGGCGAGTTCGAGGCCGAGTGGACCGGCCGTCTCGCCGTCGAGGAACCCCATCCCGATCGACCCGAACGGATCCTGAACGTCGAGCACGTTCTGCGCCACGAACTCGGCGATCGGGTGACCTGGCGACCCGCTCCCCCGGCGACCGACGAACAGCTCCAGCGCGTCCACGAGCCGGAACACGTCTCGGCGTTCGAGGCCTTCTGCGAGGCCGGCGGCGGTCGACTCACCAGCGAAACGGGGGCGAACGAGGCCTCGGCACGCGCCGCCCGCCACGCCGCCGGCGCGGCCGCCGCGTCCGTCCGTCACGCCCTCGAAGGCGGTCCCGACCGCGTCCCGTACGCCTGCGTTCGGCCGAGCGGTCACCACGCACAGCCGGCGCAGGTCGACGGGTTCTGCTTCTACAACAACGCGGCCGTCGCGGTCGAGGAGGCGCTGATCGACGACGGGGTCGACCGCGTCGCCGTTCTCGATTGGGACGTCCACCACGGCAACGGCACCCAGGAGATCTTCTACGACCGCGACGACGTTCTGACGATCAGCCTCCACAACGATCACTGGTCCTGGGATCCCGAGGCCCACCCGCAGACCGG
>SKPV01000182.1 GCA_007119345.1 Halovivax sp.
CGACTCGGCTCGACTACGGGAGCCGCCGACCCTACCGTCGCGACTCGAGTTCGACCAGGAGGTCCGCCAGTTCCATCTCCTTCATCGAGAGCAGGACGAGCAGGTGGTAGACGATGTCGGCCGCCTCGTGGGCGAGCTCCGCGCGGTCGTCGTCTTTCGCCGCGAGCACGAGCTCGGTCGTCTCCTCGCCGAGCTTCTCCAGCACCGCGTTCTCGCCTTTCTCGTGGTCGAACAGCGAGGCCGTGTAGGAGCCCTCGGGCCGGCGCTCCTTGCGGTCTTCGATGACCGCGAACAGCTCCGCGATGACCGACGGGTCGACCGCTTCGGGGGCCGCCCGCACCGACCCGCTGGCCTCCTCGGCCGGTCCGTCGCCGTCCGCCGTCATTCGAGCTCCCCTCGGACCTCCCGCAGGTCGGTCAGTTCCTCGAACTTCTCGCGGTCGTCCCGACCGCTCTCGAAGACGGACTCGGCGACCTCGATGGGGACGTTCGTTCGCGCGGCGAGCGCGAGCGAGTCGCTCGGGCGCGCGTCGATCACGACGGAGTCCCGCGGCGTGGTGACGTGGAGGTCGGCGATGTAGGTCCCGCCTTCGGCGTCGCGCTCTTCGATTTCGGTGATGACGACCTTCTCGATGCGACCGCCGAGTTCTTCCATCACGTCGAGCAGGAGGTCGTGGGTGAGCGGACGTCCGATGTCGGCCGCCTCGAGTCCGCGGGCGATGCTGGTCGCTTCCTCGAGGCCGATGAAGATGGGGACGACGTCGTCCTCGCCCTCCACGCCGAGCACCAGGACCGGGACGGGGCCCTGGGGGGTCCCGGCGAGTCGAACCCCGTCGATCTGAGCGTTCATACCGGAGGGACGGGAGCGAGCGGGAAAAATCCCTCCGGCTCCGGCCCGATTCGATCCGGTCCGACTCGGTTCGAGACGGCGCGTCACGACGGTCGCCCCGCGCTTCGCTCCGCGCCCCGCTCTCGCCCATCCCCCGCCGGTTCGCCCCGCGCCCCACTCTCGCCCATCCCCCGCCGGCTCGCTCCGTCCCGCCGGTCGTCCGGGAAAACGCGGTCGCCGACGGTTCCCCGCGTTCAGAGACACCATACGACATAGGTTTATGGGCGAATCGACGGAAGCGTGGGTATGGCCGAACCGACGTATCTGAAGGAAGCGACGGCGTCCGAGCTCGAGATCAACGAGCAGGTGACCGATTCGGTCGCCGACATCCTGGCCGCGGTCAGGACCGAGGGGGACGAGGCCGTCGAGCGCTTCACGGCGGAGTTCGACGACGTCGAACGGGGATCGTTTCGCGTCTCGGAGGACGAGATCGCGGCCGCGGCGGAGGCGCTCTCTGACGAGGATCGGGCGGCGATCGACGCGACGATCGAGAACGTTCGCGCGTTCCACGGCGAGCAACGCGACAACGTCCGGGGCTTCGAGAAGGAGTTCCGACCCGGCGTAACCCTCGGTCAGCGGGTGGTGGCGATCCGGACGGCCGGCGTCTACATTCCCGGCGGAGCCCATCCTCTGGTCGCGACGCCGGCCATGACGATCGTGCCGGCGACCGTCGCCGGCGTCGAGCGGGTGGTCGCGTGCGCGCCGCCCCAATCCGGCGGGTCGGTCGACCCGGCCCAGCTCTACGCGATGGACCGGGCCGGCGCCGACGAGATCTACGCGATCGGCGGGGCGCAGGCGATCGGTTCCATGGCCTACGGCACCGAGAGCGTCCCGGCGGTCGACATCGTGACCGGGCCCGGTAACGTCTACGTCACGGAGGCGAAGCGGCAGGTGTACGGCCACGTGGGCGTCGACTTCCTGGCCGGACCGACCGAGGTGTTGATCGTGGCCGACGAATCCACCGACCCGGCGCTGGTCGCGACCGACCTCCTGGCCCAGGCCGAGCACGATCCGAACGCGAAGGCCGTACTGATCGCGCTCTCGGAGTCGTTCGCCCGCGAGGTGATGGCGGAACTCGAGGATCAGTTCCCGCGCATCCGCACCGAGGAGACCGCCCGCGAGAGCTGGGCGGACAACGGCGAGGTGGTCGTCGCCCCCGATCGCGAGTCCGCCGTCGAACTCGCCAACGAGTACGCGATGGAGCACCTCCAGCTCATGGTCGAACGTCCTCGCGAGCTCGTCGAGGACCTCTACAACTACGGCTCGCTGTTCATCGGCGAGCACGCCCCGGTCGTCTTCGGCGACAAGGCCGTCGGGACGAATCACTGTCTGCCGACGCTGCAGGTGGCGCGCTACAGCAGCGGCATCTGGGTCGGCACCTACCTCAAGACGCCGACGCACCAGGAGCTGACGCCCGAGGGCGCGGCCGAGATCGCCCCGCACGCGGCGAAGATCTGTGAACTGGAGGACACCCACGCCCACCAGCTCTCGGCCGAGGCTCGCCTGCGGGATCGGTGACGGTCGATCGGATCGGCCGGCGAAATCGGCGCCGACGTCGTTCGGCCGACGGCTGCGCGGCGGGTGACGATAGAGGCGCCGACGACGTTCGATCGACGACCGCGCGGCGGATGACGATCGACGGACGCGGGGCGTTCAGTGACCAGCCCGTCGGGCGTCGACCGCCGGGTTCGCGAAGAACACCAGCTCGTGGATCCGATCGTCCGGCGTCAGCTCCGGGTGGAACGAGGTGCCGACGACGGGACCCTGCCGGACCGCCACCGGCCGGCCGTTCCACGACGCGAGCACCTCTGCGTCGCCCACCTCGTCGATGGCCGGCGCCCTGATGAAGACCGCCGGAAACGGCTCCTCGAGGCCTGCCACGTCGAGCGCGGCCTCGAAGCTGTCCTTCTGGCGGCCGAACGCGTTGCGCTCGACGCGCACGTCGATCAGGCCGAGCTCGTCCACCCGGTCGTCCGCCGCGTCGCTCGCGGCGACGATCAGTCCGGCGCAGGTCGCGAGCAGCGGCTTGCCGGCGGCGACGTGCGCGTCGATCTCGGGGGCGATCCCCTCGGCGTGGAGGAGCCGCGAGATCGTGGTCGACTCCCCGCCGGGCATCGCCAGCAGGTCGCAGTCGGGGACGATCCCGGCGTCGCGAATCTCGCGGATCTCGACGGCCCGATCGCGACGGGCGCAGGCCCGCTCGATCGCCTCGGCGTGCTCGGCGACGTCGCCCTGGACGGCGACGACGCCCGCGATCAGTGACATCGATCGCGCCTAAGCGGACGGGTGGTAAAAACCTCTCGCGGACGGCGCGGCGACCGCGGACGGGCCGCTCGAGCGCTCAGCTCCGCCGGATCAGCTCGACGAATCCGACCCCCGTGCCGACGATTCCGGACGGTCCAGACGCTACGCGGACGCGAAAAATCGACGATCGCCCGAGCCGTCCGGGAGAAGAACGTGAAAGATCGCTCGAGCCGCTCAGGAGAAGAACGTGAGCAGCTGGACGAACACGCCCATCAGCACGCCGAAGGCGATGATCGTTTTCGGATCGATCCGGATCGCGTTGCTGTCCTCGGCGTCGAAGTACCGGACGAGTCCGGCACTCGACATCAGTCCGCCGGTGTTTTGACCTCGGTCCATATCCGTCCTTGCGTTCGCCCGGAACTAAACCTTTCGACCGGCGAGGCGGTGAGTCGGGCGAGCCGCCCCGGCAGCGCGAGCGGAGACCGAAGCGACCCGCGAGCTGCGAGGATCCGAACGGAGTGAGATCCTCGGAAACGCGAATGGAGAACGAAGCGATCCGCGAACGGCGAGGATCCGAACGGGGCGAGGATCCTCGGATCGACGAGCGGGACGCGACCATCCGAGATTATTTATCGAATGGTGTGCTCGTAATTGATATGACCTCGAACGCGACGGGAGTGCTCGAGCGCGTCAAACAACCGGAGTACACCGGCGAGAACCGGTGCATCCCGTGTACGATCGTCAACGTCGCCATCGCGATCGTGGTCGCCGCGGTCGCGGCCGTCGCCGCCGCTCCGCTGGCCGGCCCGACCGTGGCCGCACCCGTCGGCGCCGCGATTCTGGCGCTCTCGCTGGTGGCCATCTACCTCCGGGGGTACCTGGTGCCCGGAACGCCGACGCTGACGAAGCGGTACTTCCCGGACTGGCTGCTCGCGAAGTTCGATAAGCTCCCCGAGCAGGAGGCAGAACGGCTGGGCGGATCCGTCGAGGAGGCGGATCGGATCGACCCCGAACGGGTGCTGGTCGACGGCGGCGTGGTCGTCCCCTGCGCCGACGAGGACGACCTCTGCCTCGACGAGCGCGTGCGAGAGCGCTGGCGCGAACGGGTGCTCTCGGTCCGCGAGGACGACCGCCTCGAACGGGCGGCCGGCTTCCTGGAGATCGACCCGGAGACGGCGGAGCTGTACGAACCCGAAGATCGGGACCACGTCGTCCTGCGCTCCGAGAGCGGGACCGCCGGACGCTGGGAGTCGGCGGCGGCGTTCGTCGCCGACGTGGCGGGCGCCGAGGTGCTCGCCGCGGAGCTCCCGGAGTGGTCGTCGTACTCCCTCGAGGCCCGCGGGCACCTCGTCGGCGGACTGCGCGCGTTCCTCGAGCAGTGTCCGAGCTGTGACGGCCGGATCTCGATCGACGGCGAGACCGTCGAGTCCTGCTGTCGCTCCTACGAGGTCTACGCCGTCACGTGCGACGACTGTTCGGCCCGGTTGCTGGAAGTGACCGCCTGAGCGGCGAGAACGGGCCCGAACGGCCGCGCCGGCCCGCCTCCGGGCGCGGACACGTACGGACTGTGTCACTAGCCGGGAGAGTTTTATCGATGAACGAAACAGTACGCACGATGGAGGACGCCGCCGACCCCCACGGTCTCGACGGCGAGGCCGAACTCACGCTCCTCTCCAGGGACGAACTCGAGGAGATGGTCCGCGCGCGAACGGAAGCGCTGGAGAACGTCATGGACACCATGGCGGACCTGCTCCTGACGCTCGACCCGCAGGGGCGGATCGCGATGGCGAACCAGGCGGTCGAGTCGCTGCTGGGGTACGAGCCGTCCGCGCTGGAGGGAAAACCGATCGACGAGCTGCTGGCGCCGCCGGAGGCCACCGACGACGACGCGGTCGACCGCCACGAGGAGTTCCTCACGCGGCTGTTACAGCGGGGAACGGTCACGGACGTCGAGCTCGCCTGCGCGAGCACCGACGGACGGGTGGTGCCGATCAGCCTGTCGGCGTCGGTGATGCAGGATGCGGACGGCGACGTCGGCGGCATCGTCTGCGTCGGCAAGGACATCAGCGACCGGAAGGCGGCCGAGAAGAAGGCCGAGTTCCTCCACTCCCTGCTGCGCCACGACATCGGCAACAAGCTCCAGATCGTCGACGGCTACCTCTCGATCCTCGCCGAAGGCGAGTTCACCGAGCGCGAACGCGAGTACCTGGAGATGTGCGAGAGCGGCGTCGACGAGGCCCTCGAGTTGCTGGAGAAGGTGCGCATGCTCAACCGGCTCGAGGAGGACGAGACGCGGGTGGTGAACCTCTCGAGCCCGATCGAGGAGGCGATCCGGCGCAACCGCGATCTCGCCGAGAGCGACGGCTTCGAGATCGCCGGACCGGACGACGCGAACGTGACCGTCCAGGGCGGCCTGCTCCTGAAGGAGCTGTTCGCCAACCTGATCGAGAACGCCGTCAAGCACTCGGACGGGAGCCGCGTGGAGATCACGGTCGACGAGCGAGCGGACGAGGCGGTGGTCGCGGTCGCCGACGACGGGCGGGGCATCCCCGACGAGGAGAAGGCACGGATCACCGACCGCGGCTACAGCCGGTCCGACTCCGCCGGATCCGGACTCGGAACGTACCTCGCCAGGCGCGTCGCGGAGACCTACGGCGGCTCGCTCGCGGTCGAGGACGCCGACCTGGGCGGCGCCAGATTCGCCGTGACGATCCCGAAGTGAGCGAGGATCCGAACGAAGTGAGGATCCTCGGAAACGCGAGCGGTGAGCGACGCGACCCGCGAGCTGCGAGGATCGAACGGAGCAGGGATCGTCGGGTTGGCGGCCGGTGAAGTCGCGAGCCCGAAGGGCGAGAACCGCGGGTACGCGACCGACGACGAGTTCCCCCGACGCGACGCGGCCCCGTCACCGACCGCGTCAGCCCCCGCCGGGACCGAAGGAGTGTTTTGTCTGCGGACCCCACTTTCGGTCAATGAGTCACCAGCACGTCGAGGCGCTCGACGTCGAGGCCATCCGGGCGGACTTTCCGATCCTGGAGCGGGAGTTCGACGGCAGTCCCCTCGTCTACTTCGACAACGCGGCGACGACCCAGACGCCGGAGCCCGTCGTCGAGGCGATGAGCGACTACTACCGCGAGACGAACGCGAACGTCCACCGCGGCATCCACCACCTGAGCCAGGAGGCGTCGATCGCCTACGAGGAGGCTCACGACCGCGTCGCCGAGTTCGTGGGCGCGAGCGGCGGCCGCGAGGAGCTCGTCTTCACCAAGAACACGACCGAGAGCGAGAACCTGGTCGCCCACGCCTGGGGGCTGCGCGAGCTCGGCCCCGGCGACGAGGTCGTCCTCACGGAGATGGAACACCACGCCTCGCTCGTCACGTGGCAGCAGGTCGCCGAGCGGACGGGCGCCGACGTGACCTACATCGAGGTCGACGAGACCGGCCGGCTCGACATGGACCACGCCCGGGAGTGTATCACGGACGACACCGCGATGGTCTCGGTCGTCCACGTCTCGAACACCCTCGGGACGATCAACCCCGTCGACGAGCTGGCCGACATCGCTCACGAACACGGCGCGTACGTCTTCGTCGACGGCGCCCAGGCCGTCCCGACGATGCCGGTCGACGTCGAGGCCATCGACGCCGATTTCTACGCGTTCTCCGGCCACAAGATGGCCGGTCCCACGGGCATCGGCTGCCTCTACGGCAAGGGCCACCTGCTGGACGAGATGGAGCCGTACCTCTACGGCGGCGGGATGATCCGCAAGGTCACCTTCGAGGAGTCCACCTGGGGCGAGGTGCCCTGGAAGTTCGAGCCCGGCACGCCGCCGATCGCCGAAGCCGTCGGCCTCCACGCCGCCGTCGACTACCTCGAGGGCATCGGCATGGAGCGGGTCTTCGAGCACGAGAAGGAACTGGGAGCGGCCGCCTACGAGGCGCTCGAGAAGGAGGGCGACGTCGAGATCTACGGGCCGGAACCCGGTCCCGACCGCGGCGGGCTGGTGAGCTTCAACCTCGACGGCGTCCACGCCCACGACCTGGCCTCGATCACGAACGACCGCGCGGTGGCCATCCGGGCGGGCGACCACTGCACCCAGCCGCTACACGACAAGCTGGGGGTGGCGGCCTCGGCGCGGGCCTCGTTCTACGTCTACAACACCGTCGACGAGATCGACGCGCTGCTGGACGCGCTGGAGGACGCGCGACAGCTGTTCGCCTGAGGCGCCGGTCGTACATTACTGGACGACGTCTTCGCGAGCGGCGCGGGACCGGCGGTCCCGCGAACTGGTCCCGCGGCTCGCCGCGCGACACGAAGCGAGCGAAGGGCAGCGAGAGCTGCGCTCTCACCAGTCGCAACAGCTGGTCGGCCGAGGCGTCGGCCCCGCCGGGGTGCGCGCCGCAGCCGTACCACTACCACGACGGGAACGAGGAGTCGATATTCGTCCTCGAGGGGCGAGGAACGCTCCGGAGGTCGGCGGTCGAGCCGAAGGCGGCCCGGATCGTCCGCCGTGATCGACCAGCTACAGAACGGATTTTCGGTCCGCAATCGAACGGGAGTATCCTTCTGGAGACATACTTGGCGGCGGAACGCCTCCGAACGCCCATGCGACAGCTGCTTCGAAACGGGACGTTCGCCCGACTGCTCGGCGGGCGGCTCGTCACCAACGCGGGCGACAGCCTCTACTACGTCGCCGCGATGTGGCTCGTCTACGACCTCGCCGGCTCCTCGTTCTACGCCGGTCTCGCCGGAGCGGCAGTCCTCCCAACGGTCGGGGACGCCCTCGGCGGGGCCGACGCCTACGGCTTCCTGCTCGCGGCGATCACCGGCGGGTTTCTCGTCGGCGCGCTCGGCGCGGGCGCGGTCAAGCGATATCCGGTCTCGCGCCGGTGCACCGTCGGCTTCGCGGCGAGCGGCGGACTCTGATTGCTCGCGATCGCCGCCCCCTCGCTCCCCGCGACGGTGGCGCTCTTCGCGCTCGCGTGGATCCCGATCGGGATCTCGAACGTCGTCTTCGTGGCGTTCGTCCAGTCGGCCGTCCCCGACGACCTCGTCGGCCGGGTCGTCTCGCTCGCGACCAGTGCGTCGGCCGCCGCCATGCCCGTCGGCGGCGCTGGCGGCGACGTCGTCGGACCGACCGCGGTCGTCGCCGCGCTCGGGGCGGCGTTCTTCTGTCTCTCCGGTTACTGGCTCGTCAACCCGCTGCTCAAGCGGTTTCCGGCCGTCGACCGCGTCGATCCCGAGGCGTTCGGGCTGGTGCGGGCGACCGAGTGATCGCGCGCGGATCGTCCGGGACGAGGACGCCCGGACGGCCGATCCGAGAGGGTACGCTCACGTGCCCCGATGCGGCGCGTTCGCCTCAGAGACGACGATCGGCGACGGTCGGAAGCGAGGGCGCCCCGCGTCGATGGATGCGCCCGGGCGTGCCGGAGAGAGCGTTCGATCGAAACGAATCTACAACACATATATCAACCGAGAACAACGTGCGCAACGAATGAAGATCATCCAGCGACTCAAGGTCGGGTTAGTTCTCACGAAGGACGCCCTCCTCGTAATGCGACACAACCCGAAGCTGTTCGCGTTCCCGATCGTCAGCGGCGTTACCGGCCTCACCTTCCTGGCGACGTTCCTCGGCGTGACGTTCGGACTGATGGCGATCACCCCCGAGGGCGGCGTGCTGGTCGGACTGGCGCTCGTCTACCTGAGCCTCACGTTCGTCTCGACGTTCTTCACCGCCGCGCTGGTCCACCAGACGCGGGCGGTGCTCGCCGGCGAGGACGCGTCCCTGCGCGCCGGGATGAGCGCCGCCTGGGCGCGCAAGACGCCGATCCTGATCTGGTCGATAATCAGCGCGATCGTCGGGGTGATCCTCAACAGCCTGTCGAACTCCGACTCCTCGGGCGCCTCCCGGGGCATCGCCGCGGGGCTGTCGATCGCTTGGACCGCGCTGACGTTCTTCGTCGTCCCCGTCATCGTCTTCGAGCGCGAGGGCGTCGTCGGGATGTTCACGCGCAGCGCCAGCGAGTTCAAGAACGCGTGGGGCGAGACGACCATCAGCCTCGGGGCCGTCCAGGTCATCTCGTTCGCGGTCACGATCCCGTTCTTCCTCGGCGCCTACGCGCTCGCCGGGACCAGCGTCGTCGCCGCCGCGGGCGTCCTCCTGGCCGGAATCTCGCTCGCGTTCGTCCTCACCCAGACCCTCCAGGGCGTCATCAGGACCACCCTCTACCTCTACGCCACCGAGGGAGTCGCGCCCGAGGAGTTCGACGACGTCGACTTCGAGGGACTGGCCGAGGAGCGGATCCAGAAGCGAGCGACCGCGTCGCCCGGCGGCTTCGTCGGGAAGTGATCGCGTACCGGTCGGACTGAACGCGCCGCAGACAGCCCGTCCGACGCGTCGAACGTACCCTGCGGGGGCGGGCTGGGGACGGTCCGCAACCGAGTTATCGAACCGCATCGACGGACCGACGGTCCGCCGCGGAGTCCGCAGGTCCGAGGAGTCCCATTACGGACGCGGTCGCGTGGGACGCGGCCGCGACCGGCGGTGAGCGACCCGGAGCCCCGCACCCGGACGGCGAGCGTTCCGAATCCGAGACCAGTCGGAACCCTTTTCGCCCGACCGGCCATACTTCGGGCAACGATGGGACTCGGCTCGGACATGTACCGGCAGCAGATCCTCGATCACTACAAGAACCCGCGTAACTACGGTGAACTCGAGGATCCCACGTTCAGCCACGTCGGCGAGAATCCGATGTGCGGCGACGAGATCCGCATCGACGTCGACCTCTCCGAGGACGGTGACGAGGCGGTGATCGAGGCGGTCGCCTTCTCCGGCGACGGCTGCGCGATCAGCCAGGCCGCCGCGAGCATGCTCTCGAGCGAGCTCCAGGGCAAGACCGTCGACGAGCTGCTCGAGATGGACCGCGACGACGTCACCGAGCTGCTCGGCGTCGACATCTCCCCGATGCGGGTCAAGTGCGCCGTGCTCGCCGAGAAGGTCGCCCAGGACGGCGCCGAGATCTACCGCGGCGAACTCGACAAGGAGAAGACGACGACCGAGGACTGACGGACCGTTTTCCCGCGGCGTCGCTCGCGAGCGTCACCCCTACCCGTTCGTCGGCCCGCCGTCTCACATGGTCGGAACGGCGATCGGCTTCGTGCTCGGGGCGATCGTCGGCGCGATCGCGACGGCCGCCGGCTCCACGGTGCTCTACTGGAAGCGCGAGCGCGACGCCACTCGTCGGCTGCGGCGGGCGCTTGCCGAGGAGGTTCGAACGTACGAGTACCTCGACGAGATGGTCAACGACGGGGACTACGAGCCGGTGACCGAGCGGGTCGAGGAGCCGGTCGTCTACGAGTCGGCGGCGGGAGAACTCGGTCGGCTCGACGAGAGGGAAATAGACGCCCTCGTGGGGTTTTACGGCGACGTTCGCTGGCTTCGCGGATCCAGGATCCGGAGGACAAGAAGGCGCGGATCGAGGCGGTCGTCGAGCGACGACGGGACGCGCTCGCCACGATAACCGAGTAGGTCCGAGCGGGTCGGTTCGTCGGCCGGTCACCGCCGCGGATCCGACTTACAGGTCGCAGTCGAAACACCAGAACTCCTCGCAAAGTCGTTCGTGGCGCTCCGAGTCGATGTCGGGCACGTCGAGGAGTTCGTCCATGTCGCAGTACGGCCGATTGGTCACGATCCGATCGAAGAGTTCCTCGTCGAAGCCGGGAAGCGCGACGACGCGATCCAGCGGGACGAGGTTGATCTCGCGTTTGAACTCGCCCCACTTCGGGTCGCCCTCCCAGACGGTGTCGGCCTCGAGCGCGCGCTCGTGGGCTTCCTCGACGCCGCAGCCATCCGCCCGGGCTTCGATCTCGGCGAGTTCGTGATGCAGGACGTATTTCTCGTACGGTCGCAGCAGTTCGGTGAGCCACACCTCGTTCACGGGGACGTTCATCCGCTCGGCGGCCGGTGGGGCGATGCGCTGGCCGTCGTACTCCACGTTGTAGAAGGCGTTGTACTTCGCCATCACCTCGTGGGGTTTGTAGACGATCTCGTAGCCGATTTCCTCCATCTCGGCCCGCGGATCCGGGCGCGTCGGTGATGCGCGAGACATGATTGCCAGTAGATACGGATCGCACGAAGTCGTTGTGGTTGGGCCGCGACGGGCGCATGGTTGCTCCCGGTCGAGCGACACCGAGGCCGACGGAGCGGCTCGAGGAACCGCATCCTCGCGAGTGTCGTGCACAGAGAGTCTCTCACTCCGGGACCACGAGGCGGAAACGATCGGCGGGAAACCGGTCGGATTACTCCGGCTTCAGGCCGCCGTCCTGGACGCGCATGACGGCCTCGCCGTCGGGGAGGTTCGGGGCGTCGACGAGGCGGACGATCCGCTTGTCGCCCTTGGACTTGCGCAGGTACATCCGGAAGGTGGACTTGTGGCCGAGGATGTTGCCGCCGATCGGCTGGGTCGGGTCGCCGAAGAACGAGTCGGGGTTCGAGGCGACCTGGTTGGTGACGATGACGGCGGCGTTGTAGAGGTTACCGACCTTGTCGATGTCGTGGAGGTGCTTGTTGAGCTTCTGCTGGCGGCCCGCGAGTTCGCCCCGGCCCACGTACTCGGCGCGGAAGTGGGCGGTCAGCGAGTCGACGCAGAGCAGCCGGACGGGGTACTCCGAGTCCTCGTGCTCGCTCGCGAGCTCCTTGGCTTTCTCCGCGAGCAGCATCTGGTGGTTCGAGTTGAACGCCTTCGCGACGTGGATCTTCTCCAGCATGCTCTCGATGAGGGCGTCGACGGCGTCCTCGTCGTCGGCCGAGCCCTCGATCTCGCGGTCCTCCAGGGCGGCGTCGATGGCCTCGTCCGGGAGCCCGCGGACCATGTCGTCGATCCGCTCGGGGCGGAACGTGTCCTCGCTGTCGACGAAGATGCACGAGCCGTGGAGGCCGCCGACCTCCTGGGGGAGCTGGACGTTGACCGCCATCTGGTGGGTGACCTGAGACTTGCCGGAGCCGAACTCGCCGTAGACCTCGGTGATCGATTGGGTCTCGATGCCGCCGCCGAGGAGGTCGTCGACCTCGTCGATGTGCCAGGTGAGCTTGCCGATCTTGTTCCGCCGCTCGAGCACCGTCGAGCCGGTCTCGAAGCCGCCGACGTCCGCCGCGTCGCGGGCGGCGCTGACGATGTCCGCGGCCGTCGACTCGCCGACGTCCGCCGTGTTCGAGAGTTCGGAGGGGGAAGCGACCGCCAGGCTCTGGTAGGAGTCGAAGCCGGCGTCTTTGAGTTTGTCCGCCGTAGCCGGGCCAACGCCCGGGAGCGTCTCGAGGTCTGCGTCTGCCATACCAGGTCGTTGCCCCGGACCCCGCATAAACCCCCGTATACAGGAGAGTGAAAGTGAAAGTGGAAGGGGGCGTCGGGGTCGGTTCGAACGGAGTCGTCACGTTCAGAAGGGATGGCGAGCGAGACGTGGCGGCGGTCACGAAGCTCGGCCGGTGGAGGGCGACGGGGACGGGCGCCGACCAACCCGGGAGCGAGCGTCGCGGGTGACCCCGATCACTCCCAGGGGTGCGTCCCGCCCTCGCTCGGCCACAGCGGGTACCAGTACTCCTTCTCGGACTCGATCTCGAGTTCGCCGTCGAGGACGGCCTCGAGCTTGAACTCGACGCTCGAGTCGCGTTCGCGGCCGGGCCGCGGCGCGAAGGGGTAGAAGGCGCCCCGGCGGAAGGAGTAAATCCAGTAGGCAGGCTCCGTCACTCCGGCGGCTCCGTCTCGACGGCGCTCCGCGCTGTCGCCGCTCCGGTAGGCGAACAGCGCGGCCAGCAGTCGCGAGCCGTAACCGCGTTCGATGAACGTGTCCGCGGCGAAGTGGATGCTCGTGATCAGCTCCTCCGGGTCGTCCTCCTCGATGACGACCCAGTGATAGCCGTGGTCGTCCTCGCGGACGTCGAAGTCGGTGCCGGTCTCCTCGCGACCCGCCTCGAGGATGGCCTCCACCTCGTCGACGGCGGACCGGAAGGACGTGGAGTCGACGCCCGAGAAGCACAGCGCCCCGACGTCGAGCGACTCGAACCCGAGTTCCGCCTCCATCGTGAGGTAGGCCGTGCTCATCCCGAAGAGGTCGTCCGGATCGGCGTCGCGGCGAGCGTCGGCTTCCGCGCGCAGTCCGAGCGCCGCGCGCAGTCCGTCGAGCAGTCCCATACGTCGGATCGGTCGCGTTCCCCTACAAAAGTTGCTCTCCGCGGCCGGAAACCGGTCGTCGCCTTCGGAACGCCGCCGGGCGAGTCGAAGCCGGGCGAGTCACCTCCGGAACGCCGCCGGGCGAGTCGAAGCCGGGCGAGTCACCTCCGGAACGCCGCCGGGCGAGTCGAAGCCGGGCGAGTCCCCCCGGTCCACCGCCGGGCGATCCCACACCGGTCGGGCGGCCTCCGGAATGCGCCGGTCGGCGCGTCCTCCACGACGATTCGGCCGACCGACAGCCTCACGGGACCGTCCGATCGATCGCGCACCCCGTCGTTCACGGCGGCCGCGGGCCGCGGTCGAGAAACTCGCCGACGTCGTCGGGTTCGCGCGTCCTGGCGAACTCGAGGTACGGTTCGAGCGCCCGACCCCGGCCGGTCAGGGTGACGCCGCACGTCGTGGGATCGTAGTCGACGACGCCGTAGTCGACGAGTTTCGGCACTTCGGCGTGGTACAACGCGGTGCGCTCGCGCCGTTTCGCCTGGTCCGACGGCTCGACGGCTCCGGTCTCGGCCTTCCGGGCGGCGAGACGGGTCGCCAGTTCGTCGAGGTGGACCGATCCGCCGCGCGCCGATAGTACGTAGAGAACGTACCGACGGCGGTCCTGGGCGAGGAGATCGAACGCGGTCCCCGGCGTCAGCGCCGGTTCGCCGCCGTCGGCGGATCGGCCGAGCGGTTCGACGGCCGGCGGCGACCCGTCCGCGCCGGACGTTTCGTCCTCGCCCATAGGTAACAACCCACGTTCCAGAAGGGTAAACGCCGGACTTGCGTAATCCTGTGCTGGTTCGGACGGCGGAGTCGAGTGTACGACGTCGGTGGACGAGACCGTCCGATCCGTCGGTACTGCTGGGGTCGGCGGGGCACCGCCGGGGCCGCCCGGCGGCTCACCGCGTCTCGAGCTGGCGCTCCAGTTCGCGCAACTGCTCGACGCGCTTTTCGGTCGGCGGGTGCGTGCTGAACAGCCGGCCGACGACGCCCGACTTCAGGGGGATGATGAAGAAGGCGTTCATCTCGGCTTCCTCGCGGAGGTCGCGGTCGGGCACCTTCTCCACCTCGCCGGCGATCTTCAACAGCGCGGACGCCAGCGCCGAGGGCTTGCCGGTGATGGCCGCGGCGCCGCGGTCGGCGGCGTACTCGCGATAGCGCGAGAGCGCACGCATCAGTACGTAGCTGATGATCCAGACGACCAGCGAGATCAGGATGGCGACCATGATCCCGCCCCCACCCCGGCCGCCGCCGCGACCCCGACCGCCGCCGAAGAACGCGCCCCAGCGGACGAACATGAACGCGATCGTCGCGAGCAGGGAGGCGAACGTCATCACCATCATGTCGCGGTTCTTCACGTGCGCGAGCTCGTGGGCGATGACGCCGTCGAGCTCGTCGCGGTCGAGCGTCCGCAGCAACCCGGTCGTCACCGCGACCGCCGCGTTGGCCTGGTTGCGCCCGGTGGCGAACGCGTTGGGAACCTTCGAGTCGACGACCGCCACCGTCGGTTTCGGCAGGTCCGCCTGCTGGGAGAGTCGCTCGACCGAGGCGTGCAGCTGCGGGTACTCCTCGGCCGACACCTCCTTCGCGCCCATGCTCCTGAGCGTGAGGGTGTCGCTGAAGTAGTACTGAACCAGCGAGAAGCCGCCGAAGATGGCGGCGAAGAGCAGGGGTCCACCGCCCGTGTACGCCGTGAGCGAGCCGGCGAAGACGATGTACAGCGCGAACAGCAGGAACATCGTCACGAACATCCTGAACCGGAGTCCCCAGTCCGCCTGCCACTGCATGTGCGGGCCTACGCACCAGGGAGGGATAAGTTCGACGCGGCTAGAGGTAGCGCGACGATCGATCGAAACCCGCCGCGTACCGACGACGGACGGCTACCGCCGTGTCGGAACGGACCACCATCGGAGGACGAGCGCTCGCAGTCGTCTCTGCGAGGTGGACCTGTCGGGCGTCGGATCCGCTATCGCGGTCCGCAATCGAACCCCCTCGTTTCGCGTGGAAACGTCGGGACAGCGGGACGTCTGACGCGCGAGTATCGAGGTCGGTCTGACGGGCGTCTGACGGGATCGAACGGGCGGCGACGTCGCCGTTCGTCGACTCGGGGCGAGCCGCCGCGTCTCGGACCGTCGATGCGGTGTTCGGCGACGACGATCGGCCGCGGACGGCGGCCTCTCGCCCGAATCCCCGGTCGGTCGGTTCCGAACGACTCACTCACCAGGCGATAGCTCGCCCGATCCTCATCGAACGGCTCACGTTTCGATTGCATCCCCGTCCCCGATCGAAAGTCTCGCGATGTGATTCGAGTTTCCCTCGCCCGGTCGTCTCCGCGGACGGAGACGGTCGCCGAACGCGTCGCTTATCCGAATCCGCTCCCAACTCCGGGCGATGAGCGACACGCGCGCGTTCTGTCCCCGTTGCGGGGATCCGGTTCCCGACCGTCCGTCGAGCGAGGTCCCGGGAGCGGCGGATCCGCTTCGCCCGTCTGCGACGGTCGAACTCTGTGACGCGTGTTACTTCGACGACTTCGACTTCGTGGACGCGCCCGACCGGATCGACGTCCGGGTCTGCTCGCAGTGCGGCGCGGTCCACCGGGGCAGGCGCTGGGTCGACGTCGGCGCCGAGGACTACACGGACGTCGCGATCGACGAGGTCGCCGACGCCCTCGGCGTCCACGTCGACGTCGCGGACGTCGCCTGGCAGGTCGAGCCCGAGCAGGTCGATCCCAACACGATCCGGATGCACTGTTGCTTCACCGGGACCGTCCGCGGCGAACCGGTCGAGGACCACGTCGTCGTCCCCGTGCGAATCGCCCGCCAGACCTGTACCCGCTGCGGGCGGATCGCCGGCGACTACTACGCCAGCGTCGTCCAGTTACGGGCCGCGAACCGCGCGCCGACGAGCGAGGAGGTCGAGCGCACGAAGACCATCGCGAACCGGGTGGTCGCCGACATGGAGGCGACGGGCGACCGCAACGCGTTCGTCACCGAGATGAGCGAGGTCGACGAGGGACTGAACGTCAAGGTCTCGACCAACAAGATCGGCAAGAAGATCGCGAACAAGGTCGTCGAGGAGTTCGGCGGGAGCGTCACCGATTCGGAGACGCTCGTCACCGAGGACGAGGACGGCAACGAGGTCTACCGCGTGACGTTCGCCGTCCGGCTGCCGCCGTTCACGCCGGGCGACGTCATCGACCTCGCCGACGACGACGGCGGGCCCGTGCTCGTCCGGAGCGCCCGGGGCAACCTCAAGGGGCTCCGCGTCACGACCGGCGAGCGCTACGAAGCGAGCTACGAGGAGGGAAACGCCCCCGAGGCTCGCAAGCTCGGAGAGATCGACGACGCCGTCGAGACCACCGTCGTCGCGGTCGAGGACGCGAACGCGGTCCAGGTGCTCGATCCCGAAACGTACGAGGCGAAGACGATCGCCCGGCCCGACTACTTCGATCCCGAGGCGGAGACGGTTCCCGTCCTGAAGAGTCGCGCCGGTCTCCACGTCCTCCCGGACGATGACTGAGGAGGAGCGGCGGGACGGGATCGGGACCGGACCGCCGGCGGAGCCGGCCGAGAGGGCCGACGATCGGCCGCTCGCCGCCGTCGTCCCCAAACCCGAGGCCGAGATCGCCATCGAGTCCCTCCGGGCGGAGGGCGTCTACGACGGGGATCGGCGAGTCCGCGAGTACGACGCGAACCACGTCGCCCTGCCGGTCACCGAGCCCCCGTCGGAGCCGCGCGTCCGCGAGGTCGTCCGGCAGGTCGATCCCGACTACCGGACGCGGGACCTCGAGGGACTGCTCGCCGAGCGCGGCTGGAGCGACGCGGCGCTCGCCACGGCGCCGGGGTCGTGGGCGGTCGTCGGGAGCGTCGTGCTCGTCACGCTCCCCGACGACTGTGCGGACGAGGACGACGTCGCCGACGCGCTGCTGGAACTCCACGGCGGCGCCGAGACCGTGCTCGCCGACGAGGGCGTCTCGGGCACGTTCCGCGAACCCGCGACGCGCCACCTGGCGGGCGAGCGCGACACCGAAACGGTCCACGTCGAACACGGGACCCGCTACGCCCTCGATCCGGCGGCGGTCATGTTCTCGCCCGGCAACGAGGCCGAACGGGTGCGCATGGGCGACGTCGTCGAGGCGGGCGAGACCGTCTTCGACATGTTCGCCGGGATCGGCTACTTCACGCTCCCGATGGCCCGCGCCGGCGCGCGGGTGACGGCGACGGAGGCGAACCCGACGGCGTTCCGGTACCTGCTCGAGAATGCGGCGCTCAACGACGTCACCGACCGGGTGGACGCCTACCGGACCGACTGCCGCGAGCTCGCGGACGAGCTCTCCGTCGATCGCGTCGTGATGGGCTACTACGGCGAGGCCGACGGGACGGACGACGCGGGCCACGGCTCGCGGACCGACGAAGCCGAGGCGTTTCTTCCGGCCGCCCTCTCCGCGCTCGAACCGGGCGGAACCGTCCACTACCACGAGGCGACGCCCGAGGCGCGCTGCTGGGAGCGCCCGCTCTCCAGGCTCGAATCGGCCGGTCGCCAGGCCGGCCGCGACCTCGCCGTCCGCGAGAAGCGGCGGGTCAAGACCCACAGCGCCGGCGTCGTCCACGTCGTCGTCGACGCCGAGGTCGAGTGATCGGGCGGGTCGCCGAGGTCGGGTGATCGGACGGGTCGCCGAGGTCGGGCGATCGGGCGGGTCGCCGAAGGCCGTCGCGTCAGCGGTGGCGATTATTTTCGACGAACGAGCCCACCGCGTCGACGGAGGCGTACGCGGGGTCGCGGTCGAGACATTCATGCTACCCGAGTACGAGGTCTCTTCGTATGAACTCGAACCAGATCATCGCGCTCCTGTTCGCGTTCCTCATGGTGTCGTCGATGGTCGCCTGGGGCGCGATGTACGTCTTCTGAGGCGGTACGTCTTCTACGGGGAGCGTCTCGCGCGCCGAGAGCGAGTTCCCGACCCTAGCCGTCGGTGTCCCAGACGTCGGCCAGCGGTCGCGAGCGAGATCTTCGAGCGGATCCCGACGAGCGGGAGTCGCGGCCCGAGGTCGAGGCGTCCGAACTCCCGGTCGTCGCGGACGAGCGCCTCGATTCGGAGTCGCGCGCCGGCTCGATCCGCGACGGTCGCACCGATCCCGATCCACCCGCGCCGGCGATCGAGTCCGGCCCCGCGGCGGCGCTGGAGTCGCCAACCGCCGCGGCGGGGTCGAACGCCGGCAGATCGGGGACGCTCATCCGGTCGACCTGTTCTGCGAACCAGTCTGGCATGTCGCTTCGGGCGCGCTCGAAACAGTCGAGCAGGCTCGAGTCGGCGAGGTAGGTCGAGCCGTGGTCGTCCGGCGCGCGAATCACGCGGCCGCAGGCCTGGATGACGGTGCGGAGGGTGGCCCGGTAGTACCAGGCCCACTGGCCGTCCTCCAGGCGGTGGGCGACCCGCGAGTCGCTGGTGTTGAGGAAGGGCGCCTTGCACAGCACCTGCCAGCGCGCGAGGTCGCCCTTGAGGTCGAGGGCCTCCTCCATCTTCACCGAGAGGAAGACGTCGGGCTCCTCGCTCGCCTTCCAGCGTTCGAGGGCGGCGTCGCGGTCCTCGCGGTCGTGGGCGCGGACCCGCGCGCCGACGCCGAAGTCGGAGAGTAACTCGGCGAGGCGCTCCTGGATGTCGTAGGAGTGGGCGTGGACGATCCCCTTCTCGTCGGGGTGGGCCGCCATGATCCGGACGATGGTTCGGGCGACCTTCGGGAGCGTCTCCCCGCGGTGCTCGTAGGTCATCTTTCCCTGCGTGACGTCGTACAGCGGGCGGTTCTCGACCGGGAACGTGTGGCCGACGTCGACGAGCGCGACGTCCGCGGGATGCAGCCCGAGCTGGCGACAGAACGCCTCCTTGTTGAGGATCGTGGCCGACAGCAGCGCGAACTTGTTGCCCCGGTCCCAGACGGTGTGCTGGAGGTATCGCTCCGGGTTCATCGGCTTGATCGTGACGGGGCCCCCCGGCGGAGGCTCCCCTCCGGGCACCTCCTCGTCGGCGTCCGTCGACGCCCCGTCCGCCGATTGCTGGTCGACCAGCCACGTCGTCGGGCTCTGGGGATCGCGGTAGTCCGAGACGAACCAGTCGAGCTCGCCGATCAGCTCCTGGAGTCGGTCGCGCTCGCGCACCTCGGTCGCCGAGAGGGCGTCCTCGCCGAGCAGTTCGTCCTTCCGGCGGCGACAGACGCCGGCGAGGTTCTCGGCGTAGCGGGCCGCCCGCTCGAGGGGATCGTCGTCTGCGGCCGCGAGGTCCGGGACCCGGAGCTCGTCCCAGAAGGGGACGGTCCACGGGCCGAGGTGGATCGTCGCGTACATCTCGGCCCACTCCGCGAGCCCGTGGGCCTCGTCGACGACGACGACGTCGCGCGTGCGAAAGACCTCGCTGCCGGCGGTTTGCATGAAGTAGGCGAGCGTCATCGCGGCGATCTCGCGGTTCGAGGCGATCGCCCGGTCCGAGAAGTACGGACACCGGTGGCGGACGTCGCAGTCGTAGCCGCGCTCGCGGACGCACGGGGCCTGGTTCACCGGCGTCTCCTCCTCGCCCGGGAGGATGCAGGTGTAGTTCGACTTTCCGCGGATGACGTTGAGATCGTCCAGGAGCTCGTCGTCGGCGACGTCGTCGAGCTGGGAGACCTGCGGCGTCGTGTAGTAGGCGCCGGCGGCCTCGCTCGGGTCGGCCTCCTCGACCGTCCGAGCGCAGCCCGCGATGGCGCGCGCGAGCAGGGACTTGCCGCTGCCCGTCGGCGCCCGAACGAAGACCACGTCGTTGCCGGCCGCGAAGGCGTCGCGAACGTCCCGGAGGGCCTGTTCCTGGTTCCCGCGGTAACTCGGCGCGGGGAAGGCGTCGAAGATCCGCTCTGGATTCACCGTTCGGGTAGGCGGCCGGCGTCGTCCTAAATGCTGCGACTGTCGATCGCGCCGACCGGTCCGGACCGCACGGATCGCCGGACGAAACCGCCACCTACCGCCGGGTAACCGACTGATTACGAATACGGTCGCGGCCATCGAATCGAAGCGAGGAAGGGTCGCTCAGTGGCAGAGCACCGCGGCGCCTTTGGCCCGCGGCGGCCATCCGGCCGCGTGGCGTTCGAATCCCACCCCTTCCGCTTTTAGCGCGATTCGGAGCGCCCGCGGCGCGAGAATCGCGAATACGCGAACGGGGAACGAAGTGACCCGTGAGCGGCGAGGCGCGAACGCAGTGAGCGCCTCGGAAATGCGAGCGGTGACCGAAGGGAACCGCGAGCGGCGAGGATCGAGCGAGCCGGGCGAGCGAGATCCTCGGAAACGTGAACGGTGAGCGAAGCGAGCCGTGAGCGGCGTGGCACGGTCGAAGCGAGTCCCGTCGGTATCGCGCGCGACGACCGGAAGGGACCGCGGATGGCGAGGGTCTCGGGGCGCCCAACCGCGGAGAGCGGCGGATCGTCGGCTACCCGTCGGCGCCCTCCGCGTCCTCCGCCTGCGGATCCTCGGCGACCGGACGGTCCTCGTGATCGAGGTCGCGCTCGGCCAGCACCTCGACGTCCGCGGGCGAGGGTTCCTCGGGGAGCGCGTCGATACACGGGAAACAGAGCTGGTAGGTCGTCCCGTCCTCGAACTCCAGGGTCAGCCCCGTTCCCCCGGTCGCGCGGCGCTCGTCGAACGACCAGACGTTGGCGATGCCGCCGGCCACCGTGACCCGGCGGTCGCAGCCGTCGCAGCTGGCGACGCTCATGGTCGACGGTCCGCCGCGCCGACTGAAAGTCGTTCCGCCGGCCCGACGGATCCCGACGGGTGCGCTCGACCGTCGTTCCCGGCCGGGGCGAGCGTTTTACGCCGCGACGACGAACGGCGCCCATGGAACTGCGCTGTCGGGGCTGTGCGGGCTGCTGTCTCGACTGGCGACCGCTGGTCGCGGACGCCGAAATCGGCGGGCCGGACCACGAGCGCAGGGGCTCCTACCCCCCGCTCGACGGGACCTACAACCTCGTGCCGCTCGAGCGCGACGAGATCCGGGCCGTCCTCGACGCGGGCCTCGCCGACGCGCTGACGCCGCGGCTGTGGGCCGCCGGCCCGGACGATCCCCACGTCGAGGTGGGCGGCCACCGGGTAGCCGCGGTCGCGGGTCGGCCGGCCTTCTTCGTCGGCCTGCGAAAACCGCCGAAGCCCGTCGCCCCGTTCGACCGCGACGAGGCGAGCTGGCTGCCGACCTGCGTCTTCCTCGATCCGGAGACGCTGCAGTGTCGGATCCACGAAGACGATCTGTACCCGGCGGAGTGCGCCGACTACCCCTCCCACAACCTCGCGCTCGGTCTGGAGAGCGAGTGCGAGCGGGTCGAAACCGCGTTCGGCGGCGAGCGGCTCCTGTCCGACGACGTCGACCGGGACGCGGGCGAGCGGTTGTTGTTGGGCCCGCAGGCGATCGGGGGGAAGGTGTTCTGTCATCCACGCCCCGACGAGATCGGGGACGCCGTCGACCGGCTGGCGAGCGAGGTGTCGAGCGAATCGAGGCGTCTCGGACGCGCGAGCGGTGAAGCCGCGAGCGGCGACGCCGCACGCGAGGACCGCGCGGAGTTCGTCGCCGTCGCCGCGGCGTCGAGCCCGGGGACGCTCGCGATCTCCGACCACCACTACGAAGCGGCCCGCGAGCGGGCGCTCGCGGCGTCGTCCTGGGTCGGCGAGGCGATCGCCGAGTGGACGCGACTGGCGGACGCGGGCGCCGACGCGGACGCCGACCTGGCCGCCCGCGTCGAGGACGAGCGCGGGGCGCCACCCACGCCCGGCTGGACGGCGATCGATGACGACGAGTAATCGATCCACGGCCGGGCGACCGGAGCGACGGCTATCCGTGCGGGGATCGAACGGCCGAGAATGCGGCCGTCACTAGTTCGACTTGATCTCTTCGAACTGGCTCAACAACGCTTCCGTCGAGTCGCCGGAGTCGTACTCGACCTCGCCGTGATAGATGGTCCGCTCGTCGTCGAAGTCGGCGTCGACCCTCGAGGCTTGCATCTCGCGGCGCTCGTGCTCGTCCTCATCATAGGCACCCATTGACATGGTAAGTGTACACACCGTAGGCAGTTCACAGATATCAATGTAACGGTCGTTCACACCCCTAACGGCGCTGTACGAAACGTTCGGTCGGTTTCGTTCCGGTCGCTTCGGTCGCATCGACGCGGCTCTCGCTCACTTCGTCCGTCATCGGACGCGCAGCTCGCGGCTCTCGCTCACACCATCCGTCACCGGACGCGCAGCTCGCGGCTCCCTCCGGTCGCCGCTCGCGTCCACGAGGTTCTCGCGAACGGAGTGAGCGAGAACCTCGCAACCGAAGACGTATCAATCGCTGCTGTCGTATCGACCCCCGTGGCACGGCCGCTTCGATTTCGACGCTCGCCCGAGACCTGGACCGAGGGACGGGTCAGGGGACAGCTGTTGCAACCGTTACAGTCGAACATCGGCGCTCGTGCCGTCGAACCGTCCGTCGACGCCGGCGGCGGGTGGAAAACCCACCGCTTCGATATGGACAACGGCGACGTCGCGCTGTTCGTCCGGGACGACGACGAGGCCTACTGGATGGGGAACACGGAGACGCCCAAGGCGCTCTGGAAGACCGACAAGTACGGCTGGGAATCGGTTCCCTACCACGTCTCGCGGTGGGCCCAGCGGGAGCTGCTCGCCACGCTGTACGAGCGCGAGCCCTGGCTCGAGGCCTACCCGCACCTCTCGTGGTTCTTCCTCCCGGTGTTCATGTCCAAGGACGGGCGTCACTCCACGCGGGCGTTCTTCCGCGATCACGCCGGCGGCTTTCCAGACGCCAGCCGGGACGAGGCCTGCGGGTTCTTCGAGGACTTCCTGTCGACTGGCGTCCTCGACGGGTACCGCCACACGATGGCGGGCAAACTGGGGACGAGCGAGGTCGTCGACCGCGTGCGGATGAGCGCCGCCATGGCGGAGTTCATCGCCGCGAAGGTCCTGACCGACGCCGGCTACGATCTCACCCCCGAGATCGAGGTGACGACGGGTCACTCCCTCGACTACCGGGCCGAGCGGGGCGAGACGAACGTCCTCGTCGAGGTGACCCGTCCGCAGCCGCCGGCCAACCGCGCGGCCGCCGGTCCCGTCGCCGCGGTCCGGGACACCGCGCAGACGAAGACCGACGGCCAGCTCGCCGAGCACGGCGGCGGCGCCGTGCTGTTCGTCGACTGCTCGTCCTTCCCGGACGACGCCTGGCAGGCCGTCCGCGGCGAGCAACCCGAGGTGCGCCACCGCCCCGCCGTCGTCTACCGCGTCCGCCCCGACGGCCGCGTGGAGGGCTACCGCAAGGGGTCGGTGCCGCTCGATCTCGACGCCGCGATCGACTTCGTGGACTGATCGCGGGATTCCGAGCGGCGGTGATCGCCGGTCTGACGACGGGAGTGGTGCGGTCCGGGGAACCGGGCGTCCGTGCCGAATCCGACCCCTACATTATCCTCCCGACGAAACGGCGAGCGTGGAACTCGTCTACGCGTCCGGCGTGCTCCTGGCGGCGCTCGCCGCCCTCCTGTGGGCCGTCCACAACCTGCTGATCCGGATCGCCACCGAGCGCGGGAGCGTCGGCGACGCGATCCTCGTCGTGATGGTCGTCAACCTCCTGCTCGTCGCGCCGGCGGCCGTCGTCCGCCACCACCCGACCTACGGGCTGACGTGGGAGGCCGCGGGCGCGTTCGCGGCTGCGGGCGTGGCCGGGCTCGTGCTCGGGCGGATCTGTCTGTTCGGCGGGATCCGGGCGATCGGCGCCAGCCGCACGACGCCCGTGGTGTCGGCGTCGACGCTCGTCTCCGCCGCCCTCGCGGTCTGGCTGCTCGGCGAGTCGCTGACGGCGCTGCACCTGGTCGGGATCGTGCTCGTCGTCGGCGGCGTCGCGGTCATCTCGTGGCTGACGGCGACCGACGCCGGTCGCGACGGGGCGGGCGGCCAGTGGCGGGCGCTGGCCCTGCCGCTGGGCGCCGCGCTCTTCATCGGGATCGAGCCGATCCTCGTCCGCTACGGGCTGGACGGCGGCGCGCCGCTGCTCGTCGGCCTGACCGTGATGATGGCGACCGCGCTCGCGACGTACGTCGGCTACCGCCGGCTGCGCGGCGAGGCGCTCGCGCCCCTCAGGGGGAACCCGATCCTCCGGTGGTACCTGGCCGCCGGCCTGGCGAGTACGGCCGGGCTGGTGACCTACTTCGGCGCGCTGGCCGTCGCGCCGGTGGTGATCGTGATCCCGGTTCTGCAGACGTCGCCGCTGCTCGTGATCGCGCTGTCGGCCGCCCTGCTCCCGACGCGGCTTGAACGGGTCACCTGGCGGCTGGCCGCGGCCGCGACGATCGTCGTGGCGGGCGCGACGCTCGTCTCCCTGTCCGGGTGAGCGCGGCGGCTCCGACCGACCCCGGCGTTCACCGCCGCGCGTTCGATCCCGTCAGTGGCCCTCGGTCTCGTGCTCGCTGGGAACGGCGGCCGCCTCCAGGACCAGAAACAGCACGCTGATGGCGCCGATCGCCATGCCCGCGTAGGTGATTGGGTTCAACCCGGCGTCGAAGCCGCCGATGAACAGTCCGGCGCCGAACACGACCAGGCCCGCGAGGAGGCCGACGATCGGGATCTCGAAGCCGATCGAGACGGTTTGCATACGCGGGAGGATGTACCGGTCGCTCTTAAATTCGATGAGTCGGCGCCGCGAGTTTCCACTGGCCGCGAACCGTCTCGGCGTGTGTCACGACTCCCGGTGTGTCGGAACTCGCCGCGAACCGTCTCGGCGGCGAGTGCGGAACCCCGATGAGGCGAAACTCGTCGGGAACGCCGCCCCGGGAGGCGCCCGTCCCTACTCGCCGCGCTCCGCCCGGATCCGCTCGGCGTGGGCGTCGGCGATCCGCTCGAGGATCTCCTCGCCGGCCTCGGCGGTTGCCTCGCGCGGATCGCCGAGAACGCCGTTCTCGCTGACCGAGCGAAAGCCCTCGCCGAGCAGTCGGGCGACCGAGACGTCGCCCTCGTGGCCGACCTCGAGTTCGTCCGTGCGGACGAGGTCCTCGGCGACCGCCAGCACGATCGCCGTCTCGGCCGCCCCCGCGTGGATCACGGGCTCCTCGTACTCGACTCCGGCCGCCCGAAGCCCCTCGTTCATCAGCGTCATCAGCTCGTCGAGGTTCGCGAGCGGGATCACCGTCGCCTCGATCTCGCGGGCGATCTCCGGCGCGACGGTGTTGACGGGCGCGAAGTTCCCGCCGTGGGTGGGGAGGAGGACGACGTGCTCGAAGCCGTGGGCGTCGAGCGACCGGCAGTACGCTCGAATCGTCTCCATCAGCGTCTCGGGAGAGATCGTGATCGTCCCCGGAAAGTCCATGTGGTGGCCCGAACAGCCGGGGCGGATGGTGGGCGCGGCGATCGCGTCGCCCAGCCGTTCGGCCACCCGCCGGGAGAGTTCGTCGCCGGCGAGGGAGTCCATGATCACCGGCAGGTGCGGCCCGTGCTGTTCGATCGAGCCCACGGCGACGATCGCCGTCCGCGTTCCGTCTTCGAGCGCGGCCTCGACGTCCGGCCACGCGTGTTCCGCCAGGAGCACCGTGTCTCGCGACATACGCCTACCAACCGGTCGGAAGAAGAAAATTCTAGGCGAATCGGCCGTTCGGACGAAGGACGCGTTGTACCGGCCCCTTTCAGCGTGCGCGGTCGTCGAAATCGATGGGGCGAGCGGTACTGAGCCGTCTACGGCTCAAAACGAGAGCTGGTCCGGGGCGTACGGGCTGCCAAGCGGCGCCGGGTCGCGGTCGCTGTAGCCGATGCGGCCGATCGCCTTCCGACTCAGCGCGCACTGGAGGGTGAGATCGACGTCTTCCGGGGTCTCGAACGTCTCCGAGGAGATGCGCCCCAGCGCGTCGGCGACGGTTTCCGACCCGTTCGGCAGCTCGATCGTGCGGTCGCCGTGGGATTCGATGAGCTCCTCGGTGGTCGCCGGGTACTCGAGGCCGTCGGCGAAGGCGGTCGTGCCGTTCATTTGCATGACGACGGAACCCACGCGAACGACTATTATAACTATTGTCCATGAACGTTCTCTAGGAGAGCCGTACTCCTTGGACACCTAGAGGAGCCTAGTATCGCCGGCGGCCCGTCGGGGATCGGTCGGCCCGACCGCCGAAGCCGGGCGCGACCGCCCGTAGCCGGAACGACTTTTGCGAGAACGACCCTCTCTCCGCGCGTGCCCTACGCCGACCTCCACGTCCACACGACTCGCTCCGACGGGAGCCTCGCGCCAGATGCGATCCCCGACGCGGCCGAGCGCGCCGACCTCGAGGTCGTCGCGATCACCGACCACGACGTCCTCCCGCCGTTCGAAGAGCCGGTCGTCGATCGGGGTGGCGTGTCGCTGATCGGCGGAATCGAGCTCCGGGTCGAACCCGAGGACGGCGAGCGCGTCGACCTGCTCGGCTACGGCGTCCGACGAACCGGCGATCTCGCCGCCGCGGTCGAGCGGATCCAGGCGAACCGCCTCGAGCGCGGGCGGGCGATCGTCGAGCGCGTCGAGGACCACCTCGGCGTCGACCTCGACGTCGCGGTCGACGACGGCTTCGGCCGACCCCACGTCGCGCGCGCGGTCGACGCCCACCCGGACGTCGACCTCGGCTACGAGGGCGCGTTCGACGAGCTGATCGGGGACGGCGGCCCCTGCTTCGTCCCGCGCGAGGTCCCTTCGTTCGAGCGTGGCCGGCGGCTCCTCGCAGAAGCCTGCGAGCTGGTCTCGCTCGCCCACCCGCTCCGGTACCGAGAGCCCGCGGCCGCCCTCGAGCTGGCGGCCGAGCTGGACGCCGTCGAACTGGCCTACCCCTACGGCCGCGAGGCCGACCGAACGCCGGTCGAGCGGACGATCGCGACGCACGACCTGCTCGCCACCGGCGGGAGCGACGCCCACGACGAGCGCCTGGGACTCGCCGGCCTGGACCGCGACGCGTACCGTCGGCTATCGCTGTCAGGTTGAACGCGGCAGGGTCGAGCGAGAGCGGAGGGTTCAATGCGGGCCGGTTCCTAGCCGCTCTCATGAACTGCCACTACTGCGACGACCCGGCGGCGTTCGCCGCCGAGTCGGAGGGGGTCAAGGTGGGCCTCTGCGAGGCGCACTTCCGCGAGCGCCTGGAAGAGCTCGCCGAAGCCGACGGGCTCGAAGCGCTCAAGGAGGAAGTCGACGTCGACCGCGCCGAGTAGGGGCCGCCGCGCCGCCCGTCGTCCCCGCCGCCGCCCGTTTCTCTTCTGGCACCGCACCATCGCGCGCCCGCCGAGGCGGCTGTGGCGCCCGTCGATCCCAAGCGTCCGCGCCGCCCTCCGACCCGAAGCGTTCTCGCCGCCCGTCGGCCCGAAGCGTTCTCGCCGCCCGTCGAATCGATGCGCGCCCATCGTCTCCGTCCCACCAACCATTATGCGAACGCCCGTCCCACCCCGGGTATGGTCGAACTCGCCGACGACGCGATGACGAACTTCCCGGTTCCGGATTTCGACGAGCTCCCGGCGGACCTCCGCGAGCGCATCGAGGCGGAGACCGAGCGCGCCGGCTTCACCCCGAACGTCTTCGCCGGTTTCGCCTACAAGCCCTCCCACTTCCGGGCGTTCTTCGACTACCACGACGCGATCGTCGACGACAGCGCGCTCGAGCGCGAGGAGATCGAGATGATCATCGTCGCCGTCTCCGGCGTCAATCACTGCTACTACTGCAACGTCGCCCACGGCGCCCTCGTGCGGATCTACGCCAAAGATCCGCTGCTCGCCGACCAGCTGGTCGCCAACTATCGGACCGCGAACGTCGGCGAGGCGCACAGGACGATGCTCGACGTGGCGGTGAAGCTGACCGAACGACCGACGGACGTCACCCGCGAGGATCTCGATCGGTTGCGCGAGGCCGGCTTCTCGGAGGAGGCGATCTGGGATATCGGCGCGGTCACGGCGCTGTTCAACCTGAGCAACCGGATGGCGATGTTCGCCGACATGCGCCCGAACGAGGAGTTCCACACGCTGGGGCGGGAGGGAGAGTAGGCGACGGACCGTCCCCACGACGACGTCGGGGCGGGCCACGTCGGAACGGAGTCGAAACCGCTATGGATCGACCGTCCGGAGGGCGAACCGAGAGCGATGGACCTCGAAGCGTTCCTGCTCGCGACGCTGACCGCCCACGTCGGCTTCGCGATCTTCGTGACGGCCCACGCGCACCTGACCGAGCGCGAGCGCGGCAACTGGCCCTACATCACGCTCGCGTTCGGCCTCGCCGGCGTGGCGGGGTACTTCTTCTACGATCGCGAGTACTGACGCTGATCGAACCGACCGGTTCGAGCCCGACCGCGGGCGAGCGCCGACTCAGGCCAGGAAGACGTGGCGCGGTCGCTCGGCCAGGACGTCGCGTCCGTACTCGACGGTCTCGGCGAACTCGTCGCTCCGGAAGAACGCCATGGCGTCCTCGCGGGAGTCCCAGCGGCTGGCGATGAACGTGTCGTTCTCGTCCTCGCGATTCACCAGGAGGTCGGTCTTGCGGTGGCCGTCCATCCCCTCGAGCGCCTCGCCGACGTCCTCGAAGGTGCCGACGAAGTCCGCGCGGTGTTCGGGTTTCACCGCGTAGAACATCCCCATCGTGCCCCAGGAGTCGTCCCCGTCGTCTCCGGCCTGGCGGACGACGTCGGGGAGATCGGCGAGGAAGCCGGCCGCCGTGTCGGCGGCGCGCTCGGTCTCCCAGAGGCTGACGACGGCGGTCTCGGCGTCGTCGCGGGTCACTTCACTTGGCTCACGGGCGTCGCCCGTTCGCGATTCCGAGACGCTTCGCGTCTCGCTCGGCTCGTAGACCGCGGTTTTCACGTGCGAGTCGTAGTGGTCGAAGTTCGTCCGCAGGCCGTCGACCTCCGCGAAGAGCTCGTCGGGGTCGGCCGCCGAGTAGAGGACCACCGCGTGGACGTCCTCGCCGTGGGGCTGGCCGGCGTAGACGCCGAGCTCCTCGAGCTCGCTCCGGACGTCGCCGTCGTCGTCCGCGTCGCCGTGCGGTCGCCCGCCACCGGAGTCTCCGTGCGGGTGGTCGCCCGTCGATTCGTCGTGCGGGTGGCCGCTCGACGCCCCGGCGTGCGGATCGCCGCCCTCGACCCCGTGCGGGTGGTCGCCCGTCCCGGCGCCGGGATGCCCGGCGGATTCCGGCGAGCCGCCTTCGCTCGCCGCTTCCGACAGCGCCTCGCCGGCGAAGAACGCCCCGAGCCGCGCGGGGTCGAACCGACGGGCCAGCCGGAAGCGACCGAACTCGGCGAACCGAGAGCTCGAGGGGTCGAACCGCATCTCGTAGATCAGGTCCTTGATGTCCGTCGGATCGTCGGCGAACAGCGTCACGCCCCACTCGTGGTCGTCGAGGCCGACGCTGCCGGCGATGATCTGGGAGACGCGCCCGGCGTAGCCCTTGCCGATCTCGCCGTGACTCGACATGTGCTCGGCGCGCTCCTCGAAGGGGAGGTCGTACCAGTTGTACTCCGGGTCGCGGCGCTTGTCCATCGGGTAGAAGCTGACGTAGTCGGCGTCGGGGATCTCGGGGTAGAGCCGGGACTCGATGTAGCGTTTCATGCCGTCGTCGACCTCCCCCTCGTCCTCGAAGTACCCCCGGGCGCCGCCGTAGCCGGAGGCCTCCGTGACCGCGACGTAGGAGTCCGTTCGCTCGGTGAACGCCGCGAGCGCGGTGTGCTCGAAGCGTCGTTCCAGCGCGTTCAGTTCCTCGAGGCTCGGCCGGAGGTGGACGAGCAGGAGGTCCGCCTCGTGGCCGAGCACCGCGGCGGTCGCCGAGTCGCCCTCGTCGGCGTCGGCGACGCGCTCGGCGGCCGCCAGGTACTCCCGGCCCTCCTCGAGGGCGCGCTCGCGGCGGCGCACCGGCGCCTCGCGCCAGGCGTCCCAGTCCACCGTTCGGAAGTCGTGCAGGACGTACCAGCCCTCTGCGGTCTCCGGCGGGTCGCGTCGGTCCATACCCGCGATTGGCGCGGCGTCGTCAAGAAAGAACGGTTTCGGGCCGGGAGTCGAGCGCGACGAGCGGACGGGGCGGCGCCGGGGTATGTCAAGATGCCGACCGAAACCCTTTACGCGTCGCGCAGTTATCGTCGGCCACATGCGGAAAAGTGGGCCGCCGAAGGGGCTGATCGCGTACATGGTGCTCGAGCTGCTGGAAGAGAAGCCTCGGTACGGATACGAGATCCTCAAAGAGATTCGGGACATCAGCGGCGGTCACTGGGAACCCTCCTACGGCTCGGTGTATCCCATCCTCTACAAGTTCGAGGAGAAGGGGTGGGCCGAGCGCATCGAGCGCGAGGACGAGCCCGACCGGAAGTACTTCGAGCTCACCGACGACGGCCGCGAGGAGCTCGCCGAGCGCCGCGAGTCGGTCGCGGGGAAGGCGAAGGACTTCGCGGACGTTATCCTCGGATTCTACCACGTCTACGCCGCGGTCTCGACCGACGAGCGGTTCGAGGTCCCGGAGGTGGCCGGCGAGTGGCGCTTCGACGAAGCGTTCAGCAGCTGGGTCGTCGAACAGGTCGCTCGCCACCACGAGGCCTACTTCGACACCGACTTCGAGCGGCTGGCGGAGACCCCCGAGGAGTTCTACGAGCGCCAGGAAGTCGCCGCGCCGGACGAGTAGGTCGCGACGCGATCCCGCCGGCCGGTCACCGCTCGGTTCGAGAGACGGCCATCCCTTCCCGCACTGAGACGCAATCGGCCGATCCTAGCCGGCCAGGAGCGTCGGTCCGAACACCATCAGCACGAAGCTGAGCAACATCGTGACCCCGACGAGCGTCGTGACCACTCGGACCCGTCCGCGGGTGGCGTCGATCAGCGGGAGGCGGGAGACGATCGCTTCGGTCGAGGTCCGCAGGATGTGCCCGCCGTCGAGCGGGAACGCCGGGATGCAGTTGAAGAATCCGAGATTGAGGTTGATCCAGGCGGTCCAGAACAGGAGGTTGGCGAGCATGAACACCGTCGGCTCGCCGAGGGCGCCGAGGGCGCCCTGGACCTCGTAGAAGTTCTCGACGCCGCCCGCGAAGCCGGCGAAGTTGAACTGCATGCCGAGCAGTCCGACGATGGGCAACAGGAGCGCGACGAACATCTGGCCGAAGAAGGAATCGCCCAGCGCGCCGAACGGCTGGTCGCCGCCGCCGCCGAGGACGCCGTGGAATTCCTCCGCCGGGTAGAGCTGGACGCCGAGGTCGTTGATCTCCATCGCCGTCACGCCGTCGTGGAGCGCCTGATCGAACTGCGTGCTGTCGGGCCGGAGTTCGGCCTCGAAGCGCTCGCGCTCGCCGTCGACGTACCCTTCGAGGGCGACCGTCTCGCCGGCGCGTTCCTCGAGCACGTCCGCGAAGGCCCCGGCGTCGTGGACCCGCTCGCCGTCGGCGACGGTGATGACGAAGAACTCGTCGGCGGGCGCGCCCGCGTCGGCCAGCGGTCCGTCCTCGAGCACCTGGACGGAGGCGCCGATCGGCACCTCGCGCTCGCCCCGCTCGCCGTCGGGGGACTCGACCGCGAGCGTCGCGGCCTCGTCGTCGCCGACGGCCTCGATCAGCTGGCCCTCCGTGGCCACCGGCTCGCCGTCGACCTCGAGGATCCGGTCGTGGAGGTCGACGCCGGCCGGACCGTTCTCCAGGGCGGCGACGACGATCGGCGCGCGCTCGACGGTCACCTCGCGGTCGCCGTCGAGCTCGACCGTGAGCGTCTCCGCGTCGTTCGCCTCCAGGAGGTCGGCGAAGTGCGCGTTGTTCTCGACCGGCTCGCCGTCGAGGGCGGTGATCCGGTCGTTGGCCTCGATCCCCGCGGCCTCGGCCGGCGAGTCGGCGACCACGCCGCCGACGGCCGCGCCCGGCGCGACGGCGATGGCGCTCCCGACGATCCAGAACAGCAGCGCGAACGCGACGATCGTCACGACGAAGTTGTTGGTGACGCCGGCGGCGAACATCCGCGTCTGGCCGCCCCGGGAGGCCTCCCGGCTGCTCTCCTCGTCGGGCTCGACGAACGCGCCGATGGGAAGGATCGCGAGCATCGCGACGCCCATCGACTCGATCTCGATGTCCTCGACCCGACAGAGCAGGCCGTGGCCGCCCTCGTGGACCACCAGCCCGACGAACAGGCCGAAGACGATCCCCGGCGTCGCCGACAGCGGCAGGAACTCGTTGACCCCGGGGATGACGAGGATGTTCTGGGGCTGCTGGACGTCCGTCGGCTCCGGCGCGATCACCGAGCTGATCGCGGCGCCGAGCAGGAAGACGAACATCGCGACCATCACGACGAGCGAGATGCCGATCCCGAAGTTGGCCCACGCCCGCCAGAACCGCTTCGGGCCGGAGAGCCAGTCGAGGAAGTCGCGCCCGCGCGTGGTGTGCAGCGTCACGATCGGCCCTTGAGCGCCGACGAAGCCCGGCAGGAGGTCGCGCTGGCGCAGCGCGATCAGGCCGGCCCAGTAGGCCAGGAGGCCGATCAGCGTCCACGTGAGAAGCGCCGAGCCGAAGAGTTCGGGGACGACGGCCGGAGCGATGGGACCCTCGCGCATTAGTCGTGTAGGGGTCGAGGGCGTGGAGGGATTTGTGTCTGCCGTTTCCCCGCATCGGTCGCGGCGGAGTCCGGACGGCGGCCGCCG
>SKPV01000026.1 GCA_007119345.1 Halovivax sp.
ACGTCCCAGTCGCGCGCCCAGAAGACGAACAGCACGTGGACGACGGACCAGATCGCGAACCAGATACCGAGTTCCGACCGCCAGTTGACGGGAAAGTTCCCCGAAAACCGACGCCTGATCGACGGCCGGATGCGCACCAGCGGGCCGATGACCATCACCAAGAACAGGATGAAAAAGGGGACGGCGGCGACGACACGCTGTCCGCCGTATCCGACGACCCACAACAGGGCCGCCACGACGACGCTCCCGACCGCGACGCCGAGGTGATGCGTGAGCTCGTTGTTGGTGTCTACCGTCATGGTGTCACCGTGTCAACCGTTGGTAACCGGACGAACACCGATCGCTCGGATAAAGGTATGCCCGGTATGCAGAGCGCTTTTCAGATGCGGACGTGGCACCTGGCGGCCGCGATCGATCGCATTCGGACCGGCCAGGGCGATTTCCGCCTTCCGGACACTCTCCGAACCGCCCGAACGATTTCCACTCTCCGAACCGCCCGGGCGATTTCCGCCTTCCGGACACTCTCCGAACCGCCCGGACGACCGGGGCGGGCCGACCGGGGTGTCCGCCGCTCACGGCGCGCGACTAATTCTTCGCGGCGGCGTACGATACCCCATGAGTTACGCAAACTGGCAGTGTCGGCTCTACGGTCACCAGTGGCGCCACCCCGGTGAGTACGAGGTGGTGCTGACCAGCGACGTCGGTCCGGCGTACCCGTTCCAATGCGAGGCGTGCGGGGCCCGGATGTCAATGAACGGAAACGGTGATCGGTTTCACGACGAACCGGATCGGACGTCCTCAGCGTCCGAGCCCGACCTCGAGTCGGCGGCCGAGCCCGATGTGGACGCGAGACGGCTGACGGGGTGATCCGGGCCGGCGCGTCGGTACCGGCCGCCGACACTCTCAGAAACCGGTTGAAGGAGGGGAAATTCCCGGAGACCGGGAACTGCCCCGACCATCTTAAAACGCGAGCCGAACACGTTCACCGATGACGGACGATCCGATCTTCGGGCGTGGGGGCTTGAACCCGTACGTCGACGCGGACGAGCTGGTAGCGCGAATCGGACTGACCGAGAGCGAAATCGACTGGCGGAAGGACTTTCTGAACTTCGACGAGGAGGACGAGCGGCGGCTCTCGGAGCTGGAGCCGCTCCTGCGGGCCGAACAGGAGGCCATCGCGGACGACTTCTACGAGAAGCTGCTGCGCTACGAGGGAACCCGCGAGATCTTCGAGCGCTCACCCAAGGACGTCGAGGCGTTGAAGCAGACCCAGCGAGCGTACCTGCGCTCGCTCGCGACCGGGGAGTACGACCGAGCGTACTTCGCGAACCGGGCCCGGATCGGCAAGCTCCACGAGTTGCTCGACATGCCGCTGAAGTACTACGTCGGGCAGTACGGCGTCTACTACGACCTCCTCCTGGATCGGCTGAACGCGCGGGTCCAGGACCGGGTCGTCGAGGCGATCGAGGAGTGGGCCGCCGAGCGCGAAGCTGCCGAGGAAGAGGGTGGCCTGGGTCGACTCGCTGACGTGTTCGGTTTCGGCGACGATGGAGGTGACGTCGACGACGGCCTGGAGGCGTCGTTCGAGCGGACGGTTCGCTCGGCGATCGACGACGGCATGATGGACGTGCTGGCGCTGTTGCGGATCATCAACCTCGACCTGCAGGTCGCAACGGAGACGTACGTCGATTCCTACGCGACCCGTCTGGAGGAGGCGATCGATCGCCGGGACCGGCTCACGGCGGCCGTCGAGGCCGACGTCCGGGCACCGATCGACGAACTTCACGAGGCGAGCGAAGCGGTCGCGGCGCGTGCGGAGGCGATCAGCGCCCACGCCTCGAACCAGGCGACGGCGATCGAGCGGAGCGCGTCTGAGGTCGGCGCCGTGAGCGCGACCGTCGAAGAGGTCGCGAGTGTGGCCGACGACGTTCGGGGGGAGAGCGAGCGCGCCGAACGTCTCACGGCGGACGGGGCGGACGCGGCCGAGGACGCCCTCGAGGAACTGGACGCGATCGAGCGGGCCGCGGCCGACGTCGAAGCAGCGGTAGCGTCGCTGGACGAGCGCGCCGACGCGATCTCGACCGTCGTCGAGCGCCTCGACGAGGTCGCGACGCGCACTTCGATCCTGGCGAAAAACGCCGAGATCGAGGCCGCCCGGAGCGCGACGGAGTCGGAGACGGACCGGACCCTCATGGTGATCGCCGACGAGATCGACGCCTTCGCAGAGCGCACGCGGGCCGACCTCGGGTCGATCGAGGAGACCGCCCGGGAGGTCGGCGACGAGGTCGAGGCGACGGTCGAGACGGCGGAGGAGATGGTCGAACGGGTCGACGCCGGCTCCGATCGAGTCCGCGAGACGGTCGCCTCGCTCGAGACGGTTCACGAGGCGGTTCGATCGACCGCGGCGGGGATGGAGGATGTCGCCGCCGCGACGGACCAGCAGGCCCGCAGCGTCCAGTCGATCGCCGAGTCGCTCGACGAGCTCGGCGGTGACGCCGACCGCGTCGCGGGTGCGGCGGAGTCGGTCGCGGCGGCCAGCCAGGAGCAGACCGCCAGTCTCGGTGACGTTAGCGACGCCGTCGAGCGGCTGACGACGGACGTCGATGGTGAGTCGACGCCAGTGTACGAGCGCGTGAACTGACTCGTGAATATGTGGTTTTGCTAGCGGTTGACAAAGAGATACGACCGAGCGCTGCGTAGGGTGGTGAGAGAGGTATGGAGTTCCTACGCGAGGCGATCGGATGGTACCGACTGAACCGCGGGGTCGGCAAGCGCATGCGCGACGACGGCGCCCAGCCGATGCCGTGTCCGCACTGCGCTCGCGAGACGCCGGTGTTCCAATCCTCGTACGACGCGACCGGCGACCCGACTTCGTTCAGCGTCTGTTGTTGGTGTCGTGGATTGATCGAGTACGGGGGTTCCAGCAGCCGACCGCACGCCCCGTACGCGACGGCAAAAGAGATCCAGGCCGAGGGACGCCGATCGAAGCCGTAGGCGACGGGCGCCGCACACGCCGTTCGGGCACGTCGCGCCGAATCGCTCGGGTTCTTTCCACCGCGAGTGAACCGGTCGAGCGAGAGAACGGTCTGGGACCCGGCGGGCACCGGTCGCGACCGGCTCAGGCCGTCAGGACCGGCCGGTCTGCCGTGCGGACGATGCGTTCGGCGACGCTCCCCATTCGGTCGGTCCGGGGGTGTCCCTGGCCCTGGTGGCCGATGACGATCAGGTCGGCGTCGACCTCGTCTGCGACCTCGCGGACCTCCTCCCAGGGGCGGCCGTGACAGAGTGTCTCCGTGGACTCGATGCCGACGTTCTCGGCGCGATCG
>SKPV01000153.1 GCA_007119345.1 Halovivax sp.
ACGCCCGTCTTCGCGACGATCACCGGCGACGACGAGCTGGCCGCGAAGACCCTCGGGAACGTCAAGGAGGTCCAGGCCCGCGGCGCGCCCGTGGTGGCCGTGACGGATCGCCGCGAGGAGGTGGCGCCGTACGCCGACGTCGTTTTGGAGGTGCCCTCGCTCGGGCCGCGGTTCACCCCGATCCTAGCGAACGTCCAGCTGCAGCTGGTCTCGTACTGGACGGCGAACCTGCTGGGCCGGTCGATCGACAAGCCGCGGAACCTGGCCAAGAGCGTGACGGTGGAGTAGGGGGTTCGGGTCGATCGGGAAAAACGGATGCGGACGCCGATAATCCACCGGCGGATGTCGATCATCTGGATCGGTGTGATCGACCGGTCACTTTCGAGCACAAATACCCTCACTGACCGTGAATTAAGAGTAGTGGGCCGATGCCGCCGGCCGTGCCGAGCGCGGCGAACTAGTCTTCGCTCTCGTGATCATCGTCCCCTTCCTCGGCGTTCTCGGACGATCCGTCTCCGGCGTCCGCTTCGCTCCCGTCATCGCTCTCCTCTCCGTCGGCTGCGTCGTCCTCGTCCGTTCCGTCGTCATCCGCCTCGGATCCCTCCCCACCGTCGTCACTCTCATCGGTCGAGGTGTCCCCGTCGTCACTCTCATCGGTCGAGGTGTCCCCGTCGGTCTCATTATCGGTCGAGGTGTCCCCGTCATTCTCGCTATCGGAGGCGGTCGCGTTCGTCGCGTTCGAATCTTCGGAGAAGTTTCCGTCGGAGAGATTTTCCTCGAGGTCGGGGACGTCTCCAACCTCGAACGTCACTTCCGTGCTCGCGCTATCGGTGAACACGGCGTGCGTCGCGTACCCGCCGGATAGCGCTCCGAGTACCAAGGCTCCGACGAGCGAAAGGACGACGAGTTTCTCGGTTCGCGAGCTACCTGGCATCGCCTTCGGAATTGGTGCGATCGTCTTCCTCGTCGCTGACGGCGGCCGGATCCGACGACTCCCCCCGTCGGAGTCCGCCGGTCGGGTCGGTCGATGCGACGTCGACGGGCGACTCGGATGCTCGGTCGGGGGTGCCTTCCTCGGGATCGGTCCGCGCGGTCCGCCGCGGGATACCGTTCTCCCGGGATGACGGGTTCGGCTCCGTCTCGACGTCGGTGACGGACGCCCCGTTCGGTGTGGCCGAGCTCGTTGGACTCGACGATCGGTCTGCCCCCTCGAGAAGGTCCGGCCGCGCAGTCGAACCGGCGTGGCGGTGCTGCGCTTCGTTCGGCGGGATCCGATATCGGGCCGAATCGACGTCGGTTGCCGTATCAACCGGGTCGGGCGATCCGCCGGGTCCGGAGTCGACGCTCGACCCCGAACCGGCCCCTCCAGGCGATCGTCCGTCGCCGGCGAGATAGTACATCACGCCGACCGACGCCATGGCCAGCGCCGAGGCGAAGGCGATGGAGAGGGGCAGGGGTTCGGGCATCCGGAGCGCGACCCAGGCGGCATACACCGTCGTGCCGACGAGGAGGGCCAGCGAGAGGCGGAGGTCGGTTCGGTAGATCGAAATCGTCGCGTCGTCTCCCCGGGATCCCTCGGCAGCCGGTCCCTCTGTGTGTCGATCGGTCGCGGTCCCCATCCCGCCGGATGCGGTCCGGGTCGTCGGTTCGGTCGCGGATGATGGCGTCGTCTGCTCGTCCATGGTCGAATCGGAAGCGGGGTCTTCGTCCGGCGAGGCGATCTGGTCCGTTTCGATCGGTTCGCCGTCGGTCAGTCGGGCTCGAGGCGATCTCTCGTCGACGCGGGCGTCGAGTGAGTTCGGTGGGTCGAGTGAGCTCGGTGGGTCGAGTGAGTTCGGTGGGTCGAGTGAGCTCGGTTCGGGTACGGACACGATCGGCCCCTCCGTCGGGTCGCTCGCTTCGCTCGCACCGGTCGCGGTCGAATCCGCCAGTCGCGCTCGAAGCGGCGGGTACAGTTCGGTGGCGAGCAATAGCAGTAGCGGCCCCACCACCAACAGCGAGAACCCGAGCGGAGTGTTGACGAACGTGATGACGTACCCGATGTACGGGATGGTAAGGACCACTTCCCCGCGGACCTGTGAGGCGGGGACGGCCGATGCGTCCGGTTGATCGTTGGCGTCTCCCTGCGTTTCGAACGCCAGGGCCCCGTCCGCTTCGACGACGTCGATCACGCGATGGGTCGTCGGCGTTTCGGCGTCGTCGCGGACGTACGTTATCACGTCCCCCTCTTCGATGGTCGTCGGGTCGGTATCGTCGACGATCACGACGTCGCCGGCGCCGATCGACGGTTCCATGCTACCCGACATCACCACGTAACTCCCCTCGGCGCCGATCACGCCGGGGACCGCGTAGATGACGAACGGGACGACGATCGCGACCAGCGCTACCAACCCGATCCAGTGGCATACCTGCCGGCGGCTCGGGAGACCTATCGACACGACGGATCCCCTCCGGTTCCGATCGTGCACTCCGCCGTGTTCGTCATCCGCGGGCGCTGTGCGGATCGGAGTCGATTCCCCTCGTCTGTCGTTAGTTCCATGGGTTCTCCGGTGTCTCGTTGTGTCTGCACTGAACTGCGGCAAATTCGAGTTCGGACGTGAACGAATCGTCGTCCACATCCGACGGCGGATTTTCGTCGAACGTCCACTCCAGGTCCACACACGCCGGCTCGCACTCGACGCAGTCGTAGCCAATTTGCACGCCGTCCTCGTACGCGGCGATCAGTTCGTCGAGCGTCCCCGCGAACAGGGCGTCCCCGTCTCCGTCGCAGTCGGGCCGTTCTGCGACCCGAACGTCCAAGCGTCGGGCCAGCGCCGTCTCGTCGTCGCCGTCCGTCCGGACCCGAAACCAGACGCGCCCGGGTGCTCCACACACACGATACGCGGTCGTGAGAACGCCGCTGTCACCCGGTTCGAGCGACGAGAACGCCACGGAAACCGTCGATTCGTCCTCGAAATCGTCGTCGCTCGGGACGTAGTCGGCCTCGTCGTCACCCTCGGCCGCGTCCGCGGCGAGTCCCAGATTCAGCGAGCCGGCCCCGGTCTCGTTCCCGGGGAACGACGATCGATCGGTGAGGTACGCCACGGTCGCCGCGCTCCCGGCCACCCCGGCGAACCCGGCACCAGCCGCTGCCTGCAAAATCCGCCGGCGCGAGGGGTCGGGTTCGTCGGACATGCTACCGTTGCTGCGCGTGCTCTCTTTCGATTGCGCACATGTACCGAATCAGGACATCACATTTGAGTATAGAGTCATTTTCGCTGAGAATCCGTCTATTGGTGATATATAGAAATTACAAACAGTTCGTTAACTCGTCGTAACG
>SKPV01000119.1 GCA_007119345.1 Halovivax sp.
GAGGGCGACCTCTGGGAGGAGTTCACCGACGTCGGCTGCTGTGGCAGCCACATGGACGTCCCGCTCCGCGTCGAACGCGTAGAGGGTGGCTCAGTCGTCGACTTCGACACCGTGATAGCGTACGAAGAGCGCGAGGCCTGCGGGCTGAACCCGGGCTGGTCGGTCCAGCACGACGAGCCGCCGCGTTCCTGATCGATGACGGAAGAGGCTTATCGGAGCGGTTCTTCCACCGCCGCATGGTCGATCCGGATCTCGCGTTCGAACAGAAAAAGCTCTCGCCGATCGTCGTCGTGATGACGGCGATATTGATCGCCCTGTTCGTCATCGGCATCCTCTGGCAGCTGATCGGCATCCTCGTCTGATCAGGTACCGCGTACCGGCGACGCCAAGACCCGGTCGCGACGGGCGTCGAATTTATAACCATTCCGTACCGAATACCTCGCATGGCCGCCCATGGCCATCGTTCACCGCTCAGAAACCGCTTCGACGACGCGCCCGCCCCCGCGACCTACTACAGACCCGACACGCACCACCGCGACTTCTACGTCGCGACCGACGGATCGTTCCGTCCCACGACCGGGGACGGCGGACTCGGTGTCGTGATCGAAACCGGCGACGGCGAGCGCGTCCTCCGCACCGCACTCCCCGCTCACGTACCCGACAACAACGCCGCCGAGTACCGGGCGCTCCACCTCGGACTCGACATACTGGCGGATCGAGCGCCGCCGGACGCCCGGATCGGCGTGCTGGTCGATCACGACGAACTGGCCGCGAACGTCAACACCGCCGCCGCGGCTGGCCATCTCTCCTCCCGTCGGGTCCCCGTGGGCGTTCGCGTTTCCCCGCGCAATCGCTTTCACTGGCGCGGCATCCGGGCCCGGATCGCTGGCTTCTCGGAGGTTCGCGCGGCCTGTCTCGACGGCGCGGAGAACCCCGCCCATCGGCTGGCGAACGTGCCGGAGGAGTACGTCCACCTTCGTGACCGGCCCGCGAAGTGCGTGCTTCCTCCGCGTCGCTTCCCGACACCACCGACGGCGGGTATCGAGAGCGAAGCGAGCGACTGACCGCCGGAATACATCCACTGGAACGCGCTCTACCGGAACGCGCTCCACCGGCACTCGCCCTATCGGCACGTGCTCCGTCCCGTGAGTCCGGGAACCTCGGTCAACGGATTCGAATCGTTGGTTCGAGAAGTTCCGACGATCAATTTGTTCGAACCACCCCTTCCAACCGAACTATCCCATCCAGTCGAACCTACCCACCCGGTCGAGCTAACCTGCTGAAAAACTCAAACCCAGAGAGAGAAACGGACCAGAAGGAACGAATTGTGCGATCATACGGGTAGCGAATCGTTCTATTACGCCTCGCCGACGGCGTAGATCCCACCCGCGGGACTCCCGACGAAGAGCGCGCCGTCGACGACCGCCGGCTGCGAGGTGTACTCTTCGGTCACCTGCGGAGGGTCGTCCATCGGCCCGTCCCCGTCCCACGGGAGTCCGAACGGGGCGTCGAACTCCCACTGGGTCTCGCCAGTTCCTGCGTCGAGGGCGGAGAGCCCGCCGAGCGTCCGGGTGTAGAGCGTCTCGTCGGCGAGCGAGCCCGCAGTACCCAGCGCCCCGGTGTCGAGGCGCCACGATAGGTCGCCCGTCTGAGCGTTCAATGCGAGCACGCTACTACCCGTTCCCTCCCCCCTCATCGGATCGTGCGGGTACATCGGCTCTATCCCGAGATAGACCGTCTCGTCCCCGACGACCGGCGACTGCAGGGCGAACCGACCGGCGTCGGCGCGCCACGCTTCCTCCCCCGTTTCGGTATCCAGCGCGAGCACCTCGCGTCCGCCGGTCCCGAAGAAAACGGATCCCGCCCCGGTCGACGGGCTGACGAGCGACAATGTACCGCCTCCCTCCCACTCGTAGGTCCAGGACTCCTCGCCGGTTTCCGCGTCGAGCGCGACTGCGTAGTCGGTATCATCCTCACTACGGAACGTTAGGGCCGCAGCGTCGGCGATCGCGGGCGCGTAGGATCTATTCGGAGCGGACCAGCGCTCCTCACCCGACTCGGGATCCAGCGCGTAAAGGGTTCCGTGCGTCGGGACGAAGAGGGTATCACCAACGATGGTGGGAGGATGGGTGATGACGCCGAGTTCGACGCTCCACTCCTCTGACCCGTCGCTCGACAGCCGGAACGCCGTGTTCTGGCCACACGCGTAGATCGCGCCGTCGTCGACCGCGGACGTCCCCTGTACTGGCTCTCCGACGTCGTACGTCCACTCCTCGTCCCCGCTTGCGGCGTCGAGAGCGTACACCGTGCCACCTACGTCGCCGACGTAGACGACGCCCTCTACGACCGCCGGCGTCGTCGTGACGATTCCTGTCTCTTTGGTCCACAGCAACTCCGGATCACCCGGACCCTGAGCCCGGGTGTGTCCCGTGTTCGCCGCGTCGTGGGCGAAGGTCGGCCAGTCGTGCTCGTGCTGGAAGGCGCCTCCGTTCGCGCCGAGACAGCCCGCGAGCCCCGCGGCGAGGGCACCACCGCCCATCCGGAGGGCGGTTCGACGGGTCAGGTTCGTTTCGATCGTCGATATTGTATGGTCTGTTACCATATGGGCTATTTCGTTGCATGTGTAATAAATCTTCCCTCATTTTTGGACGTTTTCAATCTTTAACCCGGGATTAATCTGTGTAAGTTGGATTTCCATCCTCAAAACCGGATAGTCATCCTATTTTAGTTTCGGAACCGGTCCCACAGGCCCGGTCAGGCTCGTTTCCGAACTCTTACCGGAGCGCGATGACGAGCGCGATCGCCCCCAGGAGCAAAAACGCCGCGGCGACGTTCTGCGCGTCGACGCTCACCGTCCGGAAGACGCCGTAGGCGACGGCCCCGCCAGCCGCGCCGACGACGGTACTCGTCGCAACGTGAGCGATCACGATCCGTCCTGTCGTCGCCTCGGGACCGAGCTGGGAACCGACGACAATTCCGTACCGGACGACGTCCCACGCGAGGATCGCCGCGAGTAGCGCCGCAAGCAGCGCCTCTACTGTCGCACCCGTGACTCCGTCGACGACGACGGCGGCGAACAGGAACCCACCAGCGTACGTCGCGACCGACGTCGACGTCCGGAAAATTGCCCAGGAAAAGAGCAGCAGGGAGACGACGCCGAACGTGACCGCTATCGGCCCGCCGAGAAACGCGAGCGCGAGCACCGTGAAACCCAGACCGAGCACGGCAGCCAGTCGATCCGTCGTTCGTTCGTGGGTGCGCACCATCGCGGTCGCCGGGTCGGTGGGATCGGTCGTCGACTCCGCGGGAGCGGAC
>SKPV01000220.1 GCA_007119345.1 Halovivax sp.
TGCCTCCAGGTGCAGCGGGCGCTCGGCGATCTCGACGCCGTCGACGACGACGCCGTCGCGGGCCGACTCGACGACGGCGACGGGGACGGCCTCGGTCCGGAGCCGGCCGCGGGCTGCGAGCGGGCGTACTTCGGCGTCGACGGCATGCACTGTGCGACCTGCGAGGCGTTCCTCGAGGCGCGAGCGGCGAGCGCGGACGGCGTCCGCGCGGCCGCGGCGAGCTACGCCACCGACACGGTCTGCGTCGAGTACGATCCCGCGACCGTCGACGAGGCGGACCTGCCCGACCTCCTCTCCGGGTACGGCTACGAGGCCAGGGGCCGGGAGGAGGGCCGCGGCGAGTCGAGCCGCGACCGGGCCCTCGTGACGTTCCTGATCGGCGGCGGCCTCTTCGGGATGATGGTGATGCTCTGGTACGCCCTCTTCCTGTATCCCACCTACTTCGGCTACGAGCCGCTGGTCGACCTCGGCGGCTACGACGGGCTCTACCTCTTCGCCAACATCTGGCTGATGACCTCGTTCGTCGTCTTCTACACCGGCTACCCGATCCTGCGGGGCGCGTACGTGAGCCTGCGCGCCGGGCGGCCGAACATGGACCTGCTGGTCTCGGTCGCGGCCCTCGCGGCCTACGCCTACAGCACGCTGGCGATCCTCGTCGGCCGCACGGACCTCTACTTCGACGTCTCCGTCGCGATCATCCTCGTCGTGACCGCCGGCACCTGGTACGAGGGCCGGGTCAAACGCCGGGCCGCGGGCCTCGTGCGCGACCTCACCGAGCAGCGGGTCGAGGAGGCCCGGCTGGCCGACGGCGAGAGGGTCCCCGTCGCCGACGTCGAACCGGGCGACGAACTCCTGGTACGGCCCGGCGAGCGGATCCCCCTCGACGGCGCGGTGGACTCGGGGCGGGCCGCGGTCGACGAGTCGCTGCTCACCGGCGAGTCGCTCCCGGTCGAGAAGGTACCCGGCGATCCCGTCCGCGGGGGTACGCTCGTCGCCGACGCCTCGCTCGTCGTCGCGGTGGGCGAGGACGCCGAGAGCACGCTCGACCGGCTGGTCGAACTGCTCTGGCGGATTCAGAGCGCGCGGCCGGGCGTCCAGCGACTCGCCGACCGGCTCGCGACCATCTTCGTGCCGCTGGTGCTCGTCCTCGCGGCGCTCGCCGCCGCAGCCACCCTGGCGCTCGGCGGCGGGGCGACCGCCGCCATGCTGGTCGGGCTGACGGTCCTGATCGTCTCCTGTCCCTGCGCGCTCGGGCTGGCGACGCCGCTGGCGGTCGCCTCCGGCGTCCGGTCGGCCGCCGAGCGCAACGTCGTCCTCGCGAGCGAGAGCGTCTTCGAGGACGCGCCGGACGTCGACGTCGTCGTCCTCGACAAGACGGGGACGCTGACGACCGGCGCGATGTCGGTGCGGTCGGTCGAGACCGACGGGATCGACCCCGAGCGCGCGCTGGCACGCGCCGCCGCGGTCGAGGGCCACTCCGAGCACCCCATCGCGCGGGCGATTCGCGAGGCGGCCGATGGCGAGGCGGCGGGAGCGGCAGCTGCGGACGAAGAACTCGCGGACGGAGCCGCCGCGGGGTCCTTGGGCGAGGTCGCGTCCACCGGCGAGGTCGCGGACTTCACGCGCGAGACCAGGGGCGTCTCCGCGCTGGTGGACGGCGAGCGGATCGTCGTCGGCCACCCCGAGCTGTTCGACGAGCGTGACTGGACCGTTCCGGAGGCACTCGCCGACGCGGCGACGCAAGCGCGCGAACGCGGCGACGTCCCCGTCCTCGTCGGCTGGGACGGCCGCGCCCGGGGCGCGATCGCCGTCGGGGACGAGCCCCGAGACGAGTGGCGCGAGGCGGTCGAGACGCTCGCGAGCGGCCGCGAGCTGATCGTCCTCACCGGCGACGAGGGGCCGGCGGCCGAGCAGTTCCGGCAGCTGTCGGCCGTCGACGAGGTGTACGCCGGCGTGCCGCCGGAGGGCAAAGCCGAGACGGTCCGCCGGCTCCGGGCCCGGGGAACGGTCGCCGTCGTCGGCGACGGGAGCAACGACGCGCCCGCGCTGGCCGCCGCCGACGTCGGCATCGCGATGGGCGGCGGCACGGAGCTAGCGACCGACGCCGCGGACGCCGTCATCGTCGACGACGACCTCGGGTCGGTCGCCGCCGTCTTCGCGCTCACCGACGGGACGAACCGCCGAATCAGACAGAACCTCGGCTGGGCCTTCGTCTACAACGGAGTCGCGATCCCGCTGGCGATCACCGGGCTGCTCAACCCGCTGCTGGCGGCGGTGGCGATGGCGACCAGCAGCGCGCTGGTCGTCCTCAACTCCTCGCGGCGGGTCTGACAAACCTCGATCGCCGTCGACCCTCACCGGTGGATCGTCGGACACCGCGGAGAGCGGACAGTCGTCGGCTGACCGATGGCGTCGGCCGCACCGATCACCGCTCGGATATATCGACCGCGGTGAAAACACCGTTATGTACCGGCGAGACCTCTCACTTTAGTGAGAAGAGGTTGAATCTTCGATAGGCCGGCCGCAATTTGTCGGGCCCCGGCAGTTCACCTCCCTCGGAGAGCCATGAGTAACGAATTACACACCGACACCGACGCCGAACCGCGCCATTCGACCGACTCCATGTTCGCGGATTTCGGTCTGCAACGGCGAGACTTCGTGAAGGCTGGCATGGCCGCGGGCGCCCTCGGAACGCTGAGCGGCTGCCTCGGCGTCTTCGATACTGACGACGCCGACGTCGCGCCGGCCGTCGATCGAGCGGACGTCCCGCCCGGGGAACTCGACGATTACTACGTCTTCCTGTCGGGCGGCCACGGGAGCGACGTCCGGGTGTACGGGATGCCGTCGATGCGTCAGATCGCGCGCATCCCCGTCTTCCAGGTCGACAGCGCCCGGGGCTACGGCCACGACGACGAGACCCGCGAGATGCTGGCGGACGCGGGCGGCTACTCGTGGGGTGACGCCCACCACCCGCGGCTCAGCCAGACCGACAACGATTTCGACGGCCGGTGGCTGTTCATCCAGGATAAGGCCAACCCGCGGGTGGCCCGGATCGACCTGCAGTACTTCGTGACCGACGCCATCGTGGAAGTGCCGAACGTCCAGGGGATCCACGGCCTCACCGGCCTCTACCCGGACACGGAGCTCGTCCTCGCCGTGAGCGAGCTGCGGGTACCGATCCCGAACGACGGGCGGGACCTCGACGAGCCCGGCGAGTACGGCGCGGCGCTCACGGCGATCGATCCCGAGACGATGGACGTCGAGTGGCAGGTGCGCGTCGACGGCAACCTCGACA
>SKPV01000265.1 GCA_007119345.1 Halovivax sp.
CCCACCTCGATGGCGCTGCCGGCCGCCGTGAGCGCCGCGAAGACGATCGCAGCGGCCACGAAGAAGAACGCGATCGTCGTGAAGGGACCGGCGCCCCCCGAGACGGCGAGCACCATCAGGACGCCCCCGAGGTACGCGCCGAGCATCGCGAACGCCCCGTGGGCGAAGTTCAACACGCCCATCAGCCCGAAGACCAGGGTGAGCCCGATGGCGAGTATGAAGTACACCGCGCCCTTGCCGAGGCCTTCGATGACGATTCGCGCGAAGGTTCGCGGCTGGAGGAACCGGCCCAGCGCGTCCGCCCACAGCGGGACGTCCGCGATCGCGGCGAGCAGCGCGAGGAACTCGCCGCCCGCTCCGAGCGCGCCCCCGATCATGCCGACAGGTACCTCTTGATGCGTTCGTCGTCGGCCGTGACTCCCTCGGTGTCGCCGGACTCGACGACCGTTCCGTGGTCGAGGAGGTAGAACCGGTCGGCGAGGTCCATCGCGAGCGGGAAGTTCTGTTCGACCAGCACCATCGTCGTGTCCGCCGAGGCGGTCCGCAGCGCGTCGACGACCGTCTCGACGATCATCGGGGCGAGCCCCTCGCTCGGCTCGTCGACGAGCAACAGGTCGTTGTCGCCGACCATGCCGCGCGAGATGGCGAGCATCTGCTGTTGCCCCCCGCTCAGGTTGCGCGCCTCCTTGTCGCGGAATCGCTCCAGGTCCGGAAAGAGCTCGAACACGTAGTCTCGCTCGGCCGCGAAGTCGCCGTCGGGGGGAACCGACACCCTGAGATTCTCCTCGACGGTCAGGTAGCCGAACATCCGGCGGTCCTCCGGCACCCACCCGATCCCCTTTCGGGCGACCTCGTGCGCGCTCAGCCCCGTCACGTCCTCGCCGCGGAATCGGACGGTCCCCTCGCGGGGCGGCGTCAGCTGGAGGATCGATCGCAGCGTGGTCGTCTTCCCGACCCCGTTGCGGCCGATCAGCGCGACGATCTCGCCCTCCTCGACGGTCAGGTCGACGCCCTGGAGGATGTGACTCTCCCCGTAGTAGGTGTGGACGTCTTCGACGTCGAGGAACGGGTCGCCGTCGTCGCTCATCTCAGGCGCCCACCCCCGTCGCCTCGCCGGCACCGCCCTCGTCGTCCGGTCCGACCCCGTCGCCGTCGTATCCGCCGAGATACGCCCGCTGGACGGCAACGCTCTCCCTGACGACGGCGGGGTCGTCGTCCGCGATGATCTCGCCCTGGTTGAGGACGACGACGCGATCGCTGATGTCCATGACCACGTCCATGTTGTGTTCGATCAGCATGATCGCGTGGTCGCGCGCGACGTCCTCGATGATGTCCGTGACCGAGGTGACGTCCTCGCTCGAGACGCCCGCCGTGGGCTCGTCGAGCAGGAGCAGGTCGGGGTCGCCGGCGAGCGCGATCGCGATCTCGAGGTTGCGCTTTTCGCCGTGACTGAGGTTCTGGGCCGCCCGGTCGGCGTACTCGACGAGGCCGACCCGCTCCAGGATCGCCTCCGCTTCGGCGAAGTGGTCGTCGAAGGCGTTCACGTTCCGCCAGAACTTCCAGGCGTCGCCGCCCCGGTGGGCCTGGACCGCGATCCGAACGTTCTCGAGCACGGAGACGGTCGGGAAGATATTCGTGATCTGGTAGGAGCGGTGGAGCCCGAGCAGCGCCGTCTCGTGTGGTTCGGCTCCCGTAATGTCGACCGGGCCGTCGCCGTCGGACGGGACGAACTCGACCGAACCGCGGGTTGGCTCGAGCACGCCGGTAAGCAGGTTGAAGAACGTCGTCTTCCCGGCGCCGTTCGGCCCGATCACGGAGCAGAGCTCGCCCTCCTCGATGGCGAAGTCGACGTCGTCCACCGCGGTGATGCCGTCGAACTCCTTGGTCAGGCCGGCTGTCGAGAGCAACATCGGCGCTTACCCCAGATCGCAGTCGAGCTCGTCGGCCGGAACCATGACCTCCTCCGCGTCGAGCGTCGCGATCGGCTCGCCGGGCATGACCGCCGCGCCCCACGTTTCCGCGAACTCCTCGTCCGTCGGGACGGGCCAGGCGACGGTCATCTCGGAGGCGGCCTGGTTGTTGGACTCCTGGAAGACGTAGCCGCCCTCGCCCTTCGGCGTGTCCTCGACGGTCATGCCGCGCATCGCGTCGGCGATGTCGTCGCCGTCCGTCGACTCGGACTCCTCGACCGCCTGCACGAGCGCCGAGCCGCCCACGAAGGTCCCCCCGCTGAACAGGTCGGGAACCATCCCGTAGGCGTCGACGTGCATGTCGATGAACTCGTCGTTGATCTCGTCGTCGTACTGGTTCCAGTGGTACCGCGAGGTGAACGGCCCGAGCCCGGCGTCGCGGACGTCGTCCTCGGTGAAGTCCTCGCCGAGTTCGGCCTCCACCGTGTCGCCGATGAGCTGGGTCGTCAGCAGGTCGGCGAACCCGCCGAAGAGCTGGACGTCGTAGCCGATCCCGGTCGAGAGGAACGCCGGCAGCTGGATCGCGGTGAAGCCGCCGACGACGCCGTCGGCGCCGTCCGCGACGGCCTCGTCGAACAGCCCCTCGAACTCCGTGAAGTCCGAGTCGACGCCCCGGGGGTCGAGCACGTCGAGACCCTCCGCCTCGAGCACCGCTTGCCAGTTGTTGGCGACGGACCGACCGAACGCGTCGTCGATGTGCATGATGGCGATGGTCGTCGCGTCCGTCTCCTCCGCGACGAATCGGCCGCCCGCACGGGCGTCCATCGCCGTGTGCTCGCTCGCGCGGAACACCTTCTCGTGGCAGTGCTCCGCGGAGTTGGTGATGTCTGCGTCGGCGGCCGGGCCGACGATGTACGGGATATCCGCCTCGGCGACCGTCGTGCCGATGACCCGGCGGGCGGACTCCGACAGCGTCCCGCCGAAGAGGACGTCGACGTCGTGATCCACGACGAGGTCCTCCGTCACCCGCTGGGCGGTGTCGACGCTCAGCTCGGTGTCCTCGAGGTATATCTCGTACGTCGGTCCATCCTCGGGGTCGAACTCGTACTCGCCCGGCGAGACGTCGGCCACGTCGTCGGGGCTCTCCCCGTACTTGTAGGCCAGACCGGAGTAAAACCCCATCAGGCTGATCTCGCCGTAGTACTGGAGGTCGCCGGATACCGGCTGGAACGCGCCGATCCGGAGGGTCTCCCCCTCGACGTCGGCCTCCTGGTCGCCGCCGAGACAGCCGGCGAGTCCCGCCACGCCGACCGCGGTCAGTGCACCCGTTCGCTTCAGCACCGTTCGTCGACTGCTACCGGTTCCCATATGTACATTCCTAATAGACAGGGTCCCATAGGACGGGAGGTTCGTATACCAACCCGCGGGGACCGCCGCGTCGGTCCGCGGCGCCGGCGGTGCCGGGACCGCCGGCTGCCGATGCCGGGTTGCCGCGCCGCCGATCGGTGCATGGATCAGCGGCCGGTCGACCGTCCCACCTTCCGATTCCGAGGAGCCCCGCCGACGTCCCGCCCTCGGGAGCGGCGTCGGTCACTCGAGATCCAGTTCGTCCATCGCCTCGACCACGCGCCGGAGGACCTTCCGCTCGGCCCGCCTGACGTTCTTCGAGACGGCGGTGTCGGAGACGTCGAACTCGTTGGCGAGCATCTGGAGCGTGGCGCCCCGCGGTTGATCGAAGTAGCCCTTCTCCGCTGCGACGGTCAGCGTCTCGCGTTCGGTCTCCGAGAGCACGCGACATCCCTCGAGCAGCGACGTCGCCGCGTCGGCGTTCTCGAGCAGGTCGAACAGGTCGTCGCCGGCGACCTCGGACCGGGACTCGACGGCGAACTCGTTGTTCCGGTCCAGCTCCGAGAGGGCGTCGCTCGCGATCCGCTCGGCGTCGAACCCGACCTCCCAGCGCTCCCGGCCCGCCTCGATGTGGAACGGCCCGGTGATGTAGCCGTCGTTGTCCCTGATCACGCGCATCGCGTTCGTCTCGTCGATCTCCGTCCGGATCACGGCGGTCTCCTCCCGTTTGCGGAAGAGATCGCACTCCCGCATGTTCGGGTGCCCCTGGACGGCCGAGAGGCCCGACTCCAGGGCGGATCGATCCGTCCCTTCGACGAGCATGCGCGTCTCGAGGCTCCGGCTGGCCGCGTCGAACTCCCACTGGACGGCGCGAAAGGCCACCGCGTGATCGTCCGTCGTATCGATGAACGGACAATCGTACTGCTCCATGTCCAGCGTGAGGTCGATCATCGTCGTGCTAGATCTTGCCGCGGTCTCATAACACTTCGTGCCGGTTGTGATTCGATTTTTCTCGAAAGTTAGTCGTCGCCCGACGTGTCGTCGGTCGGTCGGGTCTCGCGGGTCGAGTTTTCGGTGGGCCCGGTACCGCGGGTCGAGTTTTCGGTCGGTCGGGTACCGCCCGTCGTGTCGTCGGTCGGTCCGGTACCGCGGGTCGAGTCGTCGCTCGCTCGCTCGCTCGAGGACCGTCCGTTCGCCGCCTCCCCGAACGCCTCCTCGATCGCGGCGCGGTCGAGCTTCGAGGGCCCGCTGGTCGGCATCTCGTCGACGAAGTCGAGGTGTTTCGGGATCTTGAACCGCGCGAGTCGCTCGTCCATGAACGCCTCGAGTTCGGCGAGCGTGAGCGGCGGTTCGACCTCGGCGTCCGTCGACTCGGCCCCGCCCGTCGCCGCCTCGGTCGGCTCGACGACCGCCTTCCCGACGGTGCCCCACTGCTCGTCCGGGACGCCGATCACGATCACCTCCGCCACCGCGGGGTGGTCGGCGATGACGTCCTCGATCTCCGGCGGGTAGACGTTCTCGCCGCCGCTGATGAACATGTTCTTCTTGCGCCCTTCGATGTGGTAGAAGCCGTCGTCGTCGCGCCGAGCCAGATCGCCCGTCGAGACCCACCGGCACGCGGGGGCGCCGTCGGCCACGGGATCCCCGACGGCGGCGGCCCGCGACTCGCCGAAGGTCTCCTCGGTCGCCACGGGGTTGCGCCAGTACCCCGGCGCGGCGTGGGGACCCGACAGCTCGAGCTCGCCGATTTCTCCCGCCGGGAGGGGCTCGCCATCTTCGTCGACGACGCGGACGTCGGTGTGCAACACCGGCTTGCCGACGCTCTCGACCTTCTCCGGGGCCCACTCGTCCGGCATCGCGAAGTTGTTGGGCCCGCACTCGGTGAGCCCGTACCCCTGGGAGATCTCGACCCCGCGGTCGCGCCACTCGGCGATGACGGCCTCCCGACAGGGGCCGCCGCCGCTCTTGACAAACCGCAGCGAGGAGAGGTCCGTCTCCGCCCACTCCTCGTGGTGGGCCATCGCCCGCAGGACGGCGGGCACCGCGACGAGGACCGTGGCCCCGTGCCGGTCGACCTGTCGGAGGATCCGCTCGGGTTCGACCTCGCGGTCGATGACGATCTCGGCGCCCATCGAAAAGAACGGGAGGGTGAGGACGTTCCAGCCGCCGGTGTGGAAGATCGGGAACACCATCGGGGCGACGTCGTCGGGTCGAAGTCCCCACGCGGTGATCGTGTTGAACGAGTTCCAGTAGATCGAGCCGTGCGTGATCGTCGTCTCCTTCGGGACGCCCGTCGAGCCGCCCGTGTGCAACAGCAGGTGCGGGTCGTTCAGCGCCCGGTCGGCGATCGCCACCGGAGAGCCGTCCTCGGGGAGATCGTCGCGGTAGACGTCCCAGCCGCCGGCCGGATCGGCCGTTTCGAGTTCCCGCACGATCGGCTCCGCGTCGGCCCGCGCGAGCGCGTGCTCGACGCGCTCGACGTACGGCGACTCGATGACCAGCAGCCGCGGCCGGACGAGGTCCAGCAGCTCCGCGAGCTCCGGCGGCGCCAGCCGGTAGGACAGCGGCGCGAGCAGCGCGCCGAGCTTCCCGGTCGCGAAGAAGAGGTCGAACGCCTCGATCCGATTGCGCGAGACGAGCGCCACGCGGTCGTCGACCCCGACGTCGAGGTCGGCGCAGAGTCGCGCCGTGCGGTTCGCTCGCTCCTCGAGCTCGCCGTACGTGTACTCGCTTCCCGCGGTCTCGTCGACGATCGCGGTCCGGTCCGGGGTGAGCGCCGCCCGGCGCCCGCTCCAGTCGCCGACCCACTCGTAGGGATCCTGGCCCCAGTTCATGCGTCGCTCACCGGGTTCTCTGCGGCGGCGTCGACGTCTTCGCGCGCGTCACCGGCCCCGCCGCTTTCGACGTCTTCGCGCGCGTCACCGGCCACGACGTTCTCTCGCGTATCATCAGCTCCGCCGCCTTCGACGGCGCCGTCGAGGGGATTCGTCTGCAGGAAGGCTGCCAGCCGATCGTTCACCCACTCGGCCTCCTCGACGAAAAAGAGGTGGTGCCCGCCCTCGAGGAGTTCGAGGCGGCTCTCGGGCAGCCCCTCGTCGAGCAGGCGGGCGTTCTCGACGGGGACGACGCGATCCGCGTCGCCGTGGAGGACGAGCGTCGGAAGCTCGAGCTCCTCGAGCTCGTCGCTCGCGTCGAACGCCATCACGCCGGCGGCCTGGGCTTCGCGCGCGGCGTCGTCGGCGTTCTGCTCCAGGCGCCGGTCGACGATCCACTCGACGAGCGCCGGGCGGTCCTCGTACAGCGAGTCGGAGACGCTCGGGCGCATGCGGCGTTTGATCCGCTCGCGTTCGTCGGCGTCCTCGGGCTCGGCGAACATCTCGGCCCGGGTCTCCTCGGGGACCGGGACCGCGTCCGGGCCGCCGTGGGTCGTACAGAGCAAGCCGAGGCCGGCCGCGCGATCGTACTCGACGGCGTAGCGCTGGGCGATCATCCCGCCCATGCTGGCGCCGACGACGTGGGCGCGGTCGATTCCGGCGTCGGCCAGCACGGCCTCGAGATCGGCCGCCATCTGCGGGATCGTGTACGGGCCGTCCGGGGCGTCCGAGCGGCCCGTCCCTCGGTTGTCCGGGAGGACGACGCGGTACTCGTCCGCGAGGGCCTCGCGCTGGCGGCGCCACATCCACCGGCCGGTGCCGAGGCCCTGGACCAGGACGACCGGCTCGCCGTCGGCCGGCCCGTCGATCTCGTAGGAGAGGGAGAGTCCGTCGTTGGTCGCCGTGGGCATACCTCTAGGTGTGTTCACCGCCCCCGAAGTACCTCACCGTTCGATGATCAACCCGCACCTACAGGCGGGTCGGTCCGTACCTTCCGATATGGCAGTCGCAGGACCCGGAGACGCCGCCAGCGCGAGCCTGGATATCGGCCAGGCCGAGATCGACGCCTTCGCCGACCTCGTCGGCGACGAGAATCCCGTCCACCTCGACCCCGCCTACGCACGGGAGGTGGGCGCAGAACCGTCGACCGCGGCCGACGGCGGTCCGACCGAGGGCGACTGCGGCGACGGCCAACCGGACGACGACGGCCTCTTCGACGGGACCATCGCCCACGGCATGCTGGCCGCCGGCGTGATCTCGAGCGCGCTCGCGAACCTCCCGGGGGACATCGTCTACGTCTCCCAGGACCTGAGCTTCGAACGACCGGTCTATCCGGGACGGACCGTAACTGCGACCGCCGAGGTCGCCGAGGATCTCGGCAACGACATGCTCCGGGCGCACACCGACGCCACCGTCGGCGACGAGACGGTCGTCTCGGGCGAGGCGGTCGTTCTCTCGCTGGAGTGAGCGGGAACGCGGGCCCTCCGCCGAACCTCCGACCTCGACGAAGCTCGTCCCGTCGGGTGGTGAGCCGATCGGGGACTCTCCTACAGTTCGAACGCCCCGTCCACGATTTGCTCGGCCATCATCGCCACGTAATCGACGTACGGTTCCCGCTCGGACTCGAGCCCGGCGTCGAGCCGGTGTCGGTGGAGCTGCTCCCAGATCGTGGCGAGCGTGATCGCGGCGAGCGCCCGGTAGAACCGCTCGTTCTCGAACTCGATCCCGGTCCGCTCTTCGTACCGGGCGACCAGCTCTCGCCGACTGGGACTCCCCGGGTCGCCCGTGAACGGGGCCAGCCCCCGCTCGTTGGTCGCCCCCAGTTCTCCTATCGCGCCCTCGTCGCCGTACCGCTCGCGGAGCCCGTCGAGTGGCGGCGTCGGGTCGCCGTCGTCGCGCCAGCGGAGCAGGAAGTACCCGAGCTCGGTCCGCGGGTCGCCGAGAAACGCCGTCTCCCAGTCCAGCACGCCGGCGACCTCGGGCCGGTCTCCGCCCGCCAACAGGACGTTGGCCGGTCGGTAGTCCCCGTGAACGAGGCTCGTCTCGGCGCTCGTCGGAACGTTGTCGCGTAGCCAGTCGGCCACCTTCCAGATGGCCGGCGGTTCCCGTCCGGTCGCACCCGTCGCCGCCTCCAGCTGGCCGAGGACGCGCTCGAGCTGTTCCTCGGTCGACTCCCGCCGACAGACGTCCGCGAACCGATCGGCATCGACCGAGTGAACCTCGGCGAGCGCGTCGATCAGGCTCGTCGCGACGACCTCGCGCGCCGACGAGGTCCGGAACCGCTCGGGCAGGTCGTCGCCGAGCGGGACCGCCACCCCGTCGAGGTGGGTCGTCACGAGGAACGGATCGCCGACCACCGACTCGTCCTCGCAGACGAACACCGGATCGGGGGCCGGGACGGCCGTCTCCCGGAGCCGCCTCAAGACTTCGTACTCTCGGCGCACCTCCAGGAACGATTCCTCGCCACGCAGCTTGTTCGGCCGCCGAAGGACGTACGCGGGCGCCGCGTCCCCCACCAGCCGGATCCCGAGCGAGAGGTTGAGTCCGTCGTGGAGCACCTCGGTTCCGGCCACGGCGCGGTTCAGTTCCGCCGAGAGGAAGGCGTCGAGGTCGGCGGCATCGAGGTCGCCGTCCGTCCGAGTCATACGCCGTCGTCGGATCGAAACGGCATAAATCCGGCCGGTCGAGTTCGCGAACGTCTCCTCCACCCCGCGCGGACGGGAGGAGGCCCCCTCACACGAGCACTCGCTCTAGCTCAACCACCGTCCCCGACTCCGCGTCCGACTCGCCGACCAGTCGACCCAGACAGACGGCCGACCCGTCGGGAGTGAAACAGGCGACCAGCGCGTCCGGATCGACGTCGGGCGCCTCGATCACCCCCGGCGCGTAGACGGGCGCGCCCTCCGCGACCTCGCGGGCGGCCGTCTCCGCGATCGTCACCGACGGGATCCCCTCGAGGATCCGCTCGGCGGGGTCGACGAGTTCGCACAGCGGTTCCGGATCCCCGTCCTCCAGCCAGAACGCGAGCGCGTCCACCAGGTCGTGGGCGGTGACGAGGTCGCGGTCGTCGAACGGGTCGGTCGCGGTCCGGCGGAGGTGGCCCATGTGCGCGCCGGTGCCCATCGCCAGCCCGAGGTCGTGACAGAGCTTGCGGACGTAGGTGCCGCTCTCACAGCGGATCCGCAGGAGCGCCCGTCGGTCCTCGACCTCCAGGACGTCGAGGTCGTGGATCTCGCGGATCCGCAGGCGCCGCGAGACGGCGCTCTTTCGGGGCGGTTTCTGGTAGATCGGTCCCTCGAACTCGGCGGCGACCGACTCGACGTCGGTGGGGACGGGCGCGTGACACTCGAGGACGGCCACGTACTCTTTGGCGCCCTCGAGGAAGACCTGCGCGAGGCGGGTCGCGTCCCCGAGCATGAGCGGAAGACACCCCGTGACTTTGGGATCCAGCGTCCCGGCGTGGGCGGCCCGCTCGATCGGCGCTCGATCGGCGGATTCGAGGGCGTCGTCGACGGCGTCCCTGATCCAGGCGCTCACCTGGTGGGAGGAGGGGCCGGGCGGCTTGTCGAGGTTGACCACGCCGAACGCGAGCAGTTCGGCGGGCGAGCGGTCGTCGGGCGGCGGGCGCAGTGACATGGTCGTTCGGTGTCGGTGTCGCGCGTCGCGGTCAGAACTCGACCTCGAGGTCGACGGGCGCCTGTCCCTCGTCGCCCGCGGCGTCGTACTCGTCGACGGCGGTGACGAGCATGTCGAGCACCGCGTCGGGATCCCAGCGGGCGGTGTTGACCGAGAGGTCGTAGATCTTCAGGTCCTCGATGTCGATGCCGTAGTACTCCCGGTAGCGCTGGGCCTCGCTGGCCTCGCGAGCGCGGGTCTCCTCGGTCGCTCGCTCGGGATCTTTCCCCTCGCGCTCGGCGATGCGCTCGCCGCGGACGGCGGCTGGGGCGTCGAGCCAGAACCGGAAGTCGGCGTGCTCGCCGGCGAGCCAGCCGGCCAGGCGCGATTCGAGGACGAGGTCGTCTCGCTCGACGGCCACCTGCCGGAGCCGCCGATCGAGGTCCCGGTCGATCTCCTCGTTCTCCTCGGCGAGCTTGTTGAACTCGAGCGGGGTGTAGCCGCGCTCGTCGGCCAGCTCCCGGAAGATGTCCCCGCCGCTGACGTGCTCGAGCTCGAAGTGCTCGGCGAGCAACGCCGCGGTGGTGCTCTTCCCGCTCCCTGGCGGGCCGGAGACGGTGAGTAACATACCGGGACTGTGCGGGCGGCCCTAAAAGGGGTTTTGAAACGGGCGGCGCCGGGAATCCGGTGCTGAGCCCCCGGTCGTGTCGGGCGGTTCCGTACGGTGGCGGAGTGCTCGCGTCGTCGGAGTGGTGATGTCGACGGCTGGGTGCGGTCGGCGGCGTGCGCGCGGCGCTGGAGTGCTCGCACCGTCGGAGTGGCGGCATCGGCGACCACGTTCGCGTTTCCGAGGGCGTCGCTGCGCTCACCCCTCGCCCTGCTCGCCGTTCGCCGTTTCGAGGATTTCGCTCGCGCCGCTCGCTCGATCCTCGCCGCTCACGGCTCGTCCTGCTCACCGTTCGCCGTTTCGAGGATCTCGCTCGCGCCGCTCGCTCGATCCTCGCCGCCGCCCTCACGTCGTCGGGCTCATGTTGATGTTGAGCGCCTTCCGGAGCAGCTGGGAGAAGCCCAGCGAGCACAGGAAGTACCAGACGATCCAGGCCCGGATGGGGCCGAGGACGCCGTCGCTGAGCTCGATCTGGCCGACCAGGGGCATCACCATCTGGGACTCGGCGCCGGTCAGCGCGTGGGCGCCGTCCCCGTGGAGCTTCCAGTACATCCAGAGGAACAACGGGATGACGAAGACCATGATCCAGACCATCATGCGGAACTGCTCTTTGAACATCCCGAGGTTCTCCGTCATCGCCTCCATCTGCTCTTGCTGGACGCGATCGAGCTCGTTCTCGAGGCGCTCGATCTCCGCTTCGGGCGCGTCGCGTTCTTCGGCCTCCTTGAGCGCCTCCTGGGCGTCCGAGCGCTTTTCCTGCATCGCCTTCATGCGCTTTTGGTACTTGCCCATGCGCTCGGGATCCATCAGGTTCGCCTGTACGATCGCCGAGTAGAGGCCGGTGAACAGCGCGACCGAGAGGATCACGCCCCAGAAGGGCAGCGCGGCGTCGAGCGGGGCGAGCATGAAGTTGATCGTGCCGCCGACCGCGTCGCGCACGGTGTCCATCCAGTAGCCGAACATCAAGAGCAGCGAGACGGCGCCCGCCATCTTGTCCCACTGGGTCCAGCTCGAGGCTTCGGGATCGATCTCGACGCCGCCGATCGGCCCGTCGTCGCCGTCGCCGTCGAGCGCGTCGTCGAACGCCTCCCGATCGGCGATCTCGAAGCCCTCCTCGCCGTCGACCAGCACGCCCTGCTCGATGATCCGCCCCCACTGGCCGCTCGTGAGGTCGTCGTTGACGTCGCCCCACGCGACCTCGCCCCCGTTCTCGTCTGCGCGCTCGCGGATTGATCTGAGGGCGGCCTCCATCTCCTCGTCCTCGCGGAGGAGGGAATCGACTTTCTCCGCCGTGCGCGTCATTCGTTCGATCCTAGGCAACCTCCGGTATACAAGCCTTTTTCTTCTGTCGGCGACCGTCGGCGCCGCGAAATCGGGGCCGCCTCGCGTCGGCGCAGGTACCTCTCGTGACCGTCCGCGGACGGGTGGGCTCGTCTCGGCGTCGAATCCGGCTCGCCCTGCTCGCCGTTCGCCGTTTCGAGGATCTCGCTCGCGCCGCTCGCTCGATCCTCGCCGCTCACGGCTCACTGCGCTCGCCGTTCGCAATTTCGAGGCGACTCACTCCGTTCGTCGCCTCGCCGCTCACCGTTCCGAGGACCCTCGC
>SKPV01000179.1 GCA_007119345.1 Halovivax sp.
GACGACGTTGACGCCGACGAGGAGACGACGGACGACGAGATCCCCGAGTTGGCGAAGAAGATCAAGTCCTACAACGTTCCGCCGATGATGACGTTGACCGACGGCAGCAAAGCGTCGCTGTGGACCATCTCGGGCGTCGGCGGCGGCGTCGGGCTCGTCTCCGGCTTCCTGGGCGTCGGTGGCGGGTTCATCCGCATGCCCGCCATCTACTACCTGATCGGTGTGCCTCTCGCCGCAGCCGTCGGGACGAGCCTGTTCGGCGCGCTCATGTCCGGCGCCGTCGGCTCGTTCACGTACGGCCTCGACGGCGTCGTCGACCTCGGCGTCGTGACGGCGCTGCTCGCCGGCAGCGCGCTGGGCGCTCGCATCGGCTCGGCGTCGACGGCCTACGTCGACGAGGCGGACGTCACCGTCTACTTCGGCATCATGCTCCTGCTCGCCAGTACGGCGGTCGCGTTCGGCGAGCTCGCCACCTGGCTCGAATTGCCGATCTTCGACACCGTGAGTTTCGTCCTGCTGATCGGCTCCTCGGCGTTCGTGACGTCGATCATCCTCTACTACGGGGCGAAGGCGATTCGCAACGACCCCGCGACGCCGACCGCGACCCCGAGCGGGGGCGACTGAGCGTCGATGGAGCTGCTGGCCATCGTCGCGCTGATTCTCGCGCTCGGAGTGGGTTCTCGCGTGCTCGCGGATCGACTTCGGATCCCGAGCGTCCTCTTTCTGATCATCGCCGGTATCGCGATCGGGCCGGAGGGGCTCGGCTTCGTCTCGCGGGAGGCGTTCGGGGGCGGGCTGACGGCCATGGTCGGCGTCAGCGTCGCGATCATCCTCTTCGAGGGCGGCTACCACCTCCACCTGGACAAGCTCCGGGAGAGTCCGTCCGCGCTAACCAGACTCGTCACGGTCGGTGCGGCAGTCACCTGGCTGGGGACGGCGGCGGCGGTCGTCGTCTTCCTCGATACGAGCATCGAAGTCGGTCTGCTCGTCGGCGCGCTGTTGATCGCGACCGGCCCGACGGTGATCGGCCCGATCCTCCAGGTGGTCACGGTCCGGGATCACGTCGCGTCGGTCCTCGAGGGCGAGGGCGTGATCAACGACGTGACCGCGGCGATCCTGGTCGTCGTCGTCTTCGAAGTGCTCGTCGCCGGCAACGGGAGCGGGCCCGTAGTGGCGTTCGAGTTCCTGCAGCGACTCGCGATCGGGCTCGGGATCGGCGCGCTCGTCGCCGCGACGGTGTGGCTGTTGCTGACTCGGGTCGATCTCGCCCCGAGCGACGCGCTGCTTCACGCCCGACTGATCGTCCTGGCCGGCGTCGTCGTCGCCTACGGCGGCGCCGAACTGGTCGCCAGCGAGACCGGCATCGCCGCGGCGGCGATGGCGGGGTTCGCGCTGGGGAACGTCGACCTGCCCTACCACGAGGACGTCATCGACTTCCTGGACGACGTCTCGGTGGTGGTCCTCTCGTTCGTCTTCGTCGCGCTGGCGGCGCTGATCGACTTCGGGGACATCCGAACGCTGGGGCTGGCGGGGATCGCGGTCGTGATCGCGGTCACGCTCGTCTTGCGGCCGGCGGTCATCTTCCTCTCGACGACCCACGAGCGCTTTACCCGCAACGAGCGGCTGTTCCTCAGCGCCGTCGGCCCGCGCGGGATCATCCCCGCCAGCGTGGCGACGCTGTTCGCGGTCGAGCTCGAGGCGCTCGGCCGTCCCCAGGAGGCCCAGTTGCTGGCCGGGACGGTGTTTCTCATCATCTTCGCGACGGTCGTCCTCCAGGCCGGCCTCGCCCGACAGATCGCAGACTACCTCGACGTTTCACCAATGCGCACCATCATCATCGGCGCGGGACGGGTCGGCCTGTCCCTCGCCGAACGACTCGAACAGGACGGAGAGAACGTCCTCGTCGTGGATTCGGATCCCGGCGCGGTCGAGAACGCACGCAAACGGGGCCTCCGGGCCATCGAGGGCGACGGCACCGAATCGGCCGTCCTCGAGCGAGCCCGGGCCGGGGACGCGAAGGCGGTCGTGGCGACGACCCCAGACGACGACGTCAACCTGCTCGTCTCGCAGTTGGCCCAGACCACGTTCGACGTCCCCACGGTGGCCTCGCGGGTCAACCAGCCCGACAACGTCGACGCCTTCGAGGCCCTCGGCGTCCAGGCGATCGACCTCTCGATGGCGACGGCCTGGTCGCTCGAAAACGTCCTCGAGCGGCCGTCGCTGTCGACCTGGATGAACGAACTCGGTCGGACCGGCGACGTCCAGGAGATCGCGGTCACCGCCGAGGACCTCGTCGGCAAGTCGATCGCCGACCTCAACGCCGAGATCCCGGACGGCTGTATCGTCGGCTTGCTGACCCACGAGGACGGCAAACGCGAGGTCCCGACCGGCGACCACCGGCTCCGCGAGGGCGACCGTGTCACTTTCATCGGCCAGGTCGACGCGGTCGACGGGGCCGTCAAGCGGTTCCACCCGCACGACTGAACCGACCGTCCTCGACACCCGGGTTCGCGCCGACCCGTCAGGCCGGCTCCACGTGGCTCCCTCGTAAACACCCGTTATTGTGCGGACCATCCAAAACCGTTATACTCCGATGGTCCGTAGACGGTATTGTACAATATAGTATGCTATGGACACAACTGATCCCGGGACGTTCCAGCCGCACGCGAGCAATCGACCCAGCGTCCGACGACGTGCCACCGAACGCCAACGCATACCACCACACACGTCGAGCAGTCGAATCTACCGGCCGTTTCGGGGCCGTCGGCCCCACTAGCCAGGGATGGCGGGCCGATCGGATCCCGCTAGCCGTGGTCGAGCCCGACGACCGCGAGAAGGAACCATGACGACGGACCTGCAGCGCGACCTGGGACTCCCCGCCACCACCGCTATCGCCATCGGCGCGATGGTCGGCAGCGGCATCTTCATCCTCCCCGGCATCGCCTACGCCGAGGTCGGTCCGGCGGTCGTCGTCGCCTACCTCGTCGCCGGCCTCCTCGTCCTGCCGGCGGCGCTGTCGGCCTCCGAGATGGCCACCGCCATGCCCGAGGACGGCGGCTCCTACGTCTACGTCGAGCGCGGCATGGGCCCGCTTCTGGGGACGATCGCCGGCATCGGCAACTGGTTCATGCTCTCGTTCAAGGGTGCACTCGCGCTCATCGGCGGCGTCCCCTACCTCGTCTACGTCGCCCCCGAGCTCGCCGCATACATCCTCCCGATCGCCCTCGGTCTCGCCGTGCTGTTCACGATCCTCAACGTCGTCAGCACCA
>SKPV01000037.1 GCA_007119345.1 Halovivax sp.
GATGCGGTCGCCGAGCACCGCGCCGCCGGTGAACGGCGAGGAGGGGTCGATCGCGACGATGCCGACGGTCTCGCCGCGGTCGCGATAGGTTTCGGCCAGCTTGTCGACCAGGGTCGACTTCCCGGCGCCGGGCGAGCCGGTGATACCGATCACGTCGGCGTTGCCGGTGTGGCCGTAGAGATCCGACACCAGCCGTCGGTAGCCGGGCGACCGGTTCTCGATCGTCGAGATGGTCCGCGCCAGCGCCCGGTGCTCGCCGGCGAGCAGCCCCTCGAGCAGCGCGTCGAGCTCATCGCGCTCGGCGCGCTCGCCCTCCTCGGTCGCGCCGGCCGCGGCGTGGTCGTCGCTCATCGCTCGGGAGCGTTTTCGCGGACGAACTCGATCGTCTCTTCGATCGAGGTTCCCGGGCCGAAGATGGCGGCGACGCCCTCCTCCGACAGCGACGCTCTGTCCTCCTCGGGGATGACGCCGCCGAGAAGCACCAGCGTGTCCTCCTTGGCGCCGTACTCCTCGAGGCCGTCCATGATCTTCGGGATCAGCGTGTTGTGTGCACCCGAGAGGATCGAGATCCCGAGGACGTCGACGTCCTCCTGGACGGCGGCCTGGACGATCTCCTCCGGCGCCTTGTGGAGCCCGGAGTAGATGACCTCGAAGCCGGCGTCTCGAAACGCCCGCGCGATAACGTGGGCACCCCGGTCGTGACCGTCGAGCCCGACTTTGGCGACGAGACAGCGGATGGACCGCTGATCCTGTTCTCCGCTCATGATCGGACGTTCTCGGCCGGCGCGTTTGACTCTAACGGAGTCTGGCCGGTTTCCGGGCGGTCGCGTCGGAGCCCGACCGGGCCACGGTTCGGCTCTCGTCGGCGACGGGCCCGATATTGGCCGCTGTCCCGAACCAAAGGCCTAAGAGCGTAACTGACGAATAATATCGTAATGACTACCGTTCGGACTTTGCGGAGGGATCTCTCGTGGGCGTCGAGATAACTGAGACGCAAGTGAGCGAGGACGAGTACGAGGACATGGAGCGGTTCGTCTACGAGTACCTCGCCGCGAGCGTGGAGAAAGAAGACGACGGTGGACGGATGCGCTGGTACCCGTGGCACTCGGCCGAGTACCGGCACAACCACATCCTCAACGTCGCCGACGTAGCCGCAGAGATCGCCCGGAAGGAGGGCGCCGACGTGGACGTCACCAGGACGGCGGCGCTCTTTCACGACGTCGCGAAGCTCGAGACCGACCAGGAACTCCACGCCGAGGCGGGCGCCCGCGTCGCTCGCGAGTACCTCCAGTCTCGCGGCGAGCACCCCGAGTCGTTCATCGATCAGGTGTGTCGGGCCGTCGAGAACCACTCCTATCAGGGGCCGGTAACCGACCTCCCGCTCGAGACGCAGTGTCTGGTCGAGGCCGACCTCCTCGACAAGGTCGGCGCCAACGGCACCGCGCTGATGCTGCTCCGGATGGGCTACGAGTCCCGCGTCCACATGGACGCCGACGAGATGGTCCAGCGGGTCCTCGAACGCGGCGTCGACGCCGCCAACAGGGTCGAGAGCGAGACGGCCCGGAGCATCGCCCACCAGCGGCTCAAGCGCGTCAAGTGGTTCAAGGAGTGGCTCCAGGACGAGATCGCCCGCATGGGGGACTGACGGTCGCCGACGTCGACAATCCCGTGGCGAACGAATCGCCAGCGGTCGCCCGAGAGAGCCGTCGACGTGAATCCGTAGCGAACGAATCGCCAGCGGCCGTCCGTGCGCACCGGCGATCGGCGGTTCCTCGTTCTCGACGCCCCCACGTCCGGTTCTCTTAGAGTACCTGCGCGCCGCCGATCGCCAGGAACAGGACGCCGAAGCCGGCGAGCACCGCGGCGCTCGCCCCGGCGACGAGGGGCGCGACGGCGTCGACCCGCCGGCCGGCACCGACCAGGGCGGCCGGGTACGCGAGCACCCAGAGCCCGATTCCGCCGAAGAATCCTGCCAGGAGTGCCGGCGATCCCGTCTCGACGACGAGCGAGCCCGCCAGCGGTCCGTCGACGACCGGCACGTGCGAGAACACGTCGAGCCTACCCGGACGGAGCAGGCCCACGCCGACGGTCATCCAGAAGCCGATCTGGTAGGGGTTGGTCACCGACAGGAGGAACGTCTTCCGGAACCCGGTCGCGACGCCCGACGCGTCGGCGGCGCCGGCGGCCGTCGCCTCGCGGGCGCCGCGGACGGCGCCGACGGCGAAGTAGCACATGAGCGCGCCGCCGGCGAGGTACAGGAGCGGCCGGATCGCGCCCCACTCGTCGAGCACCGCGACGGCGCCGACGAGCGCGAGCGCACAGAACAGCGCGTCGGCGGCCATCGCCCCGAGACCGGCCGTGACGCCGGGGAACCAGCCGCGGAGCACGCTCTCTTCGGCGATGATGGCGTTCATCGGGCCCGGGGGCGCGGCGAGCGCGAGGCCGAACACCGCGCCGACGACGAGCGTGCCGGCGTGCTCGAACACGGCCGATTGTCGGCCGCTTTCGGCCAAAAGCCTCTCGGATCGCGCCGGCCGATCGGTGGGCTCCCCGGAACTCCGAACCCGATCCCGCCGCGGCCGTCGACCGACTTCGGTTCGAACTCCCCTCAGTTCGACCCGTTCCCGAACCGGGTCAACAGTCCCGAGAGGCGCCCGGAGGATCCGTCCCCGCTCGTCAGGAGCGAGAGACCGTCGCCGTCGACCGTCGCGACCGCGTCGCCGGCGATCGCCAGATCGACGACCGTCCCGTCGGTCCGGTGTTCCCAGTAGCGCTCGCCGTCGTCGCGCCGGAGCGCGAGCAGCGTTCCCCGGTTCGTGGTCGCGTACACCGCATCTCGCAGCACCACCAGCTCCGTCGGTCGTCCCTCCAGGAGGGCGCTCCGCCAGCGCTCGGTCCCCGTGGACGCGTCGATCGCGTAGACGCTGGCGTCGTCGCCGGCGATGTAGACGGTCCCGTCGGCCGCGGCCGGCGGGACGTCGCCGGGACCGCCGACCGCGAAACGGCTCGTCACCGCCCCGTCGTCGGACGACAGGACGGCCAGCGTCCCGTCGCCGGCTCTGACGACGAGCCGGTCGTCGAGGACCGCGGGCGCGGCGACCGCGCTCGCACCCAGGTCGCGGCGCCAGCGCCGGTCGCCGCTTCGATCGTACGCCGCGACGACGCCGTCGGCGGAGGCGGCGTAGATCCCCTCGTCGTCGACGGCCGGCCGCAGGAGCGCTTCGGTCGCGTCGTCCTCGATCGCCCGGCTCCAGGCGGCGATCCCCGTCTCGAGATCGACGGCGTGCAGGCGGCCGTCCTCGTCGCCCGCGAAGACGCGATCGCCGGCGACGACGGGGGCGCTCGTGGTCGACGCCCCGGATCGGTACCGCCAGCTGCGCTCGCCCGTGTCGGGGTCGAGCGCGTAGAGCGCGCCGTCGTCCGCGGCGACCACCACGGCGTCCGTCCCGACGGCGGGGGGTCTCCGGACCGCGCCGGCGGCCTCGAACCGCCACTCGTTCGACCCGTCGGACAGCGAGAGCGCGAGCAGGCCGCCCGGTCCGCAGGGGACGTATACCCGTCCGTCGGCGATCGCGGGCGCCGCGGCGGCCTCGCCCTCGGCTTCGATGCTCCAGTGCCCCCGGAGCTCCCCGGCCGGCGCGGCGACGTTCGCGAAGCCGGCGCCGCCGAGGCCGCCCCGGGCCATCGACCAGGCCGTCGATCCGGCGGACGACTCGTCGTCCTCGCACGCGCGCTCTTCGGAGGCCGCCGCGAGTCGCTCCAGCGCCGACGCCGCGGCCTCGCTCGCCTCGGGAACCGGATCGTCGGTCAGCGCCTCCAGCGCCGCCCGATCGTCGGTGCCGACGATCCCGAGCGCGCGGGCCGCGTTCGTCCTGATCCGGGCGTCGGGCGCGGCTAGCGCCCGACGACAGGTCGGCTCGACGGCGGCGACGAAGGCGCCGTCGACCGTCGCCAGCTCGTCGAGGCAGGCGACCAGTGCGCTTCCCGCGGCCGCCGTCAGGTCGACGCCGTTCGCCTCCGCGTCGACGGTCTTCGCGAGGTCGGACGCGACGGTCGCGACCGCCGACGGGTGCGCGTCGGCGAGCCGCTCGAGCGCTCGGGCGGCCGTCACGCTCACCACGGGATCGGACGCGTCGAGGGCGTCGGCGAGGTGCTCGACGCCTCGCTCCCGTCGCGTCGGCTCCCCTGCCGCGAGCGTCTCGAGCGCCAGCACCGCCAGTCCGCCGGCCCAGGCGTCGCCGTCCAGCCGGTCGGCCAGGCCGTCCATCTGTCGCTCGACGGCGTCCGGTTCGTCCGGACGCTCGCCGCCGGCGACGAGCGAGGCGACGTCGAGGAGCCGATCGTCGACTGCGTCGAGCGACCTCGACAGCCGCGATTCCGGGAGCTCACCGGCCGCGACCAGTGCCGCCAGCCCGAGGGTCGCGTACCCTCCGACCGCCTCGTCGTCGTCGTCCAGCAGCGCCTCGAACTCGTCGCTCACCGCGACCGCGTCGGCCGGCGCCGTCGACGCGAGCCCGGCCAGTTCGGCCGCGATCCCCTCCCGGTCCCCGTCCTCGAGGCGCGCGAGCAGGATTCGAGAAATGGGTCGGCCGTCCTTCGCCGACACGACGGCGCGGAGCGTCCGATAGTGGGCTCGCCGCTCGGCCGGACCGGCGTTCGTCACTCGCTCCAGGAGTCCGCTCGCCGCGTCCGTCAGTGCCTCCGGATCGCTCCGGGCGACGTCGGCGAGCGCCCGGGCGACGGCGACGCTCCGGTCCCCGGTCGAGAGCCGCCGGACCGCGGCCGCGGCCGGCGTCGGGTCCGCGTCGACCTCGGTGTCGAGGAGCCGTGCCAGGGCGTCGAGCGCCGCGACCCGAGCGGCGACCGTCGGATTCGCGACCCCCTCGGTGATCGCCTCGACGGCGAGTTCGACCTCCCGACCCGTCCGTGGTTCGAGCACGGCGAGCGCCTCCATGGCGGCCGGGGCCGTGGCGTCGTCGCCGCTCGCGGCCACCGCCGCCGCGAGCGCGATCGCGGGTCTGATCCCGTCGGGTGAATCGTCGGCGAGCGCGGCGAGAACGCGCTCGACGTTTCGAGCGACCGTCCGATCGTCGTCCTCGAGCGCTCCGAAGAGCGCTCCCAGTTCCTCGCGCAGTGCTGCCGGGTAGCGCTCGACGATCGTCGTCAGCGCCAGCGCAGCCGCGTTCCTGACGTCCGCGTCGTCGTCGTCGAGGCGCGCCGCCAGCGGGCCGACGGCGTCGCGCGCCTCCCACGGTCGATCGATCGCCACCTCGCCCAGCGTCCGCGCAGCGTGGCGCCTGACCGTCCGGTTCCCGTCGTCGAGTCCGGCGACGGCGGCCCGGACGGCGGGGGCCGTATCGGGCGACCCGGCGGTGGCCGCGTCCGAGAGCGCCCTGGCGGCGTAGCCGCCGATCCACGCGTCCTCGTCGTCGAGGTGGCCTCGCTGGGCCGCGACGTCGACGGAGTCGCCCGGCTCGGCGTCGACGACCGCCGCCAGCGCCCGGGCCGCGTCGACGCGGAGCGCCTCGTGCGGATCGACGACCCGGTCGTCGAGCGCGGGGACCAGGGATCTGACCGCCTCGGGCGCGACGGAAGCGACGGCCGCGACGGCGCGCGTCGCGTCGGCTCGGACCTCCTCGTCGCCGTCGCACAGCGCCGGTTCGAGCGCTCGAACGATCGGCTCGACCGCTTCGGGCTCGTGTTCGGCCGCGTCGGCGACGACGGCGACGCCGTCCCGTCTGATGGCGTCGTCGTCGAGGTTCTCGACGATCGTTTCGACCGCGCCGACGATCGCGCCCGGACGGACCTCGCCGACCGACGCGACCGTCCGGACCGCGTTCGCCCGGACGTCCTCGTCCTCGTCGGTCAGTCGACCCACGAGGTCGTCGACGGCGGGGACGACGGCCCGGGGATTCGCCTCGGCGATCGCCGCGAGCGTCTCGACGGCCGGCCGGCGAACCCGGCGTTCGTCGGCCGTGGCGCCGGCGAGTTCCGCGACGGCGTCGCAGGTGGCCATCGGTTCAGCCGACGCGACGCCGGCGAGCGCCGTCGCGGCGTCGACGCGGACGGCGGCGAGCCGATCGTCGAGCAACGCCGCGACGGCCGCCGTCTCGTCGGTCAGCGCCGCCGGGCGGCCCGTTCCAACCGATCGGAGCGTCGCGGCGGCTTCGACGCGGACGCCGTCGCCGTCGTCGAGTCGCTCGATCACCCGCGGGAGGACGTGTTCGATCGTTTCCGGGTCGTGCTCGGCGATGGCGGCCAGCGTCCGCGTCACGTTCTCGCGGACCTCCTCGCGCTCGTCGTCGATCGCGACCGCAACCGGATCGACCACCGCCGCCGCGACCTCGGGATTCGCGGCCGCGGTCGCGGCGATCGCTTCGCTCGCGCTGATCCGGGTCTCTTCGCGGTCGTCGCCCAGGCAACTCGCGAGCGGCTCGATCGCCGGGGACGCGGCGTCCGGATCGACGGCGGCGACGGAAGCGATGAGAGCGGCCGCGTCGCCCCGAACGGTCGCCGAGGCGTCGAGACAGTCGACCGCCGACGGCACCGCCTCGGCGACCGCGTCCGGATGGGCGTCGGCGACCGCGGCGAGCGCGGCCGCGGCGTGAGACCGGATCGCGGGCTCGTCCGCGAGCGCCTCCGTCAGCCCGCCGACGGCCGTGCTGACGTCGTCCGGCCGGTCGGCGGCCTCCACGGCGAGCGTCTCCGCCGCGTACTCGCGCACTTCGGGGTCGTCGGCCGAGAGGAACTCTTCGAGCCGTGATATTCCGACGGTGACCGCACCACCGTCGTCCGCTTCGGTCGGTCCGTCCGGCGCATCGTTGGAAGACATGCACACACCTCGAGTCGGTTACTGATCGGGGGCTCGACTCGTCGTTAATTGGCACTCACTCCGGAGCAAGTTAATTCTAGCTTACGAACTCAGGTGACGTGCACGGAACGGAGCGGTGGATCCGGACGATAGATCGCCGGTCTCTGGGCGGCGTGAGGGTTCCGGACGCCGACTCAGGCCTTGGCCTGCCAGCTGCGCACGCGGTCGGCGCTGATCCCCTCGACGTCGGCGGCGATCGAATCTGGATCCGCGTCGGTCAGGTCGTCGATGTTCTCGATGCCGGCGTCGGCGAGCTTCTCGGCGGTCTTGGCGCCGATGCCCTCGAGCGATTCGAGCTCGGAGCCGCTCTCGGCCTCGCGGGCCTGGTACTCGCGGTAGTTGCAGATCGGGCAGCCGAGCTCCCAGGGTTCGTCGCCGCCGTTGTCGACGACGAGTTCGGGCAGGTCGTGTTCGTCACAGCGGTCGTCGGTCACCTCGATCTCGCCGCGGCGTGGCAGCGGGAGCGAGTACTCGCAGTCGGGGTACCGGGTGCAGCCGACCAGCCGGGAACCGCTCTGGAGGGTCTTGATCGCGAGGTCGCCGTCGTGGGCTGCACCGCACTCCGGACAGTCGCCCAGGACCGGCCCCTCGCCCGCCGCGTCCGCGGCGCACAGCGGGCAGCCGTGAACGAACGTCTGGCGGCCGGCGAGCATCTTCACCTGCCGGAGGTCGTGCTCCTCGCAGCCGTCTTCCAGGATGTGGGGCTTGCCCGTGGAGGGCAGCTGGACGGTGAACTCGCAATCGGGGTACCCGTCGCAGCCGACGAAGTACGACCCGTAGCGGCTGCGACGGACGAGGAGGTCCTCGCCGCACTCGGGGCACGGACCCAGGCGCTTGTCGTCCTTGAGCGACTTCCGGAGGTGGTCGCCGATCTCCTCGCGAGACGCCTCGAGCTCCTCGAAGATCGCTTCGAGCATCTCGCGCGACTCGTCGGTGACGTCGTCCAGGGTGGCCTCGCCGGAGGCGATCGCGTCCATGTCGGCTTCGAGCTGGCCCGTCATCTCCTCGCTGACGACCTCCTCGGCGAAGCGCTCGGCCGCGTCGACGACCGCCATCGCCAGCTGCGTCGGTCGCGGCGGGTCGTCCTCGACGTAGCCGCGATCGTAGAGCTTCTCGACGATGTTGTGGCGGGTCGACTTCGTGCCGATCCCCATGTCCTCCATCGTCTCGATGAGCCGCGACTGGCCGTACCGGCGCGGCGGCTGGGTCTGCTTCGCCTCGAGGTCGGCGTCCGAAACCGCGAGCGGTTCGCCCTCGGTCACGTCCGGGACGTAGTTCTCGCTGGTGTTGAAGTACGGGTAGACGGCGTGGTAGCCGGGTTCGACGAGGCGCTTGCCGTTGGCCTTGAGCGAGTGATCGCCGACCTCGGCGACGACTTTGAGGTGCTCCCAGACGGCGGCGTCGGCCACCGTGGCGTAGAACCGTCGGACGACGAGCTCGTAGACGCGCCACTCGTCTTCGGTCACGTCGCCGCCGCGCGCGGGGATCTCGCCCGTCGGGTGGATCGGCGGGTGGTCGGTCGTCTCCTCGTCGCCCTCGGTTGGAACGAGGTCGTCGGCCTCGAGCAGGGCCTCCGCGTCCTCGCCGAGGGTCCGGTGGCCGACGAAGTCGTCGAGCAGCGCCTCGGGGTCGAGGTCGTCGGGGTAGACGGTGTTGTCCGTCCGCGGATACGTGATGTACCCCGCCGTGTAGAGGTCCTCGGCGATCGACATCGCCCGCTTGGCCGAGAACCCGATCGCGCTCGCCGCGCGGATGAACTGGGTCGTGTTGAACGGCGTCGGAGGCGCGTCGGTCCGCGTCCGGCGGTTGACGTCGACGACCGTCGCCTCGGCGGCGTCCGCGAGCGTCTCGTAGACCGCCTCGGCCGTCGACTCCTCCCAGACGCGCTCGGCCTCGTTGTCGTCCTCGTCGAGGTAGAAGTACTGGGCTTCGAACGCGTCGCCGTCGCCCCCGTCCTTCGCGAGGTCGGCGAACAGCTCCCAGTAGTCCTCGGGGTCGAACGCCTGGATCTCGCGCTCGCGGTCGACGATCAGCTTGAGCGTCGGGCTCTGGACCCGGCCGACGGAGATGAAGTCGTTGCCGAGCTGGCCCGCCGTGAGCGAGAGGAATCGCGTCAGCGACGCCCCCCAGACGAGGTCGATGATCTGGCGGGCCTCGCCCGCCGCGGCCAGGTCGAAGTCGAGCGACTCGGGCTCGTCGAACGCCCGTTGCACTTCGTTCTCCGTGATCGAGGAGAAGCGCACGCGACGAATCGGCACGTCCTCGTTGACCTCCCGGACGATCTCGTAGGCTTCCTTGCCGATCAGCTCGCCCTCGCGGTCGTAGTCGGTCGCGATCGTCACGCGATCGGCCCGCCGGGCGAGGATCCGCAGCGTGCCCACGATGTCCTCTTTCGTCGGGCGCTTCTCGACCGCAGCGTCGATCAGCTCGACCGGCTCGACGTCGCGCCAGTCGGAGTACTCCGGCGGGAAGTCCACGCCCACGACGTGCCCCGACAGCCCGACGCAGCGCTTGCCGCCCCACTCGTAGACGTTGACGTTGTTCTCGCGCGTCGACTGCATCGACCCGCCGCTGAGAATGTCCGCGATCCGCCGCGCGGCGTTGTCCTTCTCCGTGACGATCAACTCCACGACGGCTCACCTCCGGCGGCGCTCGTCCCCGATATCATCGTCGCCGGCTACGACTGTGCTTTTGATAACGCTTTCGGCGAGAATCGGCCGACAGCGCGGGTGTGCGCGCGGTTACGCGCGAGTGCGCGAGCACCGTAACCGATAGACCCCATCGTCGTCTTAACCGATGAACCCCATCGTCGTCTCCCGTCCATTGGACCCCATCGTCATCTGCCGTCCGATGGACCCTAACGCGTCCGTCGTTCGATAGCACCCGTCTGCGTCTCTATCGAGATGCGAGAGCACACGGTCCGATTGAACGGGCGCGCGAGCACCGCACATTGGGTCTACCCCGAGGGCTCGTTCGGCGTCCTCACACCCGGTGCAGCCGCCACCGATCGATGTACAGACTCAGGTCGTCATCGTCCTCCTCGAACCGGACCGGCACGCGGTCGCCCGCCGCCGAGAGGGTGTAGAACTCGCCGCCAGCTACGTCCTCGGGAACGAGCGGGGTCCAGTCGCCGTCGTCGATCGGACCGCCGATGCGCAGCCGGAGCATCCCGCCCTCGGGCTCGACTTCGGCTTCCTTGACCCCGCGGTAGGACTCGTACTCGCCGGAGAGCTCCTCGAAGCGCGACCGTCGCTCGAAGAACGGCAGATCGCGCGGGTCCGTCCCCGTTACGGCCGCGAAGACGCCCTTCCCGAGCTCGGCGAGTCCGTACCCCGGGGAGGTCGTCGCCAGCAGCGCGATCGCCACGTCCCGGTCGGGACCGAAGCCGGCGTACGCCGACGAGACGGCGATCGATCCGCCGTGGCCGATCAGCTCCTCGCCGGCCACCTCGCGGGTCCGCCAGCCGTAGCCGTACTCGCCCGACGGCGTCTCGGCGTGCGCGTCGAACGCGCGCTCGATCGTCCCCGCTTCGACCAGCCGCGTTCCGTCGAGCTCTCCGCCACGGAGGTGCAGCCGGACGTACTCCACGAGGTCGGTCACCGACGCGAGCACTCCGCCGGCCGCGGCGCTGTGTTCGCGCATCGGGACGGGATAGGCGTCGTACTCGCCGTCCTCGGTCCCGCCGGTCGGGTAGTAGGGGGTCATCCGGTCCTCGAAGGATTCGAAGCGATCGTGGTCGTAGGTCGAACGCGTCATCTCGAGAGGCTCCAGGACCTCTCGGGTCACGTAGTCGACGTACGCGCCGCCGGTGACGGCCTCGATCACTTCGCCGACGAGGGTGTACCCGGAGTTGTTGTACATCCAGCGGTCGCCGGGTTCACCGGCGATCTCGTCGCGGGCGCCCGCGACGTGAGCGTGGAAATCTTCGCGCGTCCCGAGGGGGACGCCGGCCTCGCCGACCCCCATCTGCCTCGCGATCAACGCCTCGGCCGTCGCCAGCGACGGGTAGCCCGACGTGTGACTCAGCAGGTGGTGTATCGTCACGTCGTCGGGGACGTCGACGTCGACGTGCGCGGCGACGGGGTCCTCGAGCGACAGTTCGCCCGCATCGAGGAGCTTCAGCGTCGCGAGCGCGGCGAACGACTTCGAGACCGATCCGATCCCGTAGACCGTCTCGGCGGTCGCGGGCGCGTTCGATTCGAGGTCGCGAGAGCCGTAGCCCGTCGCGTACCGAATCCCGTCGCGGTCCGCCACGGCGAGGCTCAGTCCGGGGATCCCGTCATCGGCCATCCGCTCGCGAAGCAGCTCGTCGATCGTCCGTTTCGTCTCGGCGTCGAGATCGTTCGCCATGTGGGGTCCCTGCGGGGGAATCACAATCACTGTTCGGGATCCCCCACCGGGTGGCCGCGACGCAGACGCACGGCTCGTGGGCGTCGCGACGCTTCTACAGGAAACGGGGTCTCGAGACCGATCCTCGGGGTTCGGAGAATCTCGATGGTCGCGAGGGCCGTCCCTCGCCGATCGGTTCGATCGCCGATCGCGATCGCTTCGCGCGATACGAATCCGGGAGAAACCGGAGCGGTCAGCCGAGCAGGTACCTGAGCCAGGGGTTCTGCCGGACCAGTTCGCTCCGTTCAAGGCGCGCGTCGATGCCGAGGATCCGGCCCGCGCCGACGGCGCCGAGGCCGAACAGCAGGAGGGCGTAGACGAACGAACTGTCGATGAAGTAGCCGTGGGCGACCGGCAGCCCCTCCAGCAGTCCGCCCTGCCAGGCGGCGGCCCAGAACAGCAGCATCTGGATCGCGCCCCAGAAGACGGCGAAGCGAACGAGCACGCCCAGGAGCAGCGCCAGGCCGATCAGGATCTGTCCGTAGATGACGAGGGGATCGATCGTGCCGGCCTGGGCCGCCATGTCGGCGAACACGCCCGAGAGCGGGTTCGATTCCCCGACGCCGAACCCGGACTGGGGATCGAGGTATCCCGCAGCCGACCAGTCGTCCGCGAGGAGCTTCTCGAAGCCCGCCGACAGGAACACGTAGGCCATGACGAGCCTGAGCGACAACACCGCGTAGCCGATCCACGTCTCCGAGTAGTCGAACGACACCGATTGTCCGAACAGTTCCGTGTCGAGCGTCCGTTCCGACGGTCTCTTTGTTGCCATAATTACCCGCTATTTTGGGGAGGAAACCCAACTAACTTAAAGAATTAGAATAATTTTGGACATTACATGAACGGATAATAGCCGTCCTCCGGCCGTCTTACACTCCGCTCCATCCCGTGGCGGGGGCGGTCGCGTCCGAGGGAGCCACCGGCAACGGCGTCCCAGATGAGCACCCTTTTCTCTCGACCGCGAGCATGGCCTACGAGGGCGATCCGTGGCCGAGACCGACCGCAAGGGCGTCGACATGACGACGGGAGCGATCCCGCCGAAGCTCCTCGACTTAGCCTGGCCGCTCGTGCTCGGCAATCTGTTACAGACGTTCTACAACCTCGCGGATATGTTCTGGGTGGGACGGGTGAGTTCGGAGGCGGTGGCGGCCGTCTCGCTGATGTTCCCGCTCTCGTGGCTGTTCGTCTCCACGGCGATGGGATTGACGGCGGCGACGATCGCGCTGGTCTCCCAGTACGTCGGCGCCGACGAACGTCGCCAGGCCGACCGCGTGGTCGCCCAGACGATCCTGCTCGCGCTGGCGGTCTCGAGCGTCCTCGCGACGCTCGGGCTCTACTTCCGACGACCGCTCCTGGAGCTCATCGGCGCGGAGGACCAGGTGTTCGTCGAGGCGCTCGCGTACATCGAGATCATCTTCCTCGCCCTGCCGCTGACGTTCCTGTTCTTCGCGTTCCGCTCGTCGTTGCAGGGCGCCGGCGACACCCGGACGGCGATGTGGCTCGTCGTGATCTCGGCGGGGCTCAACGTCGTCCTCGATCCGTTCTTCATCCTCGGGTGGGGCCCGTTCCCCGAGATGGGCACTCGCGGGGCCGCGGTGGCGACGTTCATCGCCCGCGCGTTCGCGACCGTCGCCGGGATCTACATCCTCCTGCAGGGAACCTACGGCGTGAAGCTCTACGCCGGCGACCTGAAACCCGATCTCGCTATCCTCTACAAGCTCGTGGATATCGGTTACCCGGCGACGTTCGACGGCTGGGCCCGCAGCTTCGCCGCGGTGGCGATGGCCGGCTTCGTCGCCCGCTTCGGCGCTGCCCCGACCGCGGCCTACGGGATCGGCGTCCGGTTGATGTCGGTGACGTGGGCGGTGGCGGGCGCGGTGGGTGACGCGACGTCGACCGGCGTCGGCCAGAATCTGGGCGCTCGCACGCCGGATCGAGCCGTCACGGTCGCGCGAACGGCGACCGCGGGGACGATGGTCTTCATCGGCGCCGTGGCGGCGCTCGTGATCGCGTTCCCGGCCCAGGCGATCGGCATCTTCGTCGACGATCCGGCGGTCGTCGCCGAGGGCGTCGTCTTCTTGCGCATCATCGCGCCGTTCTGGGCGCTGTTCGCCGGCGTGATGGTCATCCAGGGCGCGTTCCGCGGCGCCGGCAACACCCGGGAGGCGATGGTCCTCTCGTTCCTCTCGCGGTGGATCTTCCGGGTCCCGGTCGCGCTCGTGCTCGCGTTCACCGCGGTCACGATTCCCTACACGGGGATCACGGTGCCCACGGTGGCCGCGATCGACCTGGGCGTGAACGGCATCTGGATCGCCTTCGCGTTCGGAATGGCCGCCTCCTTCGTCGTCGCCGTCGCCTGGTTCCGGCTCGGTACCTGGACGGAGGCGGTGATCGACGAGGACGGTGAGCGACCGGGCCCGCACGATCCCGCGACCAGCGCCGACGACGAGGCCGACTTCGTGGACGACTGAGGCGACGCGGACGACGAGGCCGACTTCGTGGACGACCGAGGTGACGCGGACGACGAAGCGGAGTTCGTGGACGATTGAGCGCCTGCAGGTCGTCCCGAGGTGCCGACGGGAGCGTGCCGTCGGTGCGTTCGGCGACGACGCTTCGGTGCAGATACGGGCCGAACCCCACCGAGGCCGATACGGGCCGAACCACATCGGGGCCGTACGGGCCGCCATCTAAGGTCGCACGACCCGTATGACGCTCATGTTCAAGAGCTTTCGAATCGGGTCCGTCATCGGTATCCCGGTCAAGCTCGACGTGACGCTGTTGTTGATCCTTCCCGTCTTCGCGTGGCTCATCGCGTTCCAAGTCGGCGAGCTCGTCCCGATCCTCAACGATCTGTTCGGAACGGAGATCGCCGCCGAGGCGCTGACCGACGGTTCGACGCCGTGGGTCCTCGGGACGGTGGCGGCCGTCGGCCTGTTCGCGAGCGTCTTCCTCCACGAGCTCGGTCACTCCGTGGTCGCGATCCGCTACGGCTTCCCCATCGACTCGATCACGCTCTGGTTGCTGGGCGGCGTGGCGCAGCTGTCGGAACAGCCCCGCGAGTGGCGCCAGGAGCTGCTGATCGCGATCGCCGGGCCGATCGTCAGCGTCGGCCTTGGGGTCGCCTTCTACGCGCTGGCCGTGGTCGCGCCCGCCGCGCTCGACGCGGTGGCGACGGCGGCGACGATCGACGCCGTGGTCTTCGTCGTCGCGTACCTCGCCGTGCTCAACGTCGTCCTCGCGGCGTTCAACATGCTCCCCGGGTTCCCGATGGACGGCGGCCGGGTGCTCAGGGCGTTGCTCTCGCGCAACCGCTCGTTCGCCGTCGCGACCGCACAGGCGGCCCAGGTCGGCAAGTGGTTCGCACTCCTGATCGGGCTGTTCGGCGTGCTCGCGCTCAACTTCATCCTCGTCGCGGTCGCGTTCTTCATCTACATCGCGGCGGCCGCGGAGGCGCGTCAGACCGCGCTCCAGGCCGCCGTCGAGGGGATCACGGTGCGGGACATGATGACGCCCGGAGACGAGATCGACACCGTCGAGCCGACCCTCCCCGTCGCCGAGCTCCTCGACCTGATGCTGCACCAGCGCCACACCGGCTATCCGGTTCTGCGGGGCGGCCGGATCGTCGGCATCGTGACCCTGGAAGACGTGCGCGCCGTCCCGCCGGAGCGGCGGGAGGCGACGACCGTCGAGGACGTGATGACGACCGACGAGCTCGAGACCGTCGCGCCCGACGACGACGCGATGGCGGCGCTCGCCGCCCTCCAGCGCAACGACATCGGTCGCGTGCTCGTCTTCGACGACGGCGGCGATCTGGCGGGGCTGGTGACGCGCACGGACGTCGTCACCGCCCTGGACATCGGCTTCGTCCGGGCCGCCGGGAGCCATCTCGGCGTCCCGGGCCCGAAGGGTCGCGCCGACCCGCCGCCCGAGGGCCCCAGGTGGTGAACCGCGGCGTTCCCGGACGGGGGTTCGAGCGTGCGGCGTCCGCGACGTTATGACGCCGCGGGTACTACGGTCGCGTATGTCGACGAGGCACGTCCTGGTCCCGATCGACGGCTCGGCCGGAGCGTGGACGGCTCTCGACCACGCGATCGAGACGTTCGAGCGGGGTCGGGTCACGACACTCACGGTCGTCGATCCGGTGGCCGAACTCTCAGAGGACGCGTCGCCCGGCGACGCCCAGCGGCGAACGCAGGGCGGGGACCTCGACCGCGCCGCGGCGCTGGGCGAGCGGGCGCGGGAACGCATCGCGGACACCGGCGGAGACGAGTTCGAGCACGACCACGAGGTCATGATCGGTCGACCCGCTCGAGCGATCGTCGACTACGCGACGGACCACGACGTCGACCACGTCGTCGTCGGGAGTCACGGTCGGACGGGACTCTCGCGCATCCTGCTCGGTAGCGTCGCCGAGACGGTTTCGCGGCGGTCGCCCGTCACGGTGACGATCGTCAGGTAAGCTCGGCGGGTCGACGCGTCGCGGTCGAACGCCGGGTTCCGCGCCGTGGTACCCGCGCCAACAGCGACCGGCCGGGCGTACCGGCGCGTCACTCCTCGACCGTTATGTGCCCCGGGGGCTATGGTTCCGCATGAAACGGGTCTTCATCTCGGAAACGGACCCCGTCGGCGCCGAGGCCTTCGAACTGCGCCGACTCTCGGAACCGCTCGGCACGACCGACATCGCGATCAACCACTACCGCGTCGCGCCGGGGGCCGGGCTCCCGGCGGGGTTGCACGCCCACGCCGACCAGGAGGAGGTCTTCGTCGTTCTGGAGGGTGCGGCGACGTTCGAGACGCTCGACGGGGAGGTAGACGTCGCGACCGGAGAGGCGATCCGATTCGGACCCGGCGAGTTCCAGTCCGGGCGCAACGACGGCGACGAGGAACTGGTCCTGCTGGCGCTCGGCGCTCCCGGGGAGAGCGAGGACGTGCGGATCCCGATCGAGTGCCCCGAGTGCGACGGCGAGGACCTGCGACTCGACTTCGGCGGCTCCGGCCTCACCTTCGCCTGCCGGCGTTGCGGCGCGGAGCGGACGCCGATCGACTGTCCCGAGTGTGGCGGCGCGGACCTGCGGGTGACCCTCGGCGCGGACGGCGAACCGGTCGCGGACTGTACCGATTGCGGTGGGACGTACGAACGACCGCCGATAGAAGGGGAGTGGTGAGTCGGAGGCCGGCGGGCGGTGGCGTGGCGAGCCGGAGGCCGGCGGGCGGGGGCGTGGTGAGCCGGAGGCCGGCGGGCGGTGGCGTGGTGAGCCGGAGGCCGGCGGGTGGTGGACCGGAGACGTCGATCAGTCCGAAAGCTCCTCTCGGAGCATCCCGTTGACGTCGCCGGGATCCGCGCTGCCGCCGGTCTTCTGCATGACCTGGCCGACGAGGAAGTTGATCGCGCCGCCCTCACCCGCGTGGTAATCCTCGACGGCGTCGGGATTCTCCTCGATCGCCTCCTCGACGGCCGCCTGGACCTCGCCCTCGCCGGTTTTTCCGAGTCCCTCCGCGTCGACGATCGAGTCGGGATCCTCGCCGTCGTCGAGCATGGTCCGGAGGACGACCTCCTTGGCGTTCTTCGCGGTGATCTCGTCTTCGGCGACCAGTTCGACGAGGCGGGCCACCTCGTCCAGGCGTCCTTCGAGTTCGGTGATCGCCATGTCGCGGTAGTTGAGCTCGCCCAGCAGCTCGTCGGCCACCCACGTGGCGGCGAGGTCGGGGTCGAACTCGCTCGCGAGGTCCTCGTAGAAGTCGGCGACCTGCTTGGTCGAGGTGAGCTTCGAGGCCGCCTCCTCCCCCAGCTCGTACTCCTCGCGAAAGCGCTCGCGGCGGGCCCGGGGGAGCTCCGGGATCTCGATCTCGTCCGTCCAGCCCGAGACCCGGAGCGGCGGGAGGTCCGCCTCCTCGAAGTACCGGTAGTCCTTCTCGGCCTCCTTCGAGCGCATCGAGACCGTGATTCCCCGGCTCTCGTCCCAGTGGCGGGTCTCCTGCTCGACGGCGCGCCCGCGCTGGATGGCGTTCTTCTGGCGGGTCTCCTCGTACGCCAGCGCCTTCTCGGCACCCTTGTGACTCGAGATGTTCTTGACCTCCGTGCGGTTGGCGGCCGCCAGCGCGTCGGGGCCGATGGTCCCGTCGTCCTCGACCTCCTCGGCCGGGATCATCGAGAGGTTGGCGTCGACGCGCAGGCTGCCGTCGCGCTCCGCGTCGAAGACGCCGAGGTACTCGAGGACCTCCTCGAGCTCGGCGAGGAACGCCCGCACCTCGGAGGGACTGCGGAAGTCGGGCGCCGTCACGATCTCCATCAGCGGCGTCCCCGCCCGGTTGTAGTCGACGAGGGTGTACTCGGCGGTGTCGATCCCGCCGCCGCCGACGTGCTGGAGGCTCCCCGGATCCTCTTCCAGGTGGGCGCGCTCTATCTCGACGGCCCGGCGCTCGCCCTCGACGTTGATCTCGAGCTCGCCCGCTTGGCAGATCGGCTCGTCGTACTGTGTGATCTGGAAGTTCTTCGGCAGGTCGGGATAGAAGTAGTTCTTCCGGTGAAAACGCGTCTCCTCGGGGATCTCGGCGTCGATGGCCTTGCCGATCTTCACCGCCGCCTCGACGGCGGCCTCGTTGCAGACGGGCAGCGCCCCGGGCAGGCCGAGACAGACGGGGCAGACGTGCTCGTTGGGCTCGTCCGCCGGCGCCGTCGGGCAGCCACAGAAGATCTTCGTCTCGGTCTCCAGCTGGACGTGGACCTCGAGGCCGATGACGGTCACGAGCTCGCCCCGCTGGACGGTCTGGGCGGTCATTTGCCGCCGTTTCGGGGGCCGGGCGCTAAAGGATAACGGAGCGCGGCCGATGCCGTGGGCGGAACGGTTCCGTGGCGGGCCCGTCGGCGGTTCGATCGGCGGCTATCGAACCGCCGTCGATCGCTCACTCGTAGGTGAGCGTCATTCCGCCGTCGTACAGCAGATCGCCGCCGTTCAGGTGGCGGCTCAGGTCGGAGAACCCGACCACGAAGAGATTGCCGACGTCGATCGGCTCCATCATCTCCTTCACGCGGGACTGGCCGAGCATGACGTCCTCGATCACCTCGTCGACGGAGATCCCTCGCTGCTCGGCCGTGTCCTCCAGTTGCCCCGTTACCAGCGGCGTCTTCACGTAGCCGGTGCTCACCGAGAAGGCGCGGATCTCGCCCTCGCCCTCGGCGGCGATCGACTGCGTGAGCCCGCGGAGACCGAACTTCGAGACGTTGTAGGCGACCTTATCGCTCGTCACGTAGTGGCCGTGGACCGAGGCCATGTTCCCGACGCAGCCGCGGCCGTCCTCGCGCTCCCGGAAGTGCGGGATGGCGAGCTTCGAGAGGTACAGCGGTGCCCGAAGCATGACGTCGTGGATCCGATCGTAGGTCTCCATCGGGAACTCGTCGATCGGGTCGATGTGTTGCATCCCGGCGACGTTCGCGAGGTACGTCAGCTGGCCGAGGCCCGCCGCCTCCTCGACGACGCGCTCGAGGTCCTCGTCGACCGTCAGATCGCCGGCGACCGGCTCGATCGGACCGTCGAGGTCGAGTTCCTCGGCGCGCTCGCGCGTCTCGGCGAGTCCGGCCTCGTCGACGTCGGTGGCCGCCACGGTGAGTCCGTTCCCGGCCGCGGCCAGCGCGACCGCCCGCCCGATCCCCGAGCCAGCGCCGGTGACCAGACAGACGGTTCCCGAATGAAAGGAGTCGTCGTCGACGGTGTGGATGCTGTCGCGGGTGACGGTCGGCGGCGAAACGTGGTCTCGAGACATTCGTCAGTTCACGCCGAGTATTCCGCCGGATCCCGCAAAAACGCCTTCGTTAACATTTAAACGGCCGGCGTCAACGCCCGTTCGGAGCTTCGGACGCACGGTGGTCCTGTCGAGCGCGGCTCCGAACGCCCGCGACGGGCGGATACGACATCCGGCACCCGAAGGATGTTTCCTGCTTACCGCTCGGGACTCGAATGTATGAGATACTTCTTTGGTGGTCCCGATCCTACGTGATCAGATAAAGAGACTCACGTACCGATGATCGACCTCAACCTCGACATGCGCCAGTACGACTGTCCGTTCATCGATACGACGGACGACGTCGAAATCGCGTTCTCCGCCGTCCAGTGGCAGCTCGATACCGACGCCGCCAAGCTCGAAACGCGCCTCATCGCGAGGTCCGACTCCCGGGGCTCGCTCGAACGTGGATTGCAGGCCCTACGCGAGCACCCGAACATGACCGACTGTTACATCCTCTCGAAGCGGGAGGGCGTCGCCGAGATCGGCACGGTGATCGAGCAGACGAACGCGATGCGGACGATCCAGCGCAACGGCGGCTACATCACGGGCCCGTTCCACATCGAGGACGGCAGCGAACGGTGGCACGTCGGCTTCGACGACGACGAGGACGAGGACGCGACCCTCGCCGAGCTCGAGCGCGACAACGACTTCACGGTGGACGCGCGGGACCGCGTCGGGCCGACGGCCCTGTTCGACCTCCTCGAGAACTCCGGGCCGGCGTCCGGACTGCTCGAGGGCTGTCGGTCGCTGACGGAGACCGAACGCGAGACGTTCGAAGTCGCCTCCCGTGCGGGCTACTACGAAACGCCCAGGGGAACGACGCTCGAGGAACTCGCGAATCACTTCGACGTCTCGAAGACCGCCGTCTCGATGAACCTCCGCCGGAGCGAGCGCAAAATTCTGGGCGCCGCCATGACGGCGCTCGACGCGATGGACGAATCGGCGGACCGCTGAATTCGCTCCACCGGCACGTATCGAATCGTCGGTGGTCGAGTCGACGAGGTCGGGTCGGGTGCGTACAAACGGCGTGCCGGGCGATCGTCGTACCCACTCGTCGGGAGAGTCGTCGAACGTATTCTTCCCTCGGTAGCCACGTCGAACGCGTGTCGCTCCAACGCGTGGGGCGGTAGCCACGTCGAACGAGTGTCGCTCCAACGCGTGGGGCGAGAGCTCCCGTCGCCTCAGGCGCCGCCCCCGGCACCCTGCATGAGCAGCTGGATCTCCTCGTCCTCGGCGAGCACCTCGGGATCGCCGCTGTCGACGATCTCGCCGCGCTCGATCACGTACATCCGATCGACGATGTCGGGGATGTGACTCGCGTTCGACTCCGCGATCAGGACGGAGATGTCCCGGTCGATGATCTCGCGGATGTAGGACTTGAGGTTCTCCACGACGACCGGGGCCAGCCCCTCGAGCGGTTCGTCGAGCAGCAGGAGGTCGGGCTGCAGGGCGAGGGCCCGGCCGATCGCGGTCATCTTCCCCTGTCCGCCGCTCAGGTTTTGGACCTCGGCGTCGCGGCGGTGGTCGAGCTCGGAGAAGAGTCCGAAGATGTCCTCGACGACCGTGTCTTCGTCCTCGATGCCGCGGGAGTCCCCCGAGGTCCAGATCGGGAGCCGGAAGTTCTCCTCGACGGTCATTCCGGTGAAGAGGTCGCGGTCCTCCGGCTGGTAACCGATGCCGCGTCGCGGGATCAGCTCCGGTCGCAGGTCGAGCAGCTCCTCGCCGTGAAATCGAACGGACCCGTTCGCGACCGGCGTCAGCCCCATTATGGCCCGAAACGTCGAGGTCTTGCCGGCTCCGTTGCGTCCGACGAGTCCGACGGCCTCGCCTGCGCCGACCTCGAGATCGATGCCGTGAGTGACCTGAAAGCCCTGGACCTCGGCCGAGAGGTTCGACACCTCGAGCAGCGGGTCGCCTCCGGGGGCGCCGCCGGCACGCGAGTCGGCCTCGTCGTCCGTATCGCCGTCGACGTCCCCATCGACCCCGAACTCGGCGTCCGGATCGGTCGGGCTCATTCGTCCACCCCCAGGAGGACTCGACGAAGCTCCGAGTCGGTGTCGAGCAGCTCCGGGTCGCCTTCGCGGAACACCCGACCCTCGTGCAGGACGACGAGTCGGTCCGCGTAAGCTTTGACGAGGTCCATGTCGTGCTCGATCGTCACGGTCGTCACGTCCTCGGCCTCGCTGGCCTCGACGATGGTCTCGATGACGTACTCCTTCTCGCGCGTCGCCACCCCCGATGTCGGCTCGTCGAGCAGCAGGTACTGGGGGTCGAGGCCGAACGACATCGCGACGTCGAGCAGCTTCCGATCGCCGTGGGGCAGCGTCTCGGCCAGTTCGTTCTCGATGTCCTCGAGTCGGAACCGTTCGAGCAGATCGTCCACCGTTCGTTCGACTTCGTCGTGCTGGTCGTCGCGCGACCGCATGCTCAGCGTTTTATCGAACCGCGAGAGCACGGCGGTGCGAACGTTCCCTCGGACCGTCATCTCCTCGAAGACGTGGACGATCTGAAAGCTCCTGACGAGGCCGGATTTGACTCGGTCGGCGGGCGGGACGTTCGTCACGTCCTCCTCGACGGTCTCGCCGTTCTCCTCGCGGTGGACGACGACCGAGCCCCGGTCGGGTTCGAGCAGCCCGGTCAACAGGTTCACGAGCGTGGTCTTTCCGGCGCCGTTCGGACCGACGATGAACACCATCTCGCCGGCGGTCCGACCGAACTCGAGCGAGACGTCGTCGGTGGCGCGGAGCTCTCCGAATTCCTTCCGTAGGTCGCGTGCTTCGAGCATTTCATTTCACCCCGAACACGATGATCCGGGCCGTGGTTAGCCCGCGGTTCAGCCCGTTTCGGACGGACGCGCTGATGCGCCTGACGTCGTCCCGAACGAGCGAGGGATCGTTCCGTCTGCGAGAGAGACCCGCGCCGAAGTCGGGAAGCGACCCGACCACGCCTTTCGGCATGAAGAAGACGATCGCGAGCAGGATGAGCCCGGTCAGCGCGTGGTAGTACTCCGTCTCGAATCGGGCGTACTCGAGCAAATAGACGAGGATCACCCCGCCAACGAGCGGACCCACGAGCGTGGTAAATCCTCCGAGGATCGCCATGAACAGGATCTCGCCGGAGACGAACACGTAGAGGACCGGTTCGGGCTGGACGTGGAGCCGAAGCAGCGCGTACACGCCGCCGGCGAAGGCGCCGTACAGCCCGGAGATCGAGAACGAGATCCAGACGTACTTTTCGACGGGGATCCCGATGAACCGCGCCCGCGTGCGATCTTGCCCGATCGCGTCGAGCGCGCGGCCGAACGGCGAGTGGACGAGCTTCCACATCCCCAGCAGCATGATCAGCATGAGCACGATGGTCGAGTAGTAGAGGACGAGCTCGTACCCCATCGTCGTCCACTCGAGGCCGAACAGGGTCGGCCTGTCCCCGCCGATCCGGATGGCGAGTCCGTCGTTGTAGTTGAAGTAGCCGCTGCGAAACACGGTGGCGAACATCACCTGGTTGAACGCCAGGGTGAGCAGCGCGAAGTAGATGTCCACGTAGCCCGCGACGAAGTATCCGATGATCACCGCCACGAGCGTCCCGACGATCACGGCGCCCGCGAGCAACAGCAGTCCCTCCGACACCTCGTAGTGCGCGGCGAGGACCGCGACCGCGTACGCGCCGGCGCCGAAGAACGCCGCGTGACCGAACGAGACCAGGTGGGTGTGACGCAGCAGCAGGTTCAACCCGACCGCGGCGAGGCCGAACAGGAGGCCCCTGAACAACCGGCTCCAGGACAGGCCGACGAGTCCGGCGAGGAACGGCAGGCACAGCAACGTCAGGATGCCGAGCATCGCGAGGGCCGTCTGAACGGGCGTCAGCGTGAGTCCGCGCGTCAGCGGGACCCGGACCGCCGTTCGACCGTCGCGCTCCTCGATCGGCGAGCTGGGGGTCATTCGATCTCACCCCACGTGCCGAACAGCCCTTCGGGTTTCAGCAGCAGGATGATCAGCATCACCGCGAACGGCGCGGCGAGCTCGATCGGCGGGTACTGCCAGGTCGCCCACCGACTGATGACGCCGACGAGCAGCGCACCGACGAAGGCGCCCTTGAGGCTCCCGAGCCCGCCGATGACGATGACGACGAACGACAGCACCAGCGGATCGAGCCCCATCTCGAGGAACGCGGTGCCGGGACCGATGCTGACCATCGCGCCGCCGAAGCCGGCGAAGAACGCGCCCATCGCGAAGACGAGGGTGAACGTCCGGTCGGTACTCACGCCGATGGCCGTCGCCATGTCCCGATTGATCGCGGTCGCGCGGACGATCCGCCCGGTCTTCGACCGGTCGAAGAACCAGAGGAGCCAGAGGAACACCGCCAGCCCGACGAGCATCACGAGGACGTTGTAACTCGGGTAGCCGAACCCGAGCAATTCGGTCGTCGGAATCCGGTTGAGACTGCTGTAGACGCCCGGGTCGACCGGCGTCGCCCCCCAGCCGAATTTCATCACGTCCACGAAGATCAACAGTAACGCGTAGGTCAACAACAGCTGATACACCTCGTGGCGGTCGTATATCGGTCTGACGAACACGGCTTCGACGGCGGCGCCCAGCGGGAGCAAGATCGCCGCGGCTGCGAGCGCCCCGACCAGGACGACCACGCCGAAGATCAGCGCCGTCACCGGGTCCGTCGGACTAGCGACGAAGCCGGTGAGGTAGCCGAGGATGCTGAAGGTGACGAACGCGCCGAGCGCGTAGAGCTCCCCGTGGGCCAGGTTCAGGATGCCGAGCACGCCGAAGATGATCGTCAGCCCAGCCGCGATCATGAACAGGATGAATCCGTAGTAGAGCCCGTTGAGCGTGTGCGTGAGGAAGTCTGCCAGCATCGATCTCACTCACCTCTCGGTGAACCGTCGGATTTCGTCGACTCGAACGTGTAGGTCATTGGAGTCAAAGAATCTGCACCCCGGGCTACCACTCGCCGATCCAGTCCCGGGAGGTCTGCCCTGGCGGCGGCGACACGTTCTTCGGGTCGTAGACGTTGACCTCCTCGATGATCGCGGCGTCGAGGTCGTCGGACCACTCCAGCGAGCCGAAGTGGGCGTTCGAGTAGCCCTGATGGTCCGACCCGATGGTGTGGTAGCCGGCCGGCGTGTAGAAGCCGTGGTTGACGAGCATCTCCGCGAGCGTCTCCTGCTCGGGCCAGCCGCCGAGGACTCTGACGGCCTTCTCCGCGGCCGTCGCCCACGCCGCGACGGCGCCGTATCCGCTCATGAAGTGTGCGGTAGGGACGACGCCGTACTCGTCCTGGACTTCCTCGAAGAGATCTGCTCCCGGACTCCACCGGTCGGTGCTGGGCTGGTCCCAGTAGAAGTTACGCGAGCCCGTGCGGATCGGTCCGTCGGTGAGGTCCTCGCTGAGGTCGTTCGCGGAGCCGTAGAGGACGGGGCCGACGACGAGTTCGACGTTGTCGAACATGTCGGCACCGTGGGCCTGTTCGAGAAGGAGCGTCGCGTCTCCGCCCCAGCAACTCGTGAACAGGACGTCCGGCTCCTCGCTGTTGACCTCGGCGATGTGCGTCGACATGTCGTCGGTCCCGAGGTCGGGGAACCCTTCGTAGACCTCCTCCGCACCCGTCAGCTGTTCGATGGCGGCCGCGAAGAGCTCTTGTTCGTCGAAACCGAACGCGTAGCCCGGATTGATCCCCGCGTACGAGTCGATCTCGTCCTCGCCGAGAACCTCGACCGCTTCGACGGCAGCGGCCAGCGCCTCCATCACGTCGTGGTTCTGGAACCGGAAGGAGTACGTGTTGTCCTCGGGCGTGAAGTCCTCCTCGTAGAGCGTCGTCACCGTCCCGTCGGTGGCCACGTTGATGACGCCCTGGTCGTTGATCTCCGGGACCATCGCCTCGTGATTGCCGCTCGAGATCGGCCCGAAGGTGACGTCCTTCCCGTCGTCGACGAACTGCTGGTAATTCTCCAGTGCCTCCTCGCCCTCCTCGATGACTTCGAGTTCGATGTCGCGACCGGCGACGCCGCCGTTGTCGTTGATGCGCCGAACCGCCGTCTCGGCGCCGTACTCGGCTTGCACGCCGAGCACCGCCGGAGCTCCCTCCAGAAACGTCTGCAGCCCGGCCTCGATCGGCTCGTCGGGGACGTCCGCATCCTCGATCGGATCGTCGTCGTCCTCGAGGAGGTCCGAACAGCCGGCGAGCGCGACGGCGATCGCCGAGCCCCCGAGCAGTTTTAGCGCGTCTCTACGGTCGATCCCGCCGTCATTGGGGTCGTCCGTGGCTGGTACTTCCGTCATGACTCGTGTGCACCCTCCGCTGGCTGAAACGCCATGATACATGATAGTGAATATCACTCCAAGTAGTGGGGCGTGCACATGTTAACGGTCGAGTCGACGCAGGCCCGTAACGCCGGATTACCTCCCGAAAACACGCGCCATGACCGAAAACACGCGCCGTGACAGTCTTTCGCGGGCGTGAGTTCATCTATTACGGACCATGGACTGCCGTCGGTTCAGCTCGAACGTTCGCTCGAACGGGTACACGCCATCCGGGGAACATTCGAGAGACTTCGGTTATCTGGAGCGCGCATCGCGGGCCCTCTCGGTTCGGCGCCATCGTCCTTCGACCGGCGGCGATGACGGCGATGACGTCGTCCGCTCGCAAATATGACTGGGAAGTTATGTTTGTCTGACGCACGTTTAAGTGCCAGTAACTGTCCATAGGGCATATGCCGAAAAATCGCGTCGAGAAGCTCGAGTCCACCGTAGCGGAGCTCGAGTCGACGGTCGAGGGCCTCACCGAGGAACTCGTCGAATCGAAAGAACGGATCAGAGTGCTGGAGAACGCGCTCGACACGCAGCCGCCGAGTCGCGTGCCGGATCGTCGACCCGTCGAGACGCCCCAGGCGGCGCCGGACGACGTCGAGGCGGCGACGGCCGAGGCGGCCACCGAGGTCGAAGACGATGTCGAGGGCGCCGACGAGGGTGAAGCGGACGACGAGCCACAAGAGTCACGTACCGACGAAATCATCGTCGCGTAACGAGTCGACGACGAATCCGCCGGAGAACGGCTCCGTCGATGACGCGGAGGTCCTCCAGGAATGCACATCAAGGCGCTGGTCCTCGACAACTTCAAGAGCTTCGGGCGAAAGACCCGGATCCCGTTCTACGAGGACTTCACCGTCGTCACCGGCCCGAACGGCTCCGGGAAGTCGAACATCATCGACGCCGTGCTCTTCGCGCTCGGGCTCGCGAGGACCAGGGGCATCCGCGCGGAGAAGTTGACGGATCTGATCTACAATCCCGGCTACGACGACGGCGACCACCCCGGCGGCGCGCGGGAGGCCGAGGTCGAGGTCGTCCTCGACAACGCCGATCGCACCCTCGACCGCTCGCAGGTCGCCTCGGCCGCCGGCACGGAGGACGTCGGCGACGTCGACGAGATCCGCATCCGTCGGCGGGTCAAACAGACCGAGGACAACTACTACTCGTACTACTACCTCAACGGCCGCTCGGTCAACCTCACCGACATCAAGGACCTGCTGGCCCAGGCGGGCGTCGCCCCCGAGGGGTACAACGTCGTGATGCAGGGCGACGTCACCGAGATCATCAACATGACCCCGCACAACCGGCGGGAGATCATCGACGAGATCGCCGGCGTCGCCGAGTTCGACGCCAAGAAGGCCGACGCATTCGAGGAACTCGAGGTCGTCCAGGAGCGCATCGACGAGGCGGAACTGCGCATCGAGGAAAAGCGCGACCGACTGGACCAGCTCGAAGACGAGCGTCAGACCGCGCTCCGATACCGTCGACTCCGCCGCGAGAAGGCGGAGTACGAGGGCTACCTCAAGGCGAGCGAACTCGAGGAAAAACGCGAGGAACTCGCGGAGGTCACGGAGCGGATCACCACCCTGGAAGCCGATCTCGAGGAACTCCATCGCGAGCTCGACGAGAAGCACGGCGCCGTAGTCCGCTTGCAGGAGGACCTCGAGGATCTCAACGCGGAGATCGAGCGGAAGGGCGAGGACGAGCAGCTGCGGATCAAAAGCGAGATCGAGGAGGTCAAAGGCGAGATCTCCCGGCTCGAGGATCGCATCGAGACCTGCGAGGAACGAATCGAGGAGGCCGAGGCCGACCGTCGGGAGGCGTTCGTCCAGATCGACCGGAAGCAAGAGCGCGTCGAGGAACTCGATGGCGAGATGCGCGAGTGCAAGCTCGAGAAGGCCTCGGTGAAATCGGAGATACAGGAGCGCGAAGCGACCGTCGCCGAGCTCGAAGCGGAACTCGAGAACGTCGACACCGAGTACGACGAAGTGAAAGCCGACCTCGCCGATCGCAAGGACGCCCTCGAGGAAGCGAAGACCGCGAAGAACGACCTCCAGCGCGAGCAGGACCGCCTGCTCGACCAGGCGCGCCGGCGCTCGAACGCCATCGCGGAGGCCGAGTCCGAGATCGAGGAGACCCGGGCGCTGGTGCCCGAGCTGGACGACGAACGGGCCGAACTCGAGCGCGAACTCGAGAAGGCCGAGAAGAACCGCGAGAACATCGAAGGGGTCGTCCAGGACCTCAAGCGCGAGCGGTTCCAGCACCAGAGCGACCTCGACGACCTCGAGGACGAGCTCCAGGCCAAACAGCAGGAGTACGCGGAACTGGAGGCCAAGGCGGGCGAGAGCGGCGACTCCTCGTTCGGCCGGGCGGTGACCACGATCCTCAACGCCGGCTTCGACGGCGTTCACGGGGCGGTCGCCCAGCTGGGCAGCGTCCCCGGCGAGTACGCCGTCGCCTGCGAGACTGCCGCCGGGGGCCGGCTTGCCAACGTCGTCGTCGACGACGACGGCGTCGGTCAGCAGTGTATCGACCACCTGAAGTCCCGCAACGCGGGACGCGCGACCTTCCTCCCGATGACGGAGATGTACACCCGGAACCTGCCGTCGGCCCCGTCGGATCCGGGCGTCGTCGACTTCGCGTACAACCTGGTCGACTTCGACGCCGAGTACGCGGGGATCTTTTCGTACGTACTCGGCGACACGCTGGTCGTCGAGGACCTGGACACCGCACGCGCATACATGGGCGACTACCGCATGGTCACGCTCGACGGCGACCTCGTCGAGAAGAGCGGGGCGATGACCGGCGGCTCCCGCAAGGGCTCGCGATACTCGTTCTCCACCGACGGTCGGGGCAAGTTAGAGCGCGTCGCCACCCAGATCACCGAGCTCCAGGAACAGCGCGACGAACTCCGCGAGGAGCTTCGCGGCGTCGAATCCCGGCTGGACGACGCTCGCGATCGCCAGACCGACGCGGCCGACGAGGTCCGCTCGATCGAGAACGAGATCGAGAAGATCGACGACCAGCGAGAACGCCTCGACGGCGAGATCGCGGATCTAGAGGACGAACTCGAGGAGCTCCGCGAGGAGCGCGAGTCGGTCGACGAGGAGATGACCGAGATCTCCGGCCGGATCGAAGCGAAACAGGGTGAAATCGAGGAGATCGAGGCCGAGATCGCGGAGCTGGAGGCCGAGCTCGCCGATTCGAAGATTCCCGAGCTCACGAGCCGGATCGAGGAGATCGAAGCGGAGATCGACGAGCGCGAGGACCGGATCGACGGCCTCGACGGACGGCTCAACGAGTTCGAACTCGAGAAGTCCTACGCGGAGGAAGCCATCGAGGATCTCCACGACGACATCGAGACCGCCCAGAACCGCAAGGCCGAATACGAAGAGCGCATCGACGCCTGCGAGGAAGAGATCGACGCCCAGGAAGAACGCCTCGAGGCGAAACGCGAGGCGGTCGCCGAACTCGAATCCGAACTCGCCGAGCTCAAAGGCGAGCGCGAGGACCTCAAAGAGGAACTCGGGGACGCCCGAGACGCGCGCGACGAAGCCCAGAACGCGGTCGACGACGTCGAGTCGAAACTCCGGAGCGCCGAGGAGCGGGGAGAGGCTCTCGAGTGGGAGATCGACGCCCTGGAGGACGAAGTCGGCGAGTACGACCCCGAGGACGTCCCCGACCACGACACGGTCGTCGAGACGATCGATCTGCTCCAGGCCGACATGGACGCGCTCGAACCGGTGAACATGCTGGCCATCGACGAGTACGACGAGGTCCGCACCGACCTGGAGGAACTCGAGGACAACAAGGCCACGCTTGAGGAGGAAGCCGCCGGCATCCGCGAACGGATCGATCGCTACGAACGACAGAAGAAAGAGACGTTCATGGACGCCTACGAGTCCATCAACGCACACTTCACGGACATCTTCGAGCAGCTCTCGGAGGGCACCGGCTCGCTGCACCTCGAGGACGAGGACGATCCCTTCGAGGGCGGGCTGACGATGAAGGCTCAGCCGGGCGACAAGCCGATCCAGCGCCTCGACGCGATGTCCGGGGGGGAGAAGTCCCTGACCGCGCTGGCGTTCATCTTCGCGATCCAGCGTCACAACCCCGCGCCGTTCTACGCGCTGGACGAGGTCGACGCCTTCCTCGACGCGGTCAACGCCGAACGCGTCGGACGGATGGTCGACGAACTGGCCGGCCAGGCCCAGTTCGTCGTCGTCTCCCACCGCCAGGCCATGCTCGACCGCTCCGAGCGCGCGATCGGGGTGACGATGCAACAGGACAACGTGAGCGCGGTGACGGGGATCGACCTCAGCGGTGGTGAGGAGGTGCCGGCTGGTGACTAGCGAGGATTCCGAGGAGCCGAAGGCGACGACGGAATCCTCGGGAATCGCGAGCGGGGAGGAGCGTAGCGACGACCCGCGAGACGCGGCTGAACCGGAGGCGACGACTGCATCCTCGGAACCACCGGACGGCGATTCCGATGCGCCCTCAGAACCCGAATCCGGGGACGACATCCCACTGAACATCGTCGGTCACGAGGAGCGCGACCCGCCCGGCGGACCCGACGCAGCCGCGTTCGACTTCGACGACGGAGGGGGCGAGGAGTCGTCGACTGTCGGCGAGGAAACGAGTGCGGGTACGGGAGCGACCGGCGAGTCCGAGTCGACCGACGACGCGGCGGATCTCGTCGGGGCCGACGCGGCGGACCTCGTCGACGCCGACGCGGCCGGCGATTCCGCGGACGACGAGGACGTCCAGCCGGTCGAACTCCTCGTCCAGCTCGCGAAGAACGGCGAGATCGACCCGTGGGACATCGACATCGTCCACGTGACGGACAAATTCCTCGCGGCGCTCGACGAGGCGGACCTCCGCACGTCGGGTCGGGCGTTGTTCTACGCGAGCGTGTTGCTTCGGATGAAGAGCGACGTGCTGTTCAGTTCGGACGAACCCGACGAGGAGGAGCTACCGCCCTGGGAGGCGCCGTTCTCGGGGGAGGGGGCGCCGGCGGACGGAGACGGTGCGCCGGGGTTCGATCCGGTCGAGCGCCTCGAAGCGGAGATGGAGCGACGCCTCGATCGCAAGCACGCCCGGGGCAAGCCGGAGACGCTCGACGAACTGGTCCGCGAGCTCAGGGAGGCCGAGCGAGGCTCGTGGTGGAAGCGCTCGCGGAGCTACGACACCTCGGGTTCGCCGCGCGGGTTCAACCGCGGGGTCCAGGAGCTCAGCTACCACTCGGGGGACGCCTACCGGGGCGTCGACGAACCGACGGCCGACGACGTCACCCACACCCAACACGCCGAGGACATCGAGGACGTCATCGCGGAGGTCGAAGACGCGCTCGAACCCCACTACGAGGCCGGTCGCGAGGAGGTGCTGTTCGCCGAGATCGAAGGCGCCGGCGGCTCGCGGGTGATGACCTACCTCGCGCTGCTCTTTCTGGCTCACCGCGGGCGCGTCCGGCTCGAACAGGACGAGCTGTTCGGCGACCTCTGGATCCAGCAGGTGACGGTCGAGGCCGAGCCCAGCGAGGCGCTGGCGGACTGAACGGGGTCGGTCGTCACTCGACGAGTCGCCACTCGTCCGGTCCCGCGGAATCGATCGCACCGCGCCGTTCCATCTCCGTGAGGACCTCTGGCAGGCGGTTCGGCTGGGCGATCTCCATCTCGATGCGCTGGACGTCGTGGTAGGCCGCGAGGAGGTGGCGGATCTCGTCGGCCGTGAACGTCGTCCCGTCCGCCTTCGCCATCACGCCCGAGATCAGGTCGACCATGTCCTCGATGAAGTTCCAGGGATAGACGATCCAGGTCCACTCCTCCAGGCGTTCGCCGACGTAATCGGGCTCGAACTCGCTGGTCCCGAGCAACTGGAGCGTGGCGGTGCGGACCTCGTCGGCGTCCCGGTCGGTGACGTACTCGAACGCGTGGCTGATCGAGCCGCCGGTGTCGGCGATGTCGTCGATGATCAGCACGTCCTTGCCCGCGACGCTGCCCTCCGGCATCGGGTAGCGGACCGTCGGCTCGCCCGACTTCTGTGCCGTGCCGACGTAGTGTTCCATCTTCAGGCTCGTCAGGTCGTCGAGTCCGAGGAAGTCACAGCAACACCGGCCCGCGAACCAGCCGCCCCTGGCGAGGGCGACGATCACGTCGGGCTCGAAGGCGTCCGCCCGGACCCGGTCGCTGACGTCGTGACAGAGCCCGTAGATGTACTCCCAGTTGGTGATGGTGCAGTCGAACTCGTCCGGTAGATCGGCCATCGTGCTCTCAGGGGGTCCCACGCAACACCGCCGGTTAAGTGGTGCGTTCCGCGGACGGTTCCGCGGGAACGATGCTCCGGCCGCCCGAACGGCGACGACTCTATATCGCTCCCCGGAATACCACGCGGCATGCTCACCGGTCTCGCCTGGCTCGCGCTCGAGGTGAAGTACCTCGACCCGGCGCGGTCGTTCTACGAGGAGCGGCTCGATCTGTCGGTCCGCGCGGACGCCGTCGACGAGGTCCGCTACGCGGCCGGCGACAGCGAACTGGTTCTCAGGCGACCGTCCGGCGTCCCGCGCGGCGGCTTGCACACCCACTACGCCTGTTCGATTCCCGTCGGCGAGTACGACGACTGGTGGGACCGACTCGCCGCGACACACGAGCTGGCCGAATCGCGCTTCGGCGACGTCCGATCGCTGTACCTGTACGATCCGGACGGCAACTGCGTCGAACTCGGCCAGCGGGACGTGGCGGGTCCGGGCGTCGACGGCATCTTCGAGATCGCCCTCGAGGTCGAGTCGCTGGAGCGTGCCGAGTCGTTCTACGAGGTGTTGGGGTTCGAGACGGTCGACCGCGGCGAGGAGCGCCGGCGGGTGCGCATGCAGGGGCCGGTGGCGATCGAGCTGTGGGAACCACAGCTGGGCATCGCCGACGCCCGCGGCGGCGTCCACGTCGACGTCGGCTTTCGCGCACCGGAACCGGCCGACGCGGCCGCCGCCGTCGCGGATCGCGCCTGCGAGGTCGAATACGGGTCCGACGAAGCGGTGATCCGCGACCCGGACGGCCACTACCTGACGGTCCGATCCGAGGACAGTTGAGGGGTCGGCGACGCGTCCGGAACCGGTCGTCGACCTGGA
>SKPV01000259.1 GCA_007119345.1 Halovivax sp.
CACGACCCCGACCTGGTGATCCTCGACGAGCCGACGAGCGGTCTCGATCCGCTGATGAAACAGCGCTTCGCGGAGTTCGTCCGCGGCGAGCGCGACGACGGACTCACCGTCTTCTTCTCCTCGCACATCCTCGGCGAGGTGCGTCGGCTCTGTGATCGCGTCGGCGTCATCCGCGACGGCCGGCTGGTGACCGTAGAGCCCGTCGAGTCGCTGATCGGCAGGAGCGGGAAGGTGGTCCGGCTGCGGGTCGCCGGGGAGCTCCCGTCCGGAATTTTCGACGTCGACGGCGTCTACGACGTGGAGACGAGCGTCTCGGCGGGCGAAGCCGACGAGACGGGCGTCGTCACCGACTGCACGTTCACCTTTACTGGCGACGTCAACGCCGTCGTCGCGGAACTCCCCGATCTCGCGTTACTCGACTGCTCGATCGAGGAGGCACCACTCGAGGACGTCTTCATGCGCTTTTACGGCGATGGAAACGGCGAGACGAACGAGGGCCGCCGCGCTCGACAGCCGAGCGACGCGGCTGCCGGAGGTGACGTCGATGCTTGAGTTTACCCGATACGAGGGGTCGAACCGCGTTCGGGGAAGCCTCTACCTCTCGATCGCCATGTCCGCGCTGGCGGCGCTGGTCATCTGGATCTATCCCTCCTACAGCGAGGCGTTCGACGAGGATCAGCTGCTCGAGACTATGCCGGAGTCCATGCTTCGTCTGTTCGACATTCGCACGATGGCCACCCTGGAGGGATTCCTCGCGTTCGAGCTCTACGTCTTCGGCTGGATCATCATGCTCGGGCTCTACCTCGCCTACCTCGGCGCGGGCACCGTCGCCGACGACGTCGAGCGCGGGCGCATGGACATCACGCTCTCGCTTCCGGTCTCGCGGGCCCGCCTGGTCACGGAAAAGTTCGCCGCGCTTGCCGTGCCGATCGTCCTCGTCAACGTGGTGACGCCGCTCGTCGTCTACGTCAGCGCCGTCGCGATCGACGAGCCGATCGCCGGGGCGGACCTGGCGGCCGTCCACCTGCTGTCGATCCCCTACCTCTTCGCCTGTGCCGGCATCGGTCTGGTCGCGTCGGTCGCCGTCGACCGAACTGGCATCGCTCAGCGGATCGCCCTCGGCGTCACGTTCGGGCTCTTCCTGGTCGAGTCGCTCGTCACCGACACCGACTACGAGGACGTGGGTCTCGTCGGACCGTCGCGCCACTACGATCCCAACGAGATCCTGCTCGACGGGACGTACGACCTCGTGAGCGTGATCGTCCTCGTCACGATGACGCTCGCACTGCTCGTCGGAAGCGTCCTCTGGTTCAGGCGGCGGGACGTCTGAGACGGGCCGTCCGGCGGCAGCGTTTACGCGAGGAACGCACTCGAGACCAGCAAGAGCGTCAGCGCCACGCAGAGCGCGGCGAGCACGTAGCCCGCGATGCCGAACGCGGTCCGGTCGCGCTCCTCGATGGGACGCGTGAGGCCGTGAGCCCCGATCGCGAGGAAGATCGTTCCCGTGGCCCCGTAGGCTAGCAGGGCGAGACGATCCGCCAGCCCGTAGACGAGTCCGCCGTAGGCGAGAAAGCACAGCCCTGCGTACAGAAAGAGTGCGTCGATCGCGCGAACCGGGTGCATGTTCAAGTGTACGCTCCCGCGCGTTTTCAAGCTCCCTATCCCGGCCACAGGGGCGAACGGACCGACGTTTTTCAAGTCCGAAACCGTTCGGGGACGAAGCGGTTCGTGTCCGAAACCTTCGCGTCCGAAGTCGTACGTCTCCGAAGCAGTTCGGACCGAGGCACTCGGGACCCACCCCGTTCGGACTGAGAGGCCTGGTTCGGGGGTTCGAGTCCGGTCGCTGCGTTTCCGACGAGGGACCCGTACTCCCGCAGCCGGAAACGACACGAACGTTTTCGGTCCGTCGCGCCAACGTCCACCCATGTTCGACCGAATCCTCGTTCCGACCGACGGCAGCGAACACGCCGAGGCCGCGGCGGACGACGCGATCGAGTTGGCGGCTGACCAGGGTGCGACCATGCACGTCCTCTCGATAGCCGATCCCGGGCCTCTCGGTGACCTCAAACTCCCGGGTGACGCTGCGCGACCGTCCGAGGCGCTCACCGAGCGCGCGGAGGAGTTCGTCGTCGGTATCGTCGACCGCGCCGAGGCGGCCGGTGTGGACGTGGAGGGGACGGTCCGGTCGGGTCCGCCGGGCGAAGCGATTCTCGAATATGCCCGCGAGATCGACGCCGATCTGATCGTGATGGGTAGTCGGGGCCGAGGCGGGCTCCACCGGATGGCCGTCGGCAGCGTCGCCGACCACGTGATCCGGGTCGGCGACTGTCGGGTACTCGTCGTCGACACCGACGTCGCTGCAGCCAGCGACTGACCGGCCGATCGCCACCCGATCGGGTTCACCCGGCGCGGGCGGGAGTCACTCCACGCCGGCGATCCGGTTGATCGCCCGCGTTCGCTGGCCCATCGACCAGCCGACCAGCGCGAGCCCAGCGTAGAGGACGATCGCCAGCAGGCCGTACGCTTCGGGAACGAGTCGGGGACTGAGCCCGCCCGTATCGAGCACGAGGGCGACGAGCAGCGTGCCCAGGACGAGCGCGACGCCGATGTCGCCCGACCGCATACTGGGGAGGTCCGGCGGCTCGGCGACGAGGCGGCCGACGGCGTAGAAGACGACGGTGTAGGCCACCCAGCCCACGATCAGGTACGGAATCGCCCGGAAGTACTCGCCGGGGAAGTGTCGCGGCACGTAAACCGCGTGGACGAGGAGCGTCGCGAGGGCCGCCATCACGAGTAGCGCCACCAGCCCGGCTCGCGACTGACTCGACTCCATGGCTGGACGGACACGTCATGGAACCGTAAAACGATCGGCTGAGACCCGCGAGCCGGGAGCCGTGCAACCGAGTGAGGGTGCCGGCTCGCCTCCAGACGAGTATGGGACAGCAATTGCTCGTACCACTGGACGACTCGGAGCCAGCGTGGGCCGCGCTCGAACACGCGATCGACGTCGACGACGTCGACCGCCTCTCGCTACTTCACGTCGTCGAGCCGTCGGAGGCGTTCACGTCGGCGGCCAGAGGCGGCACCTACGACGCCGAGATGTACGACCTCGCTTTCGAACGCGGCGAGACGCTGTGTGAGCGGGCCCGGAGTCGCGTCCTCGAGGCGCTAGATCCGGAGACGATCCGGGTCGAGACGGACGTCGTGCCGGGTCGACCCGCCCAGCGTATCGTCGACTAC
>SKPV01000108.1 GCA_007119345.1 Halovivax sp.
CGGCGGTGCCCACGTTGCCCGCGACGCCGTGGTAGGCGAGGACCGTTCCCCGCCGCTCGGCCCCGCGGGTGATGAGCGAGAGGCCGGCGGGGTGGTAGAGACTCGCCGCGGCGCCCCAGCAGACGAGCGCGAGCGCCAGGATCCAGATCGTCGGCGCGAGCGCGACGAGCGCGAAGCCGGCGCCCATGCCGGCCATCGAGAGGACGACGAGGCGCTTCGAGCCGTAGGCGTCCGCGAGCGCCCCGCTCGGTAGCGCGCCGACGCCGACGAGCCCGTAGCCGACCGCGACGACCGTGCCCAGGACGGCCGGCGAGACGTCGAAGACGTCGAGCCAGACGACGACGAACAGCGGGATCGCGAGCTCGTAGGAGTGGAACGTCGCGTGCCCGATCATCGTGAAGCGGGCGATGGCGCGATCGTTCCGGCGCATGTCCGTCGGTGCGCGGAGCGGCGAGTTAGCCGTTGGGGAACGGGCGAGGGGCGTCGCGCGCCGACCGACACGCTCGAACGGGCCGCCGACCGAAGCCGTTCGGCCGCCGGCCGATCGCCGACCGCGAGTTCGACGATCGACGTATTCCACCTCGTCAAATTGTCCGAGGCGCCGACATTCGACGGATTTAACGAGGCGCCGGGCGGAGATTCACGCGTTATGTCGAAAGTCAGCGTGATCGGTGCCGCCGGGACGGTTGGCGCCGCCGCAGGGTACAACCTGGCGCTCCGCGACGTCGTCGACGAGCTCGTCTTCGTCGACATCCCGGATCAGGAGGACACGACTATCGGGCAGGCGGCCGACACCAACCACGGCATCGCCTACGACTCGAACACCGTCGTCCGCCAGGGCGACTACGAGGCGACCCAGGGGTCGGACGTCGTCGTGATCACGGCGGGCATCCCTCGCTCGCCGGGCCAGACCCGGATCGACCTCGCCGGCGACAACGCGCCGATCATGGAGGACATCCAGTCCTCGCTCGACGAGTACAACGACGACTACGTGTCGGTCACGACCTCGAACCCGGTCGACCTCCTCAACCGCCACCTCTACGAGGCCGGCGACCGCGCCCGCGAGCACGTCATCGGCTTCGGCGGCCGCCTCGACTCCGCCCGGTTCCGGTACGTCATCTCCCGGCGGTACGACGCGCCCGTCGGCAACGTCGACGCCACCATCCTCGGCGAGCACGGCGACGCCCAGGTCCCCGTCTTCTCGAAGGTCCGCGTGAACGGTCGTGACCTCGAGTTCACGGACGACGTGAAGGACGAGCTCCTCGGCGAGCTCACAGAGAGCGCGATGAACGTCATCGAGAAGAAAGGCGCCACCCAGTGGGGCCCCGCGACCGGCGTCGCCCACACGGTCGAGGCGATCCTCCGGGACACCGGCGAGGTGCTGCCCTGCAGCGTGAAACTCGACGGGGAGTACGGTCACGAAGGTACGGCCTTCGGCGTCCCCTGCAAGCTCGGGGCGAACGGCGTCGAGGAGATCGTCGAGTGGGAGCTCTCGGACCTCGAGGAGCAGCAACTCGCCGAGGCCGCCGACAAGCTCGAAGAGCAGTACGAGAAGATCGCGTAGGCGTCGATCGGGAATTTTCGCGAACGGCGGTCGGCCGGGCGGTTTCGAACCCTCGCAACCGAGTCACCGCTTCCGGACCCGCAGCTCGACGGTCCCGAGGTCGAGACTCACCCTGACGGCCGGGTCCAGCGAGTCGGTGACGCGCTCGACTGTTCCGAGAGCGCGGCCTCGACCCTGCTCCGGGACGCGCAAGCGGCGCTCGTGGACGCGGCGCTGGCGCGGTGAGGGGAGAAACTTGTCGGAACGAAAACAGCGAACGCGACGGCGGACCCGAACGACGTCAGGGGATCAACTGCTCGCCGTCGTCGTCGTAGACGGTGATCGCGTCGACGGGACAGGTTCGGGCGGCGAACTTGGCGTCGAGCTCGGCGTCCTCGGGCACCTCGCGGACGAAGACGCCGTCCTCGACCTCCTCGGCGTCGTTGAGGACCGCCTTCCCCCGATCTTTGTCCTTCTCGAACTCGCTCCACTCGGCGACGCACTGGTACATGCCGATGCAAACGTCCTCGTCGAACTCGATCTTCATGTGCGACGGTTCGGCGTGCCGGAATAAAGCGATGGCGGGAATCGGCCGCGGAGACGGCCCGCGCCGATCGGCGTCGATCGAAGGTCGACGACCGTCCCTACGCTAACCGGCGTCGACAGACGAGCCGCGACCGCCTCCGCACGGACTGGCGTCGACAGACGAACCGCGACCGCCTCCACACCGACCGACGTCGGCGACCCGGTTGGCGTGCGGCGTGTTAGTCGGGGTCACGTGTCATCGGGATTTTATTTATCGGCCCCGTCAATTCCAGGCCATGACGGCCGACCGTGAGCCGGAGGGACCACGAACGTTCGCCGACCCGTTCGGTCGAGCGATGCGCGACTTCCACCGCGGGGAGCCCGGACGGCTCGTCTACCGCGACGGGACCGAGGTCCAGGACGGGAACGTCGAAGGGTTCTACTTCACGCCGCGGGCCGAGTGGGGCGAGGAGACCACACTCGAGCTCGAACGACTCGCCGACGCCCGCGGGCCCGTCGTCGACGTCGGCTGCGGAACCGGCCAGCACGTTCGCTGGTTCCAGGATCGCGGGGTCGACGCCGTGGGGGTGGACGTCAGTCCGAACGCGGTCGGCACCGCCCGAGAGATGGGCGCCGAGAGGGTCCTGGTCGGCGACATGCACGACCTGCCCTTCGAGGACGGTCGATTCCGCGCGGTACACTGCGTCGGGACCCAGCTCGCGCTCGGCGGTTCGCTCGCCGGCATCGCCGCGCTCCTCCGGGAGTTCGCGCGGGTGACGGCCGAGGACGCCGTCGGCCTGGTGGACAACTACGACCCGACGCGGCTCGGGGCGGATTTTTTCGGCTTCCGCCCGGATCCGCGCGAGGGGATCGCCCACCGGTGTTTCCACTTCGAGTACGAGCGGGCTCGGTGGGAGCCGGGGGTTCGGGCCGTAGGACCGGCGCTGCACTTCCTGCTGTGCTCGCCCGATCGACTCCGGGCGGCGGCGAGCGAGACGCCGTGGACGGTCGCCGCCGTCCGTCACACGGAGCCCCGGGAGATCCACTACCGGGCGAGACTGGAGCGGAAGCCGGCGGACGGGGCCGGTCCTGACGACCGATTCTCGGACCGAACCACATCTGACGACCGATTCTCGGACCGAACCACATCTGACGACCGATTCTCGGACCGGACCACATCTGACGACCGATTCTCGGACCGGGCCGGATCCGACGACGAACCGTCGGCGGCGGCGATCGGAGCCAGATTTTTCCCCGTTCTCGTGGTCCGTCGAGGGACGGAATGATCGCACCCGTCCTGTTCGTTCAGGTCCTCGTGGCGGTAGCGGCGTGCCTGTACATGGCGTGGGTGCTCGGGGCCAACAGCAACTCGCCCCCGTTCGCCCCCGCGATCGGCGCCAACGCCATTTCCACGATGCGGGCGGCGTTCGTCATCGGGCTGCTCGCCGGCGCCGGCGCGGTGTTGCAGGGCGGGGCGATCTCCGAGACGGTGGGCGCGGACCTCATCCGCGGCGTCGACATCACGGCCACGGCCGCCATCGCCGGACTGCTGACCGCTGCGACGTTCATGGGGGTCGGAATCTACACGCGGTACCCCGTGCCGGCGGCGTTCGCGACGACGGGCGCGATGGTCGGCGTCGGCCTCTCGCTCGGGGGCGACCCGGCGACGGGCACCTACCGTCGCCTCGGCACGTTCTGGGCGCTCGTACCGATCATGTCCGGCGGGCTCGCCTTCGCGACGGCTACCGTGCTCCGCCGGGACGACGTCCCCGAGACGGTCGGCGTCCCGCTGCTCGCCGGCCTCGTCGGCGCGATCATCGCGAACGTCCGACTCGGGGTCCTCCCCGATCCGGAGCGGGATCAGGGCACCATCGCCGCCTTCGTCTCCTGGCAGCTCGGCTCGCCCTCGGTCGCCGGCGTCGAGGTGCTCGTTCCGCTCGTGTCGGTCGCGCTCGGCGCCCTCGCCTTCCGGGAGATCCGCAGGCGAATACGGACGTCGGTCGAGGACGGCATCCGGACGTTCCTGCTCGTCCTCGGCGGCATCGTCGCGTTCTCCAGCGGCGGCTCGCAGGTCGGGCTCGCGACCGGCCCGCTCGAGCACCTCTTCCGGGTCGAACTCGGGTTCCCCGGCGTCGTCTTGCTCTCGATCGGCGCCGCCGGCATCCTCGCCGGCGCCTGGATGGGTGCACCGCGGCTGTTACAGGCTACCTCCAGGGAGTACGCCCAACTGGGTGTCCGGCGGTCGATCGCGGCGCTCGTCCCGGGGTTCGTCATCGCCCAGCTCGCGATCGCGCTGGGCATCCCCATCTCGTTCAACAACATCGTCCTCTCGGGGGTGATCGGCGGCGGCCTCGCGGCGGGCTCGGCCGGCGTCTCGCGGCGGAAGATCGGCGTCACGCTCACCTTCTGGATCCTGACGCTCGTCTCGTCGGTCCTCCTCGGGTTCGGCGTCTATCGGGCGCTCGCCGTCGTCGTGGGCCCGTAGCGTCGCGGTCGGGCGACGGCGGAACGGCCGCGGCCCTCACTCGAGGACCTCCACGGGGACCGAGGCCCGCTCCTCGATCGTCCGCGGGATGCCGTCGCCGACGAGCCAGCGCACGACGTCGCTCGCCTCGTGGCCGGGGACGACGATCCGGTCCATGTCGTGCTCCTCGGCGTAGGCGGGGACGACCTCCACGGGTCGCCCTTCGCGGGTCCGTACCGTCACCCGGGACGGTGAGGCGGCGTCCGTCCCCTCGAGCACCGACTCGCGGATCGACTCGGCCCGGTCTCTGGCTTGCGCGAGCCGCTCGTCACCCCGCTCGAGGACGCGCCCCTCGCTTATCTGTTCGTCCAGCGGGACGATCGCCGCGAGCAGCGTCACCGACGCCTGGGGGTAGGTCTCGAGGGCGTACCGCAGCGCCGCCTCGTCGTCCGGGTTCCCCAGCGTGGTGACGAGGACGCGCTCTGAATCGGTCACGGGTGACGTTCACCGCCCGAACGCATCACTCCGTCGCCGACAGTGGCCGGGTATCGGCGGAGATTCGCCACCGACGGAGACGACACTTTAAACCGGAACACGCCCCAACGCTACCCAATGAATCTCGAGGAGCTGTCGGGGCTCCCGCCCGGCGCCGTCTCGCACTTCCGCGAGCAGGGGATCGAGGAGCTCTACCCGCCCCAGGCCGAGGCGGTCGAGGCGGGCGCGACCGACGGCGGGAACCTCGTCGCCGCCGTCCCCACCGCCAGCGGGAAGACCATGATCGCCGCCCTCTCGATGCTGTCGTCGATCGAGCGCGGCGGGAAGGCGCTGTACATCGTCCCGCTGCGAGCGCTCGCCAGCGAGAAGAAGGCGGAGTTCGAGGCGTTCGAGGCCTTCGGCGTGAGCGTCGGCGTCACGACGGGCAACTACGAGAGCACCGACGACTGGCTCGCGACGAGGGACATCGTCGTCGCCACCAGCGAGAAGGTCGACTCGCTCGTGCGAAACGGGGCCGACTGGCTCTCCGAGCTCACCTGCGTCGTGAGCGACGAGGTGCACCTGATCGACGACCGCAACCGCGGGCCGACCCTCGAGGTGACCCTCGCGAAGCTCAGGAAGCTCAACCCCTCCCTGCAGGTCGTCGCGCTCTCGGCGACGGTGGGCAACGCCGGCGAGCTCGCCGACTGGCTCGACGCCGCGCTCGTCGACGACGACTGGCGCCCGATCGACCTCAAGATGGGCGTCCACTACGGGTCGGCGATCAACTTCGACGACGGGAGCACCCGCGAGGTCCCCGTCGAGGACGGCGAGGACCAGGAGGCGGCGCTCGTCCGCGACATCGTCGCCGAAGGCGCGTCGTCGTTGGTGTTCGTCAGCTCGCGGCGCAACGCGGAGGCGGCGGCCCGACGGCTGGGCGGCGTCACGGCGCCCGAACTCGACGACGACGAACGCGAGGCCCTCGCCGAACTCGCCGAGGACGTCCTCGACGTGAGCGACGCGGAGACCAGTCAAACGCTGGCCGCCTGCGTCAGGAAGGGAAGCGCCTTTCACCACGCCGGCCTGGCGAGCGAGCACCGATCCCTCGTCGAGGACGCCTTCCGCGACCGCCTGCTGAAGGTCATCAGCGCGACGCCCACGCTCGCCGCCGGGGTCAACACGCCGGCCCGCCGGGTGGTCGTCCGCGACTGGCGCCGGTTCGACCCCACCGCGGGCGGGATGGCGCCCCTCGACGTCCTCGAGGTCCACCAGATGATGGGGCGAGCCGGTCGGCCGGGACTCGACCCCTACGGCGAGGCGGTCCTGCTCGCGAAGAGCCACGACGATCTGGACGGGCTCTTCGATCGCTACGTCTGGGCGGAGGCGGAGCCGGTCAGGTCGAAGCTGGCCGCCGAACCCGCGCTCCGGACCCACGTGCTGGCGACGATCGCCTCGGGATTCGCCCGCACCCGGGAGGGGCTCCTCGAGTTCATGAGCGAGACCCTCTACGCCAGCCAGTCGGGCGAACGCGGCCGGCTGGAGACGGTGACCGACCAGGTGCTCGACTACCTGGAGCGAAACGACTTCGTCGAGCGCGAGGGCGGGGACGAGACCGGGACGGCGGACGCCGACGCCTTCACCTCCGCCGCCGATCTCGCCGACGCCGACGCCGCGTCGGTCGAACTCCGGGCGACCAGCCTCGGCCACACCGTCTCGCGGCTCTACCTCGACCCGATGAGCGCCGCCGAGATCGTCCACGGGCTCGAGTCCGCCGAAACGCGCCCGACGCCGCTCGGACTCTACCAGCTGCTCTCGCGGACGCCCGACATGTACGAGCTCTACCTCCGGTCGGGCGAGGACGGCACGTACGGCGAGCTCTACTACGAGCTGGAAGACGAGCTCCTCGGCGACCGCCCGAGCGAGTACGAGGAAGATCGCTTCGAGGACTGGCTCGCGGCGCTGAAGACCGGCGCGCTGCTCAAAGACTGGGCCGACGAGATGGACGAAGACCGGATCACCGAGCGGTACTCGATCGGGCCGGGCGACCTCCGCGGGAAGGTCGAGACGGCCGAGTGGCTGCTGGGGGCCGCCGAATCGCTCGCCGCCGAGATCGACAGCGAGTGGACCGTGGCCGTGCGGGAGGCCCGCGCCCGCGTCGAGCACGGGGTCCGCGAGGAGCTGCTCGAGCTGGTGGGCGTCCGCGGCGTGGGTCGAAAGCGCGCCCGGCAGCTCTACGAGGTCGGGATCGAGTCGCCCGCCGACCTGCGCAACGCCGACAAGGGCGTGATCCTCGGGGCCCTGCGCGGCGAGAAGACGGCCGAGACCATCCTCGAGAACGCGGGCCGCGAAGATCCCTCGATGGACGGCGTGACCCCCCGGAAGCCCGACGGGGCGGAGACCGCTGGCGCACCCTCGGGCGCCGCCGAGGACGCCGGTCGTGTGGCGGAAGCGGACGCGCCCGCGGGCGAGGACGACGAGGGCGAGGGCCAGTCCAGCCTGGGTGATTTCTGATGGAGCTGCTCGAGGGAACCCTCAGGGTGGACGACCTCGACGACGTCCTCGCGACGCTGAGCGAAGTCGGGGATCGCCACGACGTCACCATCCAGGCGTTCGACGCGCGCTACGTCGCCGGTCGCGGCCACCTCGAGCGCGCGGTCGAGTGCGCCGAGCGCGCCCGCGAGCGAGGCGAGATGATCGCGCGCGATCCGGCCGTGGAGATCCTCTGTTACGCGGCCGGACGCCGCCAGATCGAGCGCGCGCTCGAGATGGGCGTCGCGGCGGGCGACGGACCGGCGACCATCCTGGTGACGGGCGGCGATCGCGAGGCCGACCGGGCGGGACGCCTCGAGCGCGCGAGCGGCGAAACCGCGAGCGCCGAAGCGGAGGCGATCGCCGACCTCGCCGACGAACTCGACCTCGAGGAGGCGTCCGTCCTCGACGAAGCGGACGAGGAGCGGCTGGCGGATTTCTTCGAGATCACGGACGCGGAGCGGGCCGCGACCGATGCGACGCTCGAGGAGCTCGTCTGCGAGCGGGTCGCGTTGTTGACGGTGGACAAATAGGTCGGCCGCCGACGGTGGGGCGACCGGCCGAACGTCCTCCGATGGTCGTCTCGCCGCCGGGATCCGCCGGTCGTCCGGTCGCTCAGACCTCGACCTCGTCGCCGGTGAACTCGCCGAGGGTCCCGCGACGGCTCCCGGCGGGCGTCTCGAGGATCACCGCGGTCTCGGCGTCGACGTCGACGAACTGCGCCGCCAGTTCGAAGCGGCCGTCGTCGTCGATCCGGCCGAACTCCCGCTGGTCGGTCGCCGGTTCCTCGAGGCGGGCGTACTCGCCGGCGTGGGCGGCGTCGACTCGTCCGCGGACCTCGTAGACGGTGAGCGATCCCTGCACCTCGTTCCCCTCGATCGGATAGCCCCGCTCGACCCACTCGGGAAAGCCCTCGTCGAGCACGTACACGGACTCGAATCCCGCCGCGAGGAGCGACTCCGCGCGCTGGCCCGAGAGCGAGTGCGGGCACGGACAGTAGGTGACGATCCGGTCGTCCGTCGACAGCTCCTCGGCGGGATCGTCCTCGGCGAGTCCGTCGGGGGCGGGACTCAGCTTCGCGCCCGCGATGTGCGATTCGTCGTACTGGGCCTCGGAGCGGGTGTCGAGGAAGATCGCCGCGTCGTCCTCGTGCCACTCGACGACCTCGTCGATGGAGGCGAGCGGGACCGCCGGATCGAACCGGTCGAGCGTCTCGCGGTCGTCGCTTCCCGCAGTATCGTCGTCGCCGGATGTGGCGTCGTTCGACGCGTCGTCGTCCGCGGCCTCGTCTCCGGACTCCGAGAGGCACCCCGCGAGAGCGCCGACCCACGAGGCGCCGGCAACGGCGAGGTACTGCCGTCGGTTCATATCCTCCCCGACGAATTCGCATCAAATAGCCGTTCTGGTGAGGGGTGCTGGTGCAGTACCCCTTCGTTTCGAGTGGAGAATCGGTAACAGTGAGATGATAGGTCCCCACACGAAACGAAGGCAGGTCCGTCGACGCGGACACGTTGGTCGCCCGTTCCGTCGTCCGCTCCCGACCCGTGGGGGTGCCGATCCGAAGCGGGACCCGTGGGATTGCCGATCCGAAGCGGGACCCGTAGGACGGTCGATCCGGCGCGGCTTCGACTCGATTCCTCGCCTCGCCACGAGTCGATACCCGCCTCCCACAGAACTATCAGCCGCGCCCCCGAGGGATTCGCCAATCGACCCCGCGCTCGCGGGATCGGAGGTCCGCCATGTCGACGCACGAACTCACCCTCACCGTCAACGACGCGGAGGAACGACTCACCGTCGAGGCCCGAACGTTGCTCGTTCACGCGCTTCGCGACGAGCTCGGTTACACCGGCCCGAAGGTCGGCTGCGAGCGCGGCAAGTGCGGATCGTGCACCGTCCACCTCGACGGCGAGCCCGTCAAATCGTGCACGACGCTGGCCGTTCAGGCCGACGGCCGCGAGGTGACGACCGTCGAAGGACTCGTCGGCAACGGCGTCGAAACCGGGGGCGAAGGGGACGGCCTGCACCCCGTCCAGACGGCGCTCCACGAGGCCCACGGCCTCCAGTGTGGCTTCTGCACGCCGGGGATGGTGATGACGATCGTCTCGCTGCTCGAGGACGACGCCGAACAGACCGAAGAATCGGTGCGCCGCGCGTTGAAGGGCAACGTCTGTCGGTGCACCGGATACCAGAACGTCGTCGATGCCGTCCTGGCGGCCGCCGAGGGAGCGGGTCGAGCGGACGTCGCGGCCGACGGCGGCTCGATCGGCGGGTGCGCGGACTCCGGTCCGTGCGGCGACGGAGCCGACGACGGGGGTGACGCGTAAGATGTACCCCGCCACCTTCGACTATCGCCGGGCGTCCTCGGTCGACGACGCCCTCTCGCAGCTTGCGAGCGAGACCGATCGGGACGTCCGCCCGATCGCCGGCGGCCACGGGCTGCTCCCGGCGATGAAGGCGGGCGAACTGGCGCCCGACGTGCTGGTCGACGTCGGCGACTGCGACGAACTCGGGGCGATCGAACCGGCCGACGACGGCGAGGGCGTCGTCGTCGGCGCGCTCGCGACGCACGCGGACCTCCTCGACTCGCCCGTCCTCGCCGATCGCGTCCCCCTCCTCGCCGAGACGGCCGGCGCCGTCGGCGACGTCCAGATCCGCAACCGCGGGACGATCGGCGGCAACCTCGTCGAGGCGGATCCGGGCGCCGATCTGCCGGCGGCGCTGCTGGCGCTCGACGCGACGGTTCGCCTACGGAGCCCCGACGACCGCCGGGACGTGCCGGCGGTCGACTTCTTCGAGGGTGCGGGCGAGACGGTCGTCGCCGACGACGAGCTGGTCACCGGGATCGTCGTCCCCGGCGCCGGGGACGGAGCGTACGCCAAAAAGACGCACCCGGCGCGCGGGTTCGCGATGGTGGGCGTCGCCGCGGCGGTCGAGCTCGCCGACGACGCGATCGCGGACGTCCGGGTGGGCGCCGTCGGCGCCACGGAGCGCCCGATCCGGCTCTCCGCGGTCGAGGACGCCCTGACCGGCGCGGGCGTCGACGAAGCGTCGGGAGCGCCGCACGACGACGGCGCGCTCGCCGACGCCGCGGCGCTGGTCGACGACGACCTCTCGGCGGAGCCGCGACGCGGCGACGTGCACGCCTCCGCCGCGTTCCGCGCCCGGCTGCTACGAACCCACGTCGAGCGCGCGACGGGGGCGGCGATCGAGCGGGCGAACGGGGGTGAGACGGAGTGAGCGACGGCGAGCCGGGCCGCGAAAAGGGAGGATCCGCCGGCGGCGAGGCCACCGGCGGCGAGCTCGTCGGCAGCGGCGTCTCCCGCCGCGAAGACCGCGCGCTGCTCACGGGCGAGGCGAGCTACACCGACGACCAGACGGCACCGGGGATGGCCCACCTCGCGTTCGTCCGGAGCGAGCGCGGGCACGCCCGGATCGACGCCGTCGATCCGTCGGCGGCGCGCGACGTCGACGGCGTCCTCGCCGTCTACACCTGGGACGACGTGGCCGACTCCGACGCCCCGGGCGTCATCCCGATCGCCTCGGAGCGACTGGACCGCGAGATTCCCGGCCACCCGATCCTCGCGCGCGACCGGGTGCGCTACCACGGGGAGCCGATCGCCGCGGTCGTCGCCTCGGACCGCTACGCCGCGCGCGACGGCGTGGAGGCGGTCGCCGTCGGGTACGACCCCCTCGACGCCGTCGTGGATCCGGCGGCGGCCGCCGACGAGTCGGCGCCGACGCTCTACGAGGAGGCGCCGGACAACGTCGTCGACACCTCGGAGCTGGGGAGCCGGGAGGACGCCGCGGCCGCGTTCTCGGCCGCGGACCGGACCGTGGAGCTCGAACTCGAGAACAACCGGCTGATCCCCTCCGCCCTGGAGCCCCGCGCCGCGCTCGCCCGCTGGGACGCCGGCGAGGAGCGCCTCGCCGTCGAGATGACGAGCCAGTCGCCCCACGGCCACCGCCGGAAGCTCGCGGCCACCCTGGGCATGCCCGAGCGCCGAATCCGGGTGGTCGCGCCGTCGGTGGGCGGTGGCTTCGGCCACAAGGGCCACCACCATCCCGGCGAGGCGATGGCCGCGTGGGCCGCGATGGCGCTCGACCGCCCCGTGAAGTGGACGGCGACCCGCTCCGAGAACTACCTGGCCGGCGCCCACGGTCGCGACCACCGGACGACGGCGGGGATGGCCGTCGACGACGACGGGACGATCCGCGGGCTGCGCGTCGAGACGGTCGCCAACGTCGGCGGCTACGGACTCGGCGGCGGCCCCGCGATGCCCGCCTGGTACGGCCGGCTGCTCTCGAGCCAGTACGAGATCCCGGCGATCCACTGCGAGACGCGGGCGGTCGTCACGAACAC
>SKPV01000139.1 GCA_007119345.1 Halovivax sp.
CGACGGAGCCCCGCGGGGGTACAGATCGGGACGCAGACGACGGTTCCTCGTAATCCGTCTGGGACGCCGTCGGCGAGCACGTCCTGGGTCGCCGCGACGCCCGTCAGTTCGTTGCCGTGGATTCCGCCGGTCACCCAGAGCGTCGGTCCGTCCGTCTCGCCGCGGGCGACGACTACCGGCAGCCGTTCCGCACCGCCGGTGGGCAGCGTCGTCGCCTCGATGTATCCGGTCGCTCGCTCACCTGGCTCCGCGCTCGCGGTTCCGACGTTCATGGATTGTCTCTCGAGGCACGTTGCGAAAAGGTCACGCCTCCCGGCGAAACGATCGTCCCAACCCTGTCAATCGAAATGCGACTCGACCCCGAGACAGCTTCAGGCACATTGGTGAGTAACACCGACGAGCAGCACCCGTCTCGACCGTCGATAGTTGCGAGGGTTCCGGACCACCAGTCGGTATCGTCAGAGGCATTTCCCTGCGCATTCGCGGGCGACGGTTCCGGTCGATGTCTCAGTGTCCGAACCGGCCCCGTTTGATGGACGTCTCAGCGTCTGAATCTCACCTCGAGTAATTGGGTACCTCGGACGGGTGAACGCCGTATCGGGCGATCCTGACCGAATTGTGGCGGTTCACCCAGATGCTGTCCTGAGTGGATTCACTCCACGATCGCGACTGTCTGGAGGTACCGGTTCTCGACGATCGCGGTCCCGTCCGTTGCACGGTTGTACCGCCGCATGACTGCCTCGAGCTCGCCCATAAAGTTCTCTCGATCCGCGTCGTCGAGCGCCTCGAGCGCTCGAATCGTCGGCCCGAAGTAGGTGCTGAACACCGCCACGGCGTGGTCGATCGACCGGTAGTACTGGTGCGCCGTCCGTCTGGTGCTCTCGATCGACCGAACGACCCCGCCGAGGAGCTCTTCGAGCCCCTCGTCGGTCCCCCAGCGGAGGGGTGACTGGACTCCCGGCGGTGGCGGCGCGTACTCGGCGTGCGTGGCGAACCAGTCGCCGCTCCAGCCCTCCGGTATCGGGCCCGCCAGGCCGATCGTCCCGCCGGATTTGCACACCCGAAGCAACTCGGCCGCCGCTCGCTCCTGATCCGGCGCGAACTGCACCCCGTACACCGAGAGCACCGCGTCGAAGCTGTCGTCGGGGAACGGCAGGTCCTGTGCGTCGCCGACGCGGAACTCCACGGGCTGACGATTCGCCGCGGCCCGCGTCTCGGCGCGTTCGATCAATCCTGGAACGTAATCGATGCCCGTAACCTCGCAGTACCGTCGTTCCGCGATCAGCGCCGCCGTTCCGCTCCCGCAGGCCACGTCCAGCACGCGCTGGCCCGGATGCGGATCGACCGCCTCGCAGAGCGCCTCCGCGATGACCACGTTCTGGCGGGCGATCTCGTTGAAATCGCCGGTCGCCCACGTCTCCTTCTGGGTCTCCGTCAGGGCAGCGTACTCAGTTTCGTTCATGTTCTCTCACTCTCGTCGCTCACGCGCGGGTGCGTTCCCCGGTCGTGACGTACTCTCCTCCCCGCGATTTGCCCGCGCTGCGCGGGGAATTCTGCGAAGAGGTCGCGTGTGATACGGTACCAATCGACATAATGGTGCCGGACGGATCGCTCCGGGTTTCAGGACCACTGACACACTCGACGGCGGTTCGAGGCTCGTGTCGGTAGTCGCGGCATTCGTCTGAAATAAATGGAGGCGGACGGTTTTCCGGGACCGAGTCAGACGTGTCGCCAGGCCGGTGGTCGTCCGTCTACGTCCTGCTTGCCACGGTGGCCCATGACGGCAGCGAGTGCGTCTCGGCTCCGCTACCATGCGGGGCGGTCTCTCCGGTCGGGGCTCCGCCAGAGTGCGCGGGTAGCCGAGCGAGCCATGTGTCAACGCTTATCATTTGGGGGATAGTATCGCGGACGGGATAACAGAGATGACGTTAGCAACGGTTCCGAGGTATCGTTCTCCTCGGACCGCCGACGCGGCGGGGGAGGCGGTCGTGGTGGGCGGGAGCATCGCCGGGCTCCTGACGGCCCGGGTCCTCGCGGATCGGTTTCGGGAGGTAACCGTGATCGAGCGAGATCCCAGCCCGACCGAGCCAGTCGCTCGCAGGGGCGTCCCCCAGGGCCAGCACGTGCACCTGTTGCTCGAGGCGGGCCGCGCGATCTTCGAGGACCTCTTTCCCGGATTCGGCGAGCAATTCGCCAGGGTGGGTGGCGTGATCCTCGACGGCTCGCGCGACGTGGTGCAGTTTCAGGAGGGCGATTTCCTCGCCGACGGAACGCGTCGGTTCCCGCTGTACTTCGCGACCAGACCGCTCATCGAACAGGTGGTGCGGCGACGCGTCGGCGAACTCGACGGCGTCACGATCCGCGCGAACTGTCGGTGGAACGGGTACCTCGTCGACGGCTCCGCCGCGACCGTGCGGGGGGTCGAGGTCACCTCGATGGACGGCGACTCGGAGGAACTCGACGCCGCCCTGGTGGTCGACGCGACCGGGCGGACGTCTCGGACGCCGACGTGGCTGGAGGCGCACGGGTACGACGCACCGGAAACCGACGAGATCCGCGTCGACATGGCCTACAGCACGGCGCACGTCGAACGGCCCGCCAACGATCGGCGGATGATCCTGGCGGCGCCATCACCCGGGCTCCCTCGCGGCGGGTCGACGTTTCCGGTCGAGAACGGGGGTCGCCTCGTGACCCTGTTCGGGCTGCACGGTGACCACCCGCCGACGGACCGGGACGGCCTGATCGAGTTCGCTGCGGGCCTCCCTATCCCGCATTTCGAGCGATTTCTCGACGCGCGCACCTGGGAGGGCGAGGGCGTTGTACACTATCCGTTCCCGACCAGCATCCGCCGGCGCTACGAGGACCTCGACCGGTTTCCGGACGGTCTAGTCGTCGTCGGTGACGCCGTGGCGAGTTTCAATCCGATCTACGGCCAGGGGATGTCGGTGGCGGCGCTGGAGGCGTTGGTGCTGCATCACACCCTCGCGGCTGGTGGCCACGAGGAACTTGCGCTTCGATACTTCCACCGGATCCAGGAGGTCGTCGAGGCCGCCTGGCGGCTGTCCGTCGGCGGGGACTTCGCATTTCGGGAAACCACGGGGCCGAAGCCTCGTGGTACCGACCTGAGTAACAGGTACCTCTCGCACCTGCTGCGAGGGGCACACGACGACGAGGTGCTGCGGGAGGCGTTCGTACGGGTGCTCATGCTGGAACGACCGCCGA
>SKPV01000096.1 GCA_007119345.1 Halovivax sp.
CCGAAAAGACGACGTTCGCGACGTGACCGAAAAGACGACGTTCGCGACGTGACCGAAAAGACGACGTTCGCGACGTGACCGAAAGAATTACCATCCGTTCGAGGAGAAACACGTTCAATCCGACTCGCACGTCGCGTACGGGCCACGCCCCCACCAAGCTATGAATTCGAAGGTTCCCACGAAACCGACGGCCCTCGTCCACCGGATCGCGCTCGTCTGCCTCCTGCTCGCAGCCGCGGCGGCCCTCGTCTGGGGCGTCGGCGCGGCGGGCGGCGAGTACGGTCTCTCGACCAGCGACAGCACGTCGACGCCGACGGAGACGGTCGAACTCGACGGGTCCGAATTCACCATCTCGGCCGTCGCAACCGCCGAACCGGACGGCGCGTTCACCGCGACCGTCGACGTCCCGGACGGCACGTCCTACATGCTCGACGTCTACAACGACGACGAACAGTCCGTGATCGATACGATCCACGGCAGCGGCCCCGGGCAAGAAACCGTCGAGACGGACGGCGTCGACCCGGGCACCTACGTGCTCGCGCTCACCGTGGACGGCGACGTGGAGGTCGTCAAGCCGCTCGTCGTCGAGGGCTACGCGGTCACCGTGGACGCCGACGACGAGATCCACCCGGACGACGACCTGACCGCGACGGTCGACGTGGCGGAGACGGCCGCCAGCGGCGATCCCGCCGACGTCGAGGTCGCGATCTGGAACGGCGACTCGGTCGATCGGGTCGTGGCAACTCAGATCGACGACGGAACCTACGAGGCGACCGTCTCCGGCCTCGACGAGGGCGACTACCAGGTCTACGCGGCCGCGCAAGGAACGGACACCGTGATGGGCGAGCCCGAAGTCCTCGGCATCAGCGACGGTCAGTGGGTCACCGTCACGTCCGACGCCGACGACCCGGGCGACGACGATCCGCCGGGGGACGGCGATAACGGTTCCGACGACGGTTCCGACGAGAACGGCGAGGACGGCGAGAACGGCGACGAGGACTCCGCCGACAACGCGACGGAAGACGACACCGGCGAAAACGGAGACGACGGCTCCGAGGAGGATCGTTCCGACGAGAACGGCGACGACGACGGCGATATCATGGCACCCTCGGACCCCGAAGACGACGAGGGCGACGGCGTCGACGACGCCGACGACGCCCTGCCGTTCGCGGGCCCCGCACCGGTCGTCGTGGCCGTCGCACTGGCGATCGCCGGACTGTTCGTTCGACGTCGCCGGGCGGAGTCGTAACCGCCCGATCGCCGGCCCGACCGCGTCGGACGACCCCTCCGAAGGTTCCGAATCCGATCCGTAGTCTCAGCTCGACCGTCGACTCCCGGTCGACGCGGAGCGCCCGCCGATCGTACCCCGTCAGACGGGTCGGATCAGTCACCGGGTATGTGTCATCCGCGTCGTGTCGGTCCCGGCGGGGGCCGACCACCGGTCACGCCAGGTCCGCGACGAGCCCGCGGGCGTCCGCGAAGACGGCGTCGGCGCGCTCGGCGTCTCGGGCCTCGGCGGTCACCCGGACCAGCGGCTGGGTCCCGCTGGCGCGGATCAGGTACCAGGCGTCGCCGAGGTCGACGCGGAGGCCGTCGCGGTCGTCGACGCCCTCGACCGGGTCCGGCCCGGCGCCGTCCGCGACCGCCGCGGCGACGCGCTCGACGATCGCCCCCTTTTCGGCCGGGTCGACCTCGACGGACGCCCGACGGATCGGGTACGAGGGGATCGTTTCCACGAGCGCCGACAGCGGCCCCTCGCGGGCGACGAGCGCCGCGAGTCGACAGGCCGCCAGCGGCCCGTCCGGGCAGGGCGTCTCCTCGGGCCAGATCCAGGCGCCGCTGGGTTCGCCGCCGAAGACGGCGTCCGGGTCCGCCGCCCGCTCGGCCACGAAGCCGTCCCCCACCCGCGTTCGCGAGACGGTGGCGCCGACCTCGGCGAGCGCGTCGTCGACCGCGAGGCTGGTGTTGACGGGCGCGGCGACCGTCGATTCTCGGGCGCCGTCGGCCCCCTCGGCACCCGGGGACGCGGCGGCGTCCCGAGCGAAGATCGCGAGCAGCGCGTCGCCGCCGACGACCGTCCCGTCCTCGGCGACGGCGAGCAGCCGATCCGCGTCGCCGTCGTGGGCGACGCCCAGATCGGCGTCCGACGACGCGACGAACTCGGCGAGCGTCGCGCAGTGCGCGGCCGTGGGCTCGCTCGGGCGCGCGGGGAAGTGACCGTCGGGGTGGTCGTTGAGCGTCTGGACGCGACAGCCGAGCGCTCGCAACGCCCGGCCCGTTACGGTTCCGGTCCCGTTGCCGACGTCGACGACGATCGAGGGGGCACCGGGGACGGAGGTCGCGGCCGCGAGGGCCTCGACGTGTCGGTCCACCGCGTCGGCCCACGTCTCGCGCGATCCGAGCCCGTTCCACGCGGCGAGGGCGTAGTCGTCGGTTTCGATCCGGCGCTCGACCGCCGCGAGCGACTCGCGGTCGAACGCCCGCCCGCTCGCCGACCACAGCTTGAGGCCGTTGTCTTCCGGCGGATTGTGCGAGGCCGTGACCGCGATCCCCGCGTCGGCCTCGCGCCAGCCGACGCTGCGGGCGATCGTCGGCGTCGACGCGACACCCACGTCGACGACGTCCGCGCCGCACTCCCTGAGGCCGGTGGCGACCGCCGACGCGAGGAGCTCGCCGCTCTCGCGGACGTCCCGGCCCACGACGACGCGGTCGGCGTCCGAGCCGACCGCGCGACCGATCGACAGCGCCAGCTCCGCGGTGACCGTCTCGCCGACGGGCCCGCGGACGCCGCTCGTTCCGAACAGTGACATACGAGGCTCTGGACGGCCGGCGGTCGAAAGCGTTTGGGCCCAGTTTGGGCCCAGCCCACGACGCGCCGGCACCGATCGCGCGAAGAGGCGTCCGGGACGTCGAGGCCGCGACCGGGAGGGGCCGGTCAGTCGAGTGCGCGGTCGGCGTCTACTCGAATGGCGGTCGGCGTCTACTCGAACGGCGGTCGGTGTCTACTCGAACGGCGCTCGGAGTCTACTCGAACGGCGGTCGGTACCTGCCGACTCCGCCCGGCGGATCGTCCCGTCCTCGATCACCGATCCCTGGTGACCGACTCGCCCGGAGCCGTGGTCGCGCCGGTCGAGAGCGTGACGCCGGCGTTCAGGTTCGTGTCGATGCCCGTCTTCGCGCCGTCGCCGACCACGACGCCGAGCTTCCGCCGGCCG
>SKPV01000282.1 GCA_007119345.1 Halovivax sp.
GCGGCGTCGTCGAACCCCTTCGCCGTCGCGTGACAGTGGGTGTGGACGGCGACGTGGCCGTCGACTCGATCCGGGTCCGACACCTCGAAGCCACGCTCGCGCACGTCTTCGAGCAGGAACGCGGCGACGCTCGCGGCGGCGTCGGGTAGCCCGGCCGGATCGGAGAGCAAGTCGTCGTACTCCCGGAAGGCGCTGACGCAGGAGGGCTCTCCGGAGAGCACGGGCACGTCGTCTTCGAGGTACGGCGCGAGGCTCCTCACGTTCGCTTCGGCGTCCTCGCGAGCGCGTTCGACCATCCCCTGCGAGAGTGCCGGCCGCCCACAGCAGGCCACCTCCGGGACCTCGACCGCGTAGCCGCGGCGTTCGAGGAGGTCGACGGCCGCCCGTCCGACCGCGGGGTGGTTGTACGCCATGTAGCAGTCCGGGACGATGACGACGCGACCGCGCTCGCCGGCTCGCGGGTGCGGTTCGCGGTCGTCGACCCACTCGAGGAACGACTCCGCGGCGAACGCGGGAAGCGAGCGCCGACGGTCGATCCCGAGCGTCTTCTCGAGGACGACTCTCCCGGGGCCGAACGCTGCAAGGCGATTCGCCACGGGCGCGAGCGCGCTCCCGATCCGGTTGAGCATCCGCACGTTCGCGAACAACCGGGAGCGAAGCGGAACGCCGTCCTCCAGATGCTTGCGGTGTTTCGCCTCGGTCTTCAGCTTCGCCAGGTCGACGCCCGTCGGACACTCGGTCTCGCAGGCTTTGCACGCGAGACACAGGTCGAGCACCTCCTCCTGGAACCAGTCGCTCGTGACGGCGTCCGCACCGAGTCGGCCGTCCAGGGCCGCCCGGAGCGCGTTCGCCCGACCGCGGGTGCTCGTCACCTCCTCCTCGACGGCGCGATAGGACGGACACATGACGCCGTCACCAGTGGTCCGGCACTTCGAACAGCCGTTACACCGCTCGACGACCGAGGCGAATCCGCCCTCGACGCCGAAGTCGAGCGCGGTCTCGACCGTTGCGGGATCGTATCCCTCGAACCGGAGATTGGCGTCGACGCTCGCCAGCCGTCCGTCGGCGTTGGGGACGACGTTCGCCGGGTTGAACACGTCGTGCGGGTCCGCGGCGCGCTTGACCGCCCGGAACGCCCCGTACAGCGTCTCGCCGTACATCCCCTCGAGGTAGGCCGAGCGGAGGCGTCCGTCGCCGTGCTCTCCGCTCACGCACCCGCCGAGTCTGAGGACGACCGCGTGAACCCGTTCGCTGACCGCGCGCAACCGCTCGCGGTCGCGTTCCGTGCGCAGATCCAGAAACGGCTTCACGTGGAGGACGCCCTGGCCGGCGTGGCCGAAGACGCTCGCCTCGAGGTCGTGCTCACGCAGGATCTCGCGAACCCGCTCGAGGTAGTCAGGTAACCGTTCGGGCGGGACGGCGGCGTCCTCGATAAACGACAGGGCCTGTTCGTCCCCCGGCCGGCGGTTGAGGAGAGGGTTCGACGCCTTCCGGATCGTCCAGAGCGTCTGCCGCTCGTCGTCGGTCGTCGCCCGCTCGACGTCGACGGTCGCGTCCGTCGTCGCCGCGGTAATCGCCGCCTCGAGCCGTTCGTCGATCGCGTCAGCCTCCCCCTCAACCTCGACGAGCAGCGCCGCACCCGGTTCCGCCGGGATCAAGTCGAACCCCCACGCCTCGCGCGCGTACCTCAGCACGTCCGCGTCGACGAGTTCGACCGCACCCGGCTCGGCCGACAGCGCCGGCTCGACCGCCGCCGCGGCCGCGATCACACCCTCGTAGAAGACGAGCGCCGCGGCCCGCCGCTCGGGCCGTTCGGTCAGCTCGAGCGTGACTTCCGTTATCACCCCGAGAGTCCCTTCGCTCCCAACGAGCAGCTTCGAGAGGTCGAGCCACGAGCCGTCGACCGCGGCGCTGTTCCGGAGGTCGTAGCCGCTCGAGTTCCGGTCGACGTCCGGGTACCGGGCGTCGATCTCGTCGGCGTGTGCGCTGGCGAGTTTCCGGACGGTCCGGTGGAGTTCGCCGACCCGGTCCTCGCGCGCACAGACTCGCTCGAGGTCCTCGCCCCCGAGCCGTTCGAAGGTCGCGACCGTCCCGTCCGCGAGGACGCATTCGACGCTGCGGACGTTGTCCCGCGTGGTGCCGTGACGGACCGAATGGGCACCAGCGGCGTCGTTGGCGACCATTCCGCCGATCGTACAGGTACTCGACGTGCTCGGGTCGGGCGGGAAGTAGAGGTCGTCATCGGCGAGGTGATCGTTCAGGTCGTCGAGGACGACGCCGGGCTGGACCCGCGCTAGCGTCGCGTCGGGGTCGACCGCGATGATCGCGTCCAGGTGGCGCTCGCAGTCGAGGACGATACCCTCGCCGACGGCGTTACCCGTCAGGCTACTGCCGGCCCCGCGCGGAGTGACGCTGACGCCGCGTCGACGCGCGTACTCGACGGTCTGACGGACGTCCTCGCGGTTGGCAGGGGCGACGACGCCCGCCGGTTTCACCTCGTAGATGCTGGCGTCAGTCGCGTACAGCGTCCGCGCCGGCTCGCCGAAGTCGACGTCCCCGTCGATGCGGTCGCCGAGCGACGTCGGCGTCAGGTTCGTTTCGGTCGCCATTCCTGACGCCGGATTCGGCCCGACGCCCGTTAACCGTCGAGTCCAACATGGGTCACCATTTATATGGGCGAGCCGGCGTCGAGGTCGCCGCGGCTACGCGACCTCGGCGTAAACCCACCCACGAGTTCGACGGAACCGTCAAGATGCGTCGGCTGGCAGTGGTGAGTATGAGCCGGTCGCCGCCGCGCCCAAACCGTCGGCCCGCTGGTGAGTGGTCGTGAACCGACGCGTCGCCGCCTGTCAGTTCGAGCCGGAGCCGGGGGACGTCGACGCGAACGTCGAGACCGTCCGCGAACTCGGCGGGGCACTCGCCGACGACGTCAGCCTCGCGGTCTTTCCCGAACTGTGTCTAACCGGATACGATCTCGACGCGGTCCCCGACGTCGCCGAACCCGTGCCCGGAGCCTCGACCGATCGCGCCGTCGAACTCGCCGACGAACTGGACGTTACCCTCGTCCTCGGACTCCCCGAGCGCGACGGGGACGCCGTCTACAACGCGACGGTGCTCGTCTCGCCGGACGGCGTCGAGGCGATCTACCGGAAGCAGTACCCCTGGGGCGAAGAGGAGCACGTCTTCGA
>SKPV01000254.1 GCA_007119345.1 Halovivax sp.
CTGGCGGACGGGATCGGTGGACTGAACTGGCGGACGGGATCGGTGGACTGAACTGGCGGACGGGATCGGTGGACTGAACTGGCGGACGGGATCGGTGGAACCGGCCTTGCGGACGGGATCGGTTGACTCCCTGGCGAACGAGATCGGTGGATCGTGGTTGGCAGCGACGTACCGGTGAGCGCCAGATTGGTCCAAGAGGTACAGTTGGACGTCGGATTCGGTTACCGGAACAGTTCGAGGATCGTCAACGTCTCGAACGGGAAGGACTCGTCCCGGACGGCCACCGCGCTGAATCCTTCCTCCCCGGCGCGTTCGACGACCTCGTCCACGCCCGTGAGGCTACTGACGAGCAGGAGGACCACGCCGTCGCGTGCGAGGACGCGTCCGACGCTCGCGAGGAAGGGATCGATGACGGCTCGTCCGGACGGCCCACCCGAGAGCGCTCGTTCCATCCAGTCGTCGCGCTCTACGTCGGGGTCGGTCGGGAGGTACGGGGGGTTGAAGACGACCGCGTCGAAGGAGTCGTCGACGAACGGGCGGACGAGGTCCGCGCGGACGACTTGGAGTCCGCGTTCCCGGGCTCGACGGCAGGCGTGCGGATTGAGGTCCGTCCCGATCACTCGGCAGTCGAGCGCCGAGTCGAGAACCTCGGCCACGTATCCGGAGCCGGTACCGACCTCGAGCACGACGCCGTCGGTCGTCCCTGCGAGCCGTTCGCTGGCCGCTTCGGCCAGCAGCTGGGAGTCCTCCGCGGGCTGGTAGACGTCCGTTTCGACGTCCCGACGCTCGGCGAGGTCCATCACTCGCCCTCCCCGGAGGCATCGCCGGCCACTTCGGCCGGCGGGTCGTCCTCGGGACCGTCTCCGTGCGAACCGGGTGAGCCACCGTCACGGGTCGCATCCGAACGTGCGGGAGGAACGGCTGCGTCGGACCCGGTGGTGGATTCGGTCTCCGTAACGTCGCGGCTATCGGATTCGGACTCCTCGTATCGAAGATGCTCGCCCGCAACGCGGAACCCGCCGGTCTCCGCTCTGCCGGCCAGTTCCCGCTGCGGGAACGGGATCTTGATTCCCGCGTCGGCGAAGGCCTCCTTGATCGCGTGGATGGCTTCCGTCCGCGAGCGGTTGAACCGACGAGCGCTTGGGTTGTCGATCCAGAACCTGACGCCGAGCAGTACGGCAGAATCTTCGAACGATTTCGAGACGACGCCCGGTTCGGGCGCGTCGAGGGAGGCGTCGAGTTCGGCGACGGCCTCGGATGCGATCCGAGAGGCGCGCTCGACGTCCACATCGTAGTCGACGCCAACCTCCACCTCGACGCGGAGTCGCCCGGTTCGCGAGCGGTTGGCCACCGCCGACGACCCCACCACGTCGTTGGGGACGATCACGTACTCGCCGTCGAACGATTTGATCCGGGTGTTGACGATCGAGATGTCGGTGACGATCCCTTCGTGCTGGTCGTCGACGACGATCCAGTCGCCGATCTCGAACGGGCGCGAAAACATCAGGACGAAGCCGGCGATCAACGAGCCGAGCGTCTGTCGGGCGGCCATTCCGAGCACGATCCCGAGGAAGCCGGCACCGACGAAGATGGCGCCCAGGTCGTCGATCCAGATCCCCAGGACCACGACGAGCGTCATGGCGTAGATGACCACCTGCGAGACCCGATAGGTGACCTCCCGCTGGTGGTCTGTCACGGAGGCGGCCGTGCCGAGCACGTCCGCGATCAGGCGCTCGACGAACCGCGCGACGATGTAGGCGGTGAGCAGGAGGACGGCCGAGACCAGCAGTCGAGCGACGGTGTCCCCGCCCAGGTCGTACTCCGCCCAGAGCGCGCGCAGCTCGCCGGTCTGTTCCCAGACGCCGATGACGACCGCGCCCGCGAGGACGCACGTCCCGACGAACACCGCGGCTGCGATGACGTCGGCGTACAGGGGTCGAATTCGACGGTTGAGCCACCGCTGCATCGAATCGGCGCGGAGGAGGACGGCCGCCAGCACGGCGAGGACGACGACCGTCACAGCCAGCCGCTGGTTCGTCGTCTCGAACGTGTCGGCCAGCCAGTCGAGTGCGGTCAGCGGCTCCACCATCGTCTCACGGCCCCCTTGATCGGCTCCCCTTGAGAATCCGTCGGTCGGAGCCGGACCGCTCGCGGATCGCCGGCCGGTGGAACCGCTCAAGATTTCGGATCGCCCGTGGCCGCGGCGAGCGTCGCCAGCCGGGCGAACTCCGACGGCGCGACGGCGTCGGGTCGCTTCGCCAGCAGCTCCTCCGGAGCGGCGGTGACGACCGCGTCGGGGGCGTCGAGCCCGGAGATGTGCGCCGAGTTTCGGACGGCGTTCCGTACCGTCTTTCGCCGCTGGGTGAACAGCGCCTTCACGAACCGGAGGAAGAACGCCTCGTCGTCCACGTCGTAGGCCGGATCGCGCGGCCGCGTCCGCACGACGGCGCTTTCGACCGCCGGGGGCGGGCTGAACGCCTCCCTGGGCACGGTTTCGACGAGTTCGACGTCCGCGTAGTGCTGGGCGGACACCGAGAGACGGCCGTACTCTGGCGTACCTGGCTCGGCGACCATCCGCTCTGCGAACTCGAGTTGAAACATCAGAACCAGCGGTCGTTTTTCGGGCAGCAACCGGAACGCGATCCCGCTGGAGACGCCGTAGGGCAGGTTCGAAACCGAGGCGGTAAACGACGGCAGTTCCACCTCCAGCGCGTCGCCTTCCACCACCATCAGTCGGTTCTCGACGATCTCGTCGGCGAACTCCGAACGGAGGAACGCCGCCAGCTTGCGGTCGCGCTCGACGGCCGTGACGCGGTCGCCTGCGGCGAGCAAGCGGTCGGTCAGGGCGCCCGTGCCGGCCCCGATTTCGAGCAGGTGCTCGCGGTCGGCGTCGAGGTCGTCGAGGTAGGTCGGGAGCCGATCGAGCACCCGGTCGTCGACGAGAAAGTGCTGGTCACGATCGGGATCGCCGCGAACGCCAGCGCGAGCCAGCAGTCCGTCCGGATCTCTCATCGGCGTCGGCTTCGGGACCGCCGCTCGTAAACGCAGCGCTCTCGATTGGGAGCCGGCGTCTCCATGACCCCATTCAATCCGTGACCGTTCGACGGGACCTTCGTGATCGACCGAATGACGCCGAGCCTGCTTCGGTTACTCGTCGCACGCAGCCGAGAGTCCTTCGGATATTTCTCGTACGCAGCCGAGACTGGTTCGGTTACTCCCCGGACCCCTCCGCGGCTCGGCCGACGAACGTCCGGTACTTGAGGTCGTCGTCGCGCAGTTCCTCGAGGATTCGCTCGACCAGCACCTCGTCGGGATCGTGCAGGCCGGACACCCGCTCTTCGAGTTCGTCGAAACTCTCGAACGGTTTGCGCTTTCGTTCGTCGAGGATCGCGTTCCGGAGCTTCTTGCCGATCCCCGGCAGCAGGTTCAACTGGTGGAGCCGGAGCGTGATCGGCTGGGCCTCGTTGTAGAAGTCGACGAAGCGCTCTTCGTCCTCCTCGACGAGATCTCGAACGACGTACTCGAGCTCCGACTGGGCCCCGGAAGAGAGGTCGTCGTAGTCGACTCGCTGGGCGTTCGTGACCACCGTGCGATCGGCACGCGGTTCGATCAGGACTCGGGTGCCAATCGTCAACCGCTCGTCCTCGTCGAACGCGACTCGATAGAGCCGAAAGTCGTCGGTCGCCATGGCGTAGCCGGCCGGTGACCGATCGTACTGGGCGCGACCGCCGTCCGACAGGCCGTGGGCGAGGTAGTCCAGCACCACCGCTCGGCGCTCCCCCGTCTCCTCGCGCTCGGATTCGCTCATTGCCGTGGTGATACGACCACCGGGCACTTAAATAATCGGCTGCGAACCCCGATATCGCGAGCCGGAGGGCGCCCTCCTCAGGCGTAGCGAGCGATAACGTTCAGAATTTCGTCGAGCTCGTCGCCGGAGAGCGAGTACCGTTGCTGGGCGAACACGGCTCGCAGCTCGTCGCGGTCCCGGGGGAGCAGGTTCGCGATCTTGAATGCCGTCGCCTCGTCCACCTTCTCGAGTTCCTCCAGGTCGGCGACGAGTTCGCGAGACTCCTCGGGGTCGAGGACCGCGAATCGGTTGACGTGCTCGATCGCTCTCGCGAGCTCGTACCGGAGTTCGCGATCCTCGTCGAGCGATCGTTCGGCCTCGATGTCGTCGAGGAGTTCCTTCGTTTCGGCGACGGTGAGGTACTCCTCGTCGACGATCTCCTTGAAGATCGTCATTCGTCCTGGAGTTTCAGGTGGGCCGCCGTCACGATGAGCGTCTTCTCGGTCCCGCCGTCGCGGACGCGGACCTTGTACGCCTTGCCCTGCTCGCCGACGACCTCGCCGGTTCGGCCGTCGAATCGCGGGTGATAGCGCCCGCCCTGGACGCTCGGGTCGATTTTCAGGTGGACCCGCTGACCCTCCTCGAACTCCTGAATCGCACGCTGCGGCGGGGACGTTCCCCGGTCTCGGGGCTTGTTGGCGAGTTTCTTCCGGGTTCCCTGACGAGGTCCTTTCGAGTTCGGCATAGTCGTACGTCCTCGTTGACGGGAGACGGTTATAAAAGGCACGTTCCGCGAGCGGGGAGTGCCCGCGGGCCAGATCCGACTACGCTCCGCGCGGGCGGGGGTGAGGGTTTCGAACCGCGCCGCGAAATTCGATCGTACCCGCGACCAGGAGGGCGCCGCCGACGCCCGCGAGGAGCGCCGTCACGATCGCCGACGAGAGAAGGTCCGCCACGTGTTCGCCGAGCAGGGCGCCCGCGACGAAGGCGAGCTGGAGCGCCACCACGCTCCCGATCGCCCAGCTTTTGCTGACCGGAGCGTACAGGCCGCCGACGGCGACCGTTTCGGCGATCGCGTGCAACGTCAGGAGACCCAGTCCGAGCGCACCGAGCGCCGCGCTGGCGGCGTAGATGCTCGCCACCACCGCTCCTTCGATCGCCCGGTGGGTCAGTATCGCGCCGAGCGCGGCGTCGGCACAACCCTCGTGGGGCGAGACGCCGCGCGTCCGTACGATCCACGCGATCGCACCGCCGGTCAGCCCGGCGCCGATCGTGAGAAGGTAGCCTCGCTGACCGACGGCCGAGAGGAGTGCCAGGGCGCCCAGAACCGCGACGAGGACCGTCACCCACGCGCCCGTCGACGGGTGGTGATCCCTACCGACGTCGTGGGTCCTCCCGAAACGGACGACGGTGGCGAGGCCGAACGCACCACAGAGCGTCGCGGAGAACCCGATCGCCGCGAGAAACCCTACCGCCGGATCGAAGCTCCACCCCTTCGCCCCGACCTCGTGCGCACCGACGATCGTCGGCCGGAGCGCGATACACAGCGCGACGATGGCGACCGCTATCGCCGTTCGGGGTATCCGCACGGAAACATGCGGGTCCCGCCGATCGAACGCTGTTGCATCGTGTTCACCGCTTCCGCCGACCAAACGCTGTTGCATGGTGTTCACCGCTTTCCCCGACCGAATCACGTCGGTTCGCGGTCACCGATCCCTGCGATCCGATATCGCCGGATCACGTTCGGCGACTCCGTCGAACCGATGTCGTCGAATCGTCCTCCTCGATCCCGGCGCACGACGCCGCGTCGAACCGTCTGCCGACTCGCCGCCTCACATCCAGACGTCGCTGGTGCAGTCGCCGTCGGGCCAGCGGATCTCGTGAGCGCGGGCCGGCCCCTCCGGGAGCGTCCCGAAATCGACGAGGAACTCCTCGTCGAGGGTCATCGTCCCCCGGCGGGGATCGACGTCGGCCTTCAGCATCACCGAGCCTCGCTCCGCTTCTTCGGGGAAGAACTGGTCGTCCCACGACGAGTACAACGACGTCGTGAAGTAGAGACGCTCGCCGTCCAGCGACAGCTGGAGCATCTGCGGCCCGGCGGTGATCGCGCGGCCCTTCACCTCCTGGACGTCGCCGAAAAGTCCGCCGACCGAGATCGTGTCGGTCAGCCGTGGGTTCGACGGGTCGGAGATATCGTACATGCGGACCTCGCCGTGGAGCCAGTTCACGAAGAACAGGTACCGGTCGTCCATGGAAACCACGAGGTCCGTGATGAGTCCGGGAACCGGCATGTCCCAGCTGTCGTGTTCTCGGGGCTCAACGTCGATGACATTCGTGGCGTGCCACTCGTCGTCTTCCCTGTACAGGTGAAACATGTTCGACGAGAGTGCGGCGCCGACGTAGGCGTGTTCTGATTCGGGGGTGTGGAGGAAGCGCACCTCGAGCGGAACCAGCCCCTCTTCACCGAGGTCAATCGTCTGCTCGACCGCGCGGTCCTCCCAGTTCCAGAAGTGAAGCTCGTGGCCGTACTTTCCGGCTTCGACGTCCGCGAGGTCGAACCCGGGTTGGTAGGTCGACGGCGCGGCCCACTCCGAGGAGATCATCACGTTACGCCGCGGTTGGTACCAGAAGTCGTAGTTCATCTGAATGTCGCCGGGCGTATCCCAGCGGCCCTCGATCTCGAAGTCCTCGTTCAAGATGAGGAAGCCGCCAGGGAGGTCCCCCTCGGCGTTCCCGAGCATGCTGATCATGATCTCCCCGTCCGGGATGCAGTGGACGGTGTGCGGGGCGGAGAGGTCGTGCTCGAAAACTTCCTCGGGTTCGATGACCTTCACGAGTTCGGGGTTTAGCCGATCGTGGGTGTCGATCACGTGGATCCGCGACGAGCGGTTCCCGGGGACCACGAGGTACCGGCGCTCCGCGCCCTCGACGTGGCACGACGACGAGCAGGCGTTCCACCCGAAGTGGTGGAGCTCGTCTCCCGTCGTCGGCATCTCGATCCGGTCGACGATCTCACAGTACGTCGACGAGTCGGGGTCGACGTCGACGACGGCCAGCATGTCGGGGGCATCGATATCGGTGCCGACGTACAGCGCCGGAACGTAGGCGATTTTTTCGCGAGCCGATCGCTCGATGGCGGCTTGGGGCGTATCGTAGCCCACCGCACCGGCGTGGTGTTCGTGGGCGCTGCTGTGGTGGTCGTGTGTCGGCTTGGAACCCATATGATATATTACGCACCCGGACTACATAAACAAATATTTTGAAAAAGTAGTATTTTGAAATACTTGTTGCAATTTTCGGTCCTGTGTTTTCCCGGTACGGACGTCGGCTCGAAGCGCGCGATCGATCTGGCCCATCCACGGTCGAACTCGTGGAGATCGTTCGATCCGCCTCCTGTCGTCGTCTTCTGTCGTGTCACGCTAATCCCCCTGGAACTGTACCGACGATAGGAACGGCCGAGTTCCCTCGGAGGCGTCCGTTCGACGGACTCGCACGACTTTCGTCACTATCACTACCCTCCGCCGCGTCGACCCAGCCATGGACGACGACCACCACCGGATCGAGACGCGATCAATCCACGCGGGCCAACGGCCCGACGAGGACACGGGCGCGTTGATGACGCCGATTCACGCCAACTCGACCTACGAGCAGGACGCTCCCGGCGAGCACCGCGGCTACGAGTACTCCCGGACCGGCAACCCGACGCGCACGGACCTTGAGGAGAATCTCGCGAGCCTGGAGAACGCAGACTACGGCCGGTGCTTTTCCAGCGGTATGGGGTCGATCAACACCGTCCTCAACCTCCTGGAGGCCGGCGATCACGTCGTCACCGGCAACGACGTCTACGGCGGGACCCACCGCATCTTCACGCAGGTCTACGAGGACTACGAGCTCGAGTTCTCGTTCGTCGACATGACCGACCTCGAGGCGATCGAGGCCGCTTTCCGGGAGAACACCGAGCTGCTCTGGCTCGAAACCCCGACCAATCCGCTCATGTCGATCGTCGACGTCGAGGGCGCGGCGGAGATCGCCCGCAAACACGACGCGCTCTGTGCGATCGACAACACCTTCGCGACCCCGTACCTCCAGCGACCGCTGGACCTCGGCGCGGATATCGTCTCGCACTCGCTGACGAAGTATCTCGGGGGGCACTCCGACGTCGTCGGCGGCGCGCTCCTCACGAACGACCCCGATCTGGACGAGCGATTCGGCTTCTACCAGAACGCGGTGGGCGCGACGCCGGGCCCGTTCGAGTGCTTCCTCGTCCTCCGCGGGACGAAGACGCTCCCCGTCCGGATGGACCGCCACTGCGGGAACGCTCGCGGGATCGCCGAGTGGCTCGACGACCACCGTGACGTCGACCGCGTCTACTACCCCGGTCTCGAGTCCCACCCCGGCCACGAACTCGCGGCCGAACAGATGGACGACTTCGGCGGCATGCTCTGTTTCGAGCTGGACGGTTCCCTGGAGCAGGCGAGCGAGGTCGTCTCCTCGACCGACGTCTTCACGCTCGCCGAGAGCCTCGGCGGCGTCGAGAGCCTGATCGAGCAGCCGGCGCCGATGACCCACGCCGCCATCCCCCGCGAGGAGCGGATCGAGGCCGGCCTCACCGACAGCCTGATCCGGGTCAGCGTCGGCATCGAGCACGTCGACGACCTGATCGCGGACCTCGACGCGGCGATCGACGCCGTCCTGTCCTGATCGGTCGTTCGAAACCGTCGATCCGGTGGGCCGCCCACGCGTCGACGGTCGGCCCGCGCGTTGTCAGTCGGTTACCGCGGCGCGTCAAGCGCGTTCGCGACCAGCCGCGATTCCGCCCGTCTGAGGAGGTCCGACGCCGTGGAGACGGCACACTCGAGCGCTTCGGCGACCGCTTCGATTCCGCCCTCCCGCGGCACCTCGTAGTAGCCGACCTCCCAGGCGGTTCGAACGGCCTCGCGCTGTCTCGCCGAGAGCTCGCCGATCGGGCCGGCGGCGTGATCGCCCACGCGGACGACGTCGACCGAGTTCCCGTCGGGGAATCCATCGATGACGGCCTGGAGGTCCTCTGGCGTCCCCACGACGTCCATTCGCACCGTTCCGTCCGACCGCAGCTCGTAGGGCGGCACGACGACGACCGTGTCCCGGTGGAACGCCTCGAACAGCGTCATCGCGGAGTCGGTGAGCGCCTGTCTGCAGTAGAGGAAGCATCCGTCCTCGCCGGGCGCGAGCTCGTACTCCTCGATTTCGGGCACCTCTCGCAGGATCTCGTCGGCCGCATCCGGATCTCCCTCGACGTAGGAGATCGTCGTCTCCATCCCGTCGTACACTCCGCCGCCGAGGATCAGGTGGCGATCGATCGCCGTCGACGCGTACGCCAGATTTTGCTCGGGCGATACGGTCTCCTCGTCCAGCGAGATGGCGAGTCTGAGCGATTTCACGCTCCGGCGTTCGGATCGATTTATTATAAATCCGGGATACTTTTCGTGACAGCAGCCTCCCGGCCGGGCGGCGGATCGGGCGCACGGAGTCGCCAGCGACGGGGGAGACCGAGGAGGAAGACGCGGTCGCGACCGGCGGCGACGGATCCGTCCCGGCGAACTTATTTGTCAGAATGGCGACCGTTCGGCTGATCGAACGGCCGATTCTCCCGGGCCGCGAGGAGCGCGTCCGCGAGACCGTCCGCGAGGCGGTCGAATCGAACGACGCGTCCGGTCCACGGGCGGTGACGGGCGTCGTCGGGTTCCACACCGCGTCGGTCCTCCTCGACGAATCCGGCGACGAGTCGACGCTCCGATGGTTCCTCGAGGCCGATCGGCGCGAGCGTGCGGACGGGCGCCCCGTCGGCGATCGGCCGGTGGAAACATTGCGAGACGGGTCGCCACCGCACGCCGCGGGGCTCGCTCAGCACGTAGATGACGCCCGGTCGCGATGCGTCGGCGGCTCGGTCGACGGCGACGAGCTCGTGACCCACGTCTGGCATCCCGAACGCCCCAGGGATGCGGTCGACGTCGCCGACGAAGGCGCGCTCGTCACGCCGGCGGACGCACGCGACGATCCGACCGTCGGGGTGGCGCACGTGGAGGTGACGGTGATACGCGGTCCGGCCTCGTGGTTCGTCGACCGGATCGCCCGCCAGCCCCAGGGTAGCTCTGGCGGCTGGATCGAACGATCCGTCAGCGGCTGGGAGGAGGCGATCCTCCGGGCCGAGGGGATGTACACCGAGACGATCTTCGTGGCTCGCGAGCCCGATCGGCTTCGATTGCTCCAGTACATGGAAGCCGACTCGTTCGAGCGAGTCTACCGGGCGTACTCCGACACCTGGAACCCGATGGTCCGCGCCACGGAGTTCGCACTCCGTCGGCTCCTCGAACGACCGGAGCGGTTTCTCGAGGGGCCGGTACCGGTCGAAAACGAGTTGCTGGTCCACGCCGTCGGACCGCGACGACCGAGAACGCGGCGGCTGCGGCGGGAGGCGAATGTGCGCGAGTCCTGGGGGAGCAATTTAAACGAACGAAACGTATCGAAACAGGAGTGAGAGGGTAGTCGAACCAAGTGTCTATCGTGACGACGATGGAATCCCGAGCCAACGATCCGAAGGATGATCCGAACGCGACCGACGAATGGAGCGACGGATCCGGCCCGACGGAGGGCGATGATCCGGACGACGCATCGGGCGCCGATTCGTCGGCGATCCTCGAGGCGTTCCACGCGAAGGGTGCGACCGTCGTCACGAGCGGCGTCGATCGAACCGACGTCGAGCCGACGGCCGGAGCGGATGGTGACTCGGCCGCGGGTACGGATCGAGGACGTCGACTCTACGACCGTTGGAGCGGAAAGGAGCGGCTGTACGACGGTCTGATGGGGCTGGCCGCCCCGTTGCGAGACGACGCGTTCGACGCGCTCTCGATCGAATCCGGGGAGTCGGTGCTGGACCTGGCGTGCGGCCCGGGCACAAACTTCGAGCGCCTCCGGGAGGCCGTCGGACCCGAGGGTACCATCATCGGGCTGGACTACAGCCCGGGGATGGCCCGACGCGCGGCCGAGCTGGTCGACGAACGAGGTTGGGAGAACGTCCACGTCGTTCTGGCGGACGCCGCCGAGACGTGCGGACCGGAGTCGTCGTTCGACGCCGTCCTGACGACGTTCGCGCTACACACGATGCCGGACGCGGACGCAGTCGTCGAGAACGTTCACGACGTGCTGGGGTCGGGGGGCCGATTCGTCGTCCTCGACTCGCGGCCGATCACGGACGGACCGGCCAGGCTGGTCAATCCGCTGTACGAGCGAGCGATAGCTCGGTTCGTGAACCACCAGCGCGGACGGGACACCCTAGAGCTCCTCGATGCCCCGTTCGATCGCGTGACGGTCCTCGAGACGTACGATGCGGGGGCCGGTTACCTGGCTGTGACGGAGAAACGAGACGGCGAGTGACCGGCCGAGCTGGGCGTCGTTCGGTTCACCATCGCGGGCGTCTCGACTCCGCACCGGGGCTCCCTCGGGCCGGAATCCTTTCGGTACGGGACTCGAACTGACACCGCATGCACGACGACGTCAGCGTCCACGCGCTCACGATGCCCGTCGAGTTCGCCGGCCGAACGATGGCGATCACGCCGACGGCCGTGGCTTCGGACGACGGTCTGGTGCTGGTCGACGTGGGTCCCGATGGAGGGCTCGACCGACTCGAAAACGCCCTCTCGGACGCGGGATTCGAGCTCTCGGACGTGAAACGGGTGGTGCTCACCCACCACGACGCCGACCACGCGGGCGGGCTGGCGTCGCTCGCGGAGCGAACCGACGTCACGGTGGCCGCCCACCGGGAGGAGGCGGCGTACGTGCGCGGCGACGAACCGCCTCAGAAGGGGGGCGACGACCGGTATCGAACGGTGCAGGTCGACGAGGAACTCGCCGGCGGCGACGAGATCTCGACCCGCACCGGACCGATGCGGGTGATCGAAACCCCGGGTCACACGCCGGGGCACGTCTCGCTATACCTGCCCGAGGAGCGGCTGTTGATCGCCGGCGACGCGCTCGTAGCGGACGGGGACGAGCCCCTGTCGGGTCCCAAACCGACGTACACGGCCGATATGGACGTCGCCGTCGAATCGCTCGTCGCGCTCGGACGGTTGGACGTCGAACAGACGATCTGCTATCACGGCGGCTACGTCCCCCTCGGATCCGAGCGGATACGTGCGATCGCCGGCGACCTCGACGCCGGGAGCCGCTGAACGGAATTCTCATCTGGCTCCGGCGGCAACGATCGCCCATGCGAATCGAGCTCCGCGTCTGCGAACACTGCTACGAGGGCGAACACGGCGACGAGCGCCGACAGGCCGTCGTCAGGGACATGGTCCGGTGCGCCGAGCGCATCCGCGAGCACAAAGACGTCATCGATCTCGACGCGGTCCACATCCGGAAGGTGCGCGACGACGAGCCGGGGAAGCCGGAGGCGCTTCCCGTCGTTACCGCGTCGATCCACGACGATCAGGTGATGATCAACGATACTCAGCTCGCGACCGAGGGTCAGGACGGGAACATGCTGGTCTACCCCAACCCGCCGGACATTCTGACCGTGCTCGCCAGGAACATCGACGAGATCAGCACGGGACTGAACGAAGACGTCTCCGTAGAACTCTCCTCGCACGGAGCCGAGCTCGTCTCCTGAGTGGGGACGGGACGGGGCCGGATTCGGCTATCGGTTCCGTGCGGATCGGGGCCGGATTCGGCTATCGGCTCCGGACGGGCGGGTCGAAGTCGCTCACCAGTCCGGTTCGCACCGGCCGGGGTGAGCGTTATCCGTGTCCGCGCCCTCCCCATCGACGATGGTTCCTCCCGCCGCGCCGATCACCGACAGTGACGACCCGACCTCGCGTAAATCGACCCTGTTCTGCTGGGAGTGCGGACACGCGAGCCCGGTCGACGAGGAGTGGACGCGGCGATCGCGCGGCACGTTCGAGCGGGTGGCGTGTCCGTGCTGTGACACCGCGGTGGCCGAGCGACCGACGGGTCCCGGGCCGGCGGTTCGTCCGCATTCCGCGGAGCGGCTTGCACGCTCGTACCGTCGGCTCGTCGTCGGTCTCGTTCGGGTGTGGCGAATCGGGGCCACCGCGAGCGCGGCGGCCGCCTCCGCAACCCGTTCGGCGTAAAAACAGCAGTCGCCGTCCGTCGCTCAGATGCGACCGACGTTCTCGACGCCGACGCTCTCGACGCCTTCGACGTTGCTAAACTCGTCTTCGACGGTCTCGGTCCCGCCCGAACCGTCGGGGACGATCACCGTCGGGTAGAGGGCGACGAGACCGAACGCGACGTTCTCGCGCTCGACGCCGTTGATCTTCGCGCCCTCGGGGAGGGCCGTTTCGAGTCGTTCCTGGAGCTCGTCCAGGTCGATCTCGGGGCTGTTCGGCATGACCTTGATTTTGGCGGCTACTTTACCCATGGGCGATCAGGGACCGGTGAATCCGCAGTCGGGGCACTCGTAGAGGTTGCTCTGCTTTCGACACTTCGCACAGCGGTAGATCTGTGCGTCGCAGTCGGGACACTTGAACGCGGCGGCGTTCGTCCCGGCGATGTTGATCCCGCAGGAGACGCACGCGCGACGTCCCCGCTCGTCGGTCGTACTCATACCTCTCCGTTTCCGGCCAGCGCTTTTAACGGTTGTCTTTCGAGCCACGTCGGATCCGCTCGACGGGCCGTCTGCGGCGTCGGCGACGATAGTCGGTCGTTGATCGTTCGCACCGCCGTCGACGACCCGGAACCGGTCGATCCCCCGCGTCGACCGCACCGTCGTCGCGGATCCGGGGGAGGTCGACGGGCACACCAGAAACTTTCAATATCCGGGCCGCTCAGTATCGGCTCGTGACCGACTGCGAGTACTGTGCCGAATCGTTCCCCCGCGAAGACGCCTACCTCGATCACCTGGCCGAGGTCCACCGCGACGAGCTCGGTCGCATCGATCGAAAGCGGGTGGAGCGCCACCGCGGCTCGCTCTCCGACGACGATGGCGACGGCCCGAACAAAATCGTCCTCTACGGGCTCGGCGTCATGTTCGTCCTCCTCATCATCGGAACGATCGCGGCCGTCCTCGCGATGGGCGGGGAAGACGGCGGCGACGAGCGGGTCCACGAACACGGATACATCACGCTCGACGTGGACGGCGAGTACTACGACTTCGACCGGCCGGAGTATTACTACGAGGAGGGCAACGCCGGGACGTTCCACTTCCACGGGGGAGAACAGCACCGCCACGACCCGGACCGAGGGGAGTACTACTGGCACATGCACTGGGATCGCGTGACGCTCGCCGAGGCCATGGACGACGTCGACAAACCGATCACCGCGACGTCGATCGAGGTCGACGGCGAGGTCTACGACGACGAAGACCCCGACACGGACGTCGAGATCGTCGTCAACGGCGATCCGGCTTCGCCGGACACGGAACTCCACGACGGCGACCACATCGAGATCACCGTCGAAACGGACGAATAGCGACCACTGCGATCTGCCTGTCGTCCCGATTATTCGGCGATCCTCAGGACACACGGATCCGTGTTACGTCCATCGACGGCGTGACGATCGGAACCGGGCGATCCGGGGCCGCCTCCCGGTCTGCGAGTTCGGTCAACCGCCGCTCGATCCCGTTGTGATGGGCGGCGCCGACGATAGCGACCACGTCGTGACCCCGTCGTCTGAGTGCGTCGAGTCGTTCGGCCATCGCGTGATCGCGGCGGTCGACGAGCACGTCGGCGAGTTCCGGAAAGAGCTCGCGGACGTGCTCGACCAGCGGCTGCACGTCGTCGCCGTGTTCGACGTCCTCGAAGGGGAGGGACAGGAGTTCGAGGCGTGCTATGCGTTCCGACGGGCTGAGCCGCTGGGCCCGCAAGAACGACCGCGGCAGGCTCATCGGCCCGACCCGCCGGGCCAGCGCTCCGACCGTCTCGTCGATCGGGTCGTCGATCAGCGCGACGTCCAGATCGAGCTCGGCGGCCGTCTCGACGGCCGTTTCCATGTCGGTCGTCTCGGGATCCAGCCCGTAGAGGCGAACCACGGACCGCTGGATCGTCCGCAACGTGAGATATGCGGCCGCGGCGGGCCCCGTCAATCCGTTCAGATCGGGTCCGCCGGTTCGCCGGTCCAGCCGATCGAAGCGACGGTCGCCGAGCTCGACGGCGACCAGATCCGGTCGCTCGTCCCGGATCGTCTCGCGAACGCGGCGTCTGTGGCTGGGAGAGAAGTGGACGCTCGGCACGATCGTCACGGATCCGGGTGATGCCATTCGTTCGCCCTACGGGGTCGATGATCTTGAATGCTCCAGCGGAGTGCGGTCGATACGAAACGATTCCGTTCGATTTCGCGCACTCGTTCTTCTGAACGAGTGGCGGTGAGTTCGTCAGGCCTACCGCGAGAATCGCCAGCCAGGTCCGATCTGCACCCCCGAACGGACGATCTGACCGATTACTCGACCGTCGGCGGTTCGAAACCCCAGTTGAACGCGACGAGCGTCGCGCCGGCGACGATCGCGGTTGCCGTCGCCCAGACCAACCAGATGGTCAGCGAATCGATCACGTAGGCGAGAACGAGCGTGGCGACGACGAACGCCGTCTCGGCGACGACGATCAGATCCTCCCGCGCGACCATACTCGGCGGTCCGGCCCGTATCTACTAGATCGTTGCGTTTCCGTGGGATCGATCGGTCGCTCCGTCTCCCGCCGGTCACCACGTCCCCACCACGAGCGGGCCGATGAGCACTCCCATGAGATGGACCCGACGGGCCCGAAACCGGACCGGCACCATTCCGATCGCCGTCGCGGCGGCGAAGATCGCGACGCCGAGCGCGCCGGCGAAGAGGTACGAGAGCGCGAGCAACAAGCTCAGCACGGCCGCGGACAGCTTCCAGTAGTCGGTCCGGCCGACGAACGAGAGGTACCGTTCGCCGACGACGATGACGATCGCGAACCCGCAGACGCCCGCGAGGAGAACCGTTCCGACGAGAACCGGGAGCCACAGCGGTGCGGCCGTACTCTCGAACGCGACCATCACGCCGGTCCGCGGCTGGCCGATGGCCCAGAGCGCGAACAGCGCGAAGATGGTGTTGGCGGTATCGACGCCGCTCGTCGCGACGATGTATCCGCGGTCGTCGGCGCCGCCGAGTCCCCCCTCGCCGCCGGGGAGAACGACGAGAACGGCGACGGCGGCGATCGCGGCGGAGATCCCGGGGAGGTAGCCGACCAGCGCACCGGCGATCGACCCCGCGAACGCCGTCAGTGCGAGCGTCGTTCGAGTCACCCGCAGCGACGCGTCACCCTGGGGCGGCACCCCGCCCCCGCGGATCGCGTCGATCAGCACCGGCGCGCCGAAGAGCCCGGCGAACAGGGGAGCGAGGACCCCGCCGGCGTCTAACGGGGCCTCGGGATTCACGTCCAGCGTCGCCGCCCCGAGCCCCGCCGCCAGCGCGAACGAGACGGCGGCGCCGAATCGTCGCCGCGAGGTTCGCTCGGATAGGAGCAGGCCGAAGACGACAGCGGCGAGCACCAGCGGCAGGTGGCTCCTGATCGTCGGGTACGTGAGATCGACCAGCATCGTCACGGGCACGGCGAGCGGAACCGCCACTATCACGGCCAGGATGCTCCCGACCGCCGAGAGCCTGATCGCTTCGTGGCCGCGACCGTCCAGAATCATCCGGTGGCCGGGGAGCGCGGTGAGCGCCATCTCGGCGTCGGGCACGCCCAGCGCCATCGCCGGAACCGCGTTCACGAACGTGTGTACCACGCCGGCGGCGAGCATCGCCGCCCCGACGAACAGGGGCGGTCCCGGGACTGACGTCGCGACCCCCGCCAACAGGAGCGCGAAATTGTTCGCGTGCAGGCCGGGAACGAGCCCGCTGAGAGAGCCCAACAGGACGCCGGCGAGCGTCCAGAGGAGCAACCACAACGTGAACGTCGGCTCGACCGACAACTCGACGGCGACCATCTGGTCGCCATGGCCCGACCTTCGTATATAGAGGCTCGCGTCGCCCGTCGGTGGACGCGCTCTCGAATCCGGTTCCGTCCGGTTCGGCCAGATCCTGGACCGTCCCCCGGGGAACCGGTCCTGGACCGCTCCGCGGGGGAACGGTCACGAATCGCCCCAAGGAGACCCGTCCCGAACCGCCCTGTCGAGCCGATCGGCCGGACATTCGGCGTGCGTCGAACGTGACGACCTCTCGTCCGACGAGCGAGCGGGGATTTTTCTCGACCGCCCACGTCCCTCGGGCCATGGGATACGAAGTCGTCTCCCTCGACGACGTGCCGGTCACCGACCTCTCCGAGATCGAGGAGGTGCCGCCCGACCTCGACGTCCGTGCCGTCGGCGACGCGCTCGGACTCGAGAACTCCCGGCTCACGGTCTGGTACTTCGATCCCGGCGAGGAGATTCAGTACCACGCCCACGCCGATCAGGAGGAGGTCTACCACGTCCTCGAGGGGGAGTTTTCGCTCAAACTCGGCCGCTCGGGCGACGCGGAGTACGTCGAAGTCGGCCCGGGCGCCTTCTGGGTCGCGAAACCCGAGGTCGGCCACGGACACCGCTGTATCGGTGACGATCGCGGCGTGATTCTCGCGATGGGTGCGCCTCCGGCACACGACCCGGGCCTCGATCCGCACGGACTCGAGGACTGACGGCGGTCGGATCTCGACTTCGGGACCGTCGTCGGTCGCGCGATCAGAAGTCGAGTTCGACCTCGCTCGGCGACGCGGCGTCTCCGTGGGTAGTCTGCAGGTACTCGATGATCCGCACCGACTCGGCCATCGTCACGCCGTACTCCTCGTCGACCAGTACGGGAACCTGGCGCTGGCCGGACACTCGTCGAACCTCGTTCCGATTCGAGTGCATTCCTTCGACCCAGACGCTCTCGAACGGCAGTTCGAGTTCGTCGAGTACGTCGACCACGACTTCACAGTACGGACACCCCTCCAGACGGTAGAGCGTTCGCCCCATAGCGGGTTGCTTCGGGCCCAGTCCCAAAAGTTCGTGGGCCGACGACCGACGGCGCTCTCGATTCCCGCAAGAACCTTTTGTCACTCGCCGCGATGGACGGCGTATGTATCCCGAGGCCGGGGACTCGGCGTCGACGTTCGATGCGCTGTGTTGTGACGGCGAGACGTTCCGGGACCGCTCGCTCGAGAACGTTCGCGGGGACCGGGGCGTCGTTCTGGTGTTCGACGCCTTCGCATTCAGCGCGATCGCTCGTAATTGGTGGCGGCGGTACCGACGGGCGGGATGGCACGAGTTCGACGGCGTACCCGTCTACGGCGTCGGCCCGGACGGTCCGTACGCGATCAACGCCTTCCTCCGCGACCTCGACCTCCCATTTTCGATCTTCAGCGATGCGAACGACGCGATCGCCGACGCGTACGACTTGCTCGTCGAACGGGAGGGGATGGGGAACATCGAAACGTCTCGGCGGGCAGTCTTTGTACTCGACGCCGAGTCGACCGTTCGTTTCGCGTGGGTCGCCGACGACTGGATCGCGCCCGTCCCGACGGACGAGGTCGAATCCGTCGTCGACACGCTGTGAGACGGTCCTGGATCGAGATCGTCCGCCTACAGCGAGGGATAGCCGTCGACCGCCAACCGGGGATGACCGTCGACCGCCAACCGGGGATGACCGTCGACCGCCAACCGGGGATGACCGTCGAACGTGGCCACGGCTGGCGGGCATCCTCGAAAAATGTCGCGATACGTCGGCTCGTCGGTGAGACTCAGCCGAAGAGTTCGCCGAGACCCTCGCCGCTGGCCTCGTCTTCGTCGTCGTCATCGTCGTCGGTCGTGTCCGGGACGTCGCTGGTCTCTTCGACCTCGTCATCGTCGCCGGCGGCCTCGTCGGCCGCGGCTGCGCCACCGGCGGCGGCGCCCGCTGCGGGGACGGCTGCCGCGTCGGCGACGGCTTCGTCGATGTCGACGTCCTCGAGCGCGGCGACGAGCGCCTTCACGCGGGACTCTTCGACGTCCACGCCGGCGGCCTCGAGCACGCCGGTGATGTTGTCTTCGTTGATCTCTGCCTCTGCCTCGTTCAGGATGAGTGCTGCGTAAACGTATTCCATTGTTGTAATTCCTCGTGGTGATCAGCCGAACATCGCACCGAGCCCTTCGGCCCCCGCGTCGTCGTCATCGTCATCATCGTCGTCCTCGGTGGCGTCGGTGTCGTCCTGTTCGTCGGCCGGTTCCTCCTCCGCCGACTCGTCGGCCGCGGGGGCGGCCGGCGCTTCGACGCCCTGAAGCTCCTCGGGCAGGGCATCTTCGTCGTCGATCTGTGCCGCGAGCGCACGGAGCTGTGCGTCGGCCCGCGTCACCAGATCCGGCATGAGGTCCTCGTCCTCGATGGCGGCCTGGAGCCCGAGGCTTTTGGCCGCGCCGGTCGCCTTCGCGATGAGCGTCGGCGCGGTCGCCGTCGTCGGGTAGCTCGCGGTGACCGCGAGGTTCCGGGCCCTGGCGGCGGCCGTCGAGACGTCGCTCTCGTAGGCCTCGACGTCGATGTCGAGATCCTCGGGGTCGAAGACGATGCCGTCTCCGTGGGCGGCGCGAAGGTCGAGACCGACCTCTTTGGCCTCAATACCGAGTTCGTTGAGGACGTTCGCGAGGTCTGCGGTGACTTCTTCGCCGGCATCGAGGACCGTCGAGTCCTCGACGACTTTGATCGAGCCGTCCTCGATCCGGGCGTTCGCGCCGATCTGCTGAAGATCGCCGACGAACGGTCCCGGGTCGACGCCGGTGTCGCCCTCCGGGATGACGATGTCGTTCGGCGCAACCTCGCCGGCCCCGATCGGGGCGGGCGTCTTCGACGCCTCGAGTTCGCGGTAGAGTGCGAACGGATTCTCGTTGGTGAGGACGAGTCCCACCTGTCCATCGACGTGCTCGCTCAGCTCGTCGAGGTCGGCGTCGTCCAGGGCACGTTGTAAGAGCGTGTTCCGACTGACCCGGAGCACGGCCGTGCCGTGCAGCTCGCGTCGCATGTCCTGGAGCTGCTTCGACGGGATGCCGGAGATGCCCACGATGCCGACGATCTCGTGGTCGTCGATGAGCGCGGCGATCTCGGCGACCTCCTCGCGCTTCCACTCGGGAAGGTTCTCGGTCTGTCGCGTGGCTTCAGCGCTCATTTAGACCACCTCCACGGACGGTCCCATCGTCGTCTTCACGTAGACGCCGTCGAGGTTCTGTGGCCCCTTTTCGAGATCGGCGTGTAGACGACGGAGGATGACGTCGATGTTGTCGGCGATATCCTCCGCGCTCATGTCCTCGGCTCCGACGCGCGTGTGGAACGTGCGGCGGTCCCGGGAGCGAAGCTGGACGGTGTTTTTCATGCGGTTGACGGTCTCGACGACGTCGTCGTCGGGCGACAGCGGGGTTGGCATCTTCCCGCGGGGACCGAGGACGGTCCCCAGGTATCGACCGATATCTTGCATCATCGACTCTTCGGCGATGAAGAAGTCGGTGTCGTCGGCGAGTTCTTTCGCCGCATCGTCATCGTCTCCGAGGTCGGCCAGATCGTCGCCGTCGAAGACTTCGTCCGCGACCTCCTCGGCGCGGACGGCTGTCTCCCCTTCGGCGAATACGACGATCGCGGTCTCCTGTCCGGTACCGGCGGGCAGGACGACCGACTCGTCGACGCGGTTCGACGGTTCGTTTAGGTCAAGATCACGCAGGTTGATCGCGAGGTCCACCGTCTCGGTGAAATTCCGGTCCGGCGACTCCTCGAGAGCGCGCGTGACTGCTGTTTCGATATCCGAATCTGCCATCGTTCACCTCCGTAGTACGCAGGGTCTGCTCCTACGGGTCAGTGAAACAGGCGAAGCCTGTCTCCGTCGGAAAAAAGCCCATGGCGAACTTAAACCCGTCGAACCGACGGCGATTTTCCGGCCCGATCGGACGCGTCTCGGTCGCCTTCGAGCCGGATATCGAGTGGATCTCTCCTCCGGTGAGGCCGGTTCTGAGCGCGATCCCGTCCGACCGTTGCCAGCGAACCGTCGACGACCGTCCGGAAGATCGGCCGGGGAACCGACTTCGGCCGGGGAGCCGACTCCAGTCGGGGAACCGACTTCGGCCGGGGAGCCGACTCCGGTCGGGGAACCGACTTCGGCCGGGAAACCGACTCCGGTCGGGGAGCCGACTTCCGCCGGGGATCAGAATTCTACCGGGAAACCGTCGCCGTCGACTCGCGAGTTCGATCGGCCGCGCAGGGACGTCCGGAAGCGAATCCTTCAGTCCTCGACGGCCGACGGATCCGGGAGTTCGTCCTCGGAGTCACGCCGGTTCCATTCGAGTTCGAACTCGACGCTGCGCTCGACGGCGTCACCGTCCGGCTCGTCTTCGATTTCGAGTTCGAACTCGACGGTTTCCGGAGGATCGATGGCGACGACCCGGTCCCCGAGCTCGACCTCGATGGGATCGGAGCCGCGCAAATTCCCGGCGAACGTCTCGAGCACCTCGGCGATTTCGTCGCGGGACATGTCGCGTTCCCGTTCTAGCTCGATCTCATCGGACATGTGATGGATAACGACGCGGACCGGGATAAACCGCCGGCTTGTGGACATCACCGGAACCTACTTCTGGGAGGATACCCCTCTATCGTGACATGGATTCGGGGAGTCGTTCGGCGGAGGTCGTCGGCGCGACGGGTGGGCGTCCGCTCGCCATCCAGCGGGAGGCGTTCCAGTTCTACGGGGAACTGCCACCGGCGGGCCAGGCCGGCGTCACCCTCGCGGGGGCGCTGATCCTCGGCGCCGTTGTGCTCGGCATCTTGCCGGGCTACAGCGAGCGGTCGGTTCGAACCGCTCGCCGGAGCCCCGTCATCTCCCTCTTCGTCGGGGTTCCCGGAGCGCTCGTTCTCGTCTCCCTGCTGTACATCGCGTCGCTCATCGCCGGCGACAGCCTCGGCGTCTTCTTCGCGATACCGCTCGTCTCCGTCGGGATGACGCTGCTTCCCGCGTGGGCCGCTCTCGGAATGGTCGCGGCGGGCTGTGCGCTCGGACGACGCGTCGGTCGCGACAGTCTCTTCGTCGGACTGCTCGTCGGTTCGGCGATCGTCGGCCTCTCGGGGTTCGCCCCGGAAGCGCTCGTCGCGATCACAGCGCTATTCGCGACCCTCGGTTCCGGGGCGGGAATCCGCGTCCTGATCGGCTCGGGGACTACGACCAACCCGAACGAACGGTCGGTGCCGCCGGCGAACAAAATCTGAAGCGCGCCGACGCCGTCGATCCCGGATTGTCGAGGTCCCGAATCGTCGCGTCGACCCGACCTCCGAACGTATCGGTCGACGATCCCGACACCAGCAACCTCTCGGTGAATTCGGGACTCGCCATAGCCGGATTTCGAGTCGGCGATACGATGTAGTGGAATTGCCGAGCCGTCGGTGGGTTCCTCGTGCCGTCGCTTCAGAAGCCTCGTTACGCGTCGAGTTTGTCCGCGCAGACGACCAAAAAATCGCCACGCTCATGATTTGAGCTGTCGGCTCGTGTATCGAGCTGTCGGCTCGTGTTTCGAGCTGTCGCTTCGAAAGGGTCGCTACGCGTCGACTTCTTCAGCGAAGACAACGAAAAACTCGCCACGCTCGTGTTTCGAGCCTTCTCCTCGTCGTCCTCGGCGAAGACGACGAGTCGCGCGCTCGGCTCGCGCCTCGAGCCTTCGCTTCAAGAGTCTCGCTACGCTTCGACTTCTTCAGCGAAGACGTCGTCGTACTCGCCCTCGTCGATTCGCGCTTTGAACTCGCGGGGATCTTCGCCCTCGATGGTGACTCCGAGCGAGGTGCAGGTTCCGACGACCTCCTTGGTCGCGTTCTCGAGATCGTACGCGAGGAGGTCGGGGAGTTTCTGTTCGGCGATCGTTTTGACTTGCTCGACGGAGAGGTCGGCGACGAACTCGTCTGCGGGCTCGCCGCTGCCGGTCTCGAAGCCGGCTTCGTCTTTGACCAGCGCGGCCGTCGGCGGAACGCCGACGTCGATCTCGAACGAACCGTCGTCCTCGTACTCGATGGTGACGGGGACTTCGGTGCCGTCGAATGCGGCCGTCTGGTCGTTGATCTCCTGGACGACCGCCTGTACGTCGACGGGCGTGGGTCCGAGCTCGGGACCGAGCGGCGGGCCGGGGTTGGCCTGGCCACCCGGAACGAGCGCTTCGATGGTTCCAGCCATATCGGAGCAAACCCGTGCGCGAGTTTTAAGGGTTGCTTTTCGCGCCGCTCCGCCGGACACGTGCGCGGTCACTCGACGGCCGCGTCGCGCCACTCGGCGAACGGTCCCAGTACGTCGGCTTCGTCGAATCGTTCGACGCACGGTACCTCGTGCGGGTGCAGCTCGCGGACTCGATCGACGAGGTCGGGGTACCGGTCGACGGTCGTCTTCGCGATCAGGATCGTTTCCGCGTCGTCGTGGATCTGGCCGTTCCAGCGGTAGGTGGATCGACAGGGTACTCGGTTGACGCAGGCGACCAGTCGCTCTTCGACGAGCGTTCTCGCGAGCGTTTCGGCCTCGTCGCGTGGAACGGTGACGTACGCGGTCGGCATACGCGTAGACTACGAGAGCCGACTCAAAAGCGCTCTGGAGACGACCGTCGGTTCGCCGCGACGGCGGTCAGTCGACGAACGGACGGAACGTTCCGTCGATGTCCCACTCGTGGATGCAGTGGGGATCGCCGGCTTCCGGTTCGCCGTCCCGTCGTACCAGTACCCAGCCGGAGCGGTTCGCGTTCCAGCGTTCCTGTCGATCACACCGTTCGCACCGTCGCTCGTGCGGCGTTCGGAGGACGGTACTCGTCGCCGAGTTACTCATTGCTCAACTGTGTGAACCACACGCATATAACCTTGGCCCTCTCCGGCGGCATTTGCCCCGACGATCCTGCAGGCCGGTCCGGACCGACGTCCAATCCGGTTCGTCCGGATCACCGGAGGGCCGGGCGAGGCGGAGGGAGCAAGCTGATCAGTAGACCGCGTCGACGATCTCTTCGCTGAGGTCGGGGAACGACTCCAGATACGCACGTCGCTCGGCGCGCAGCCCGGCGACGGCGTCGTCGTAGTCGTCGACGTGGTCGGGAACGTAATACTCGTCGACGTCCAGTCCCGGAACGGACGACGGGATCGTCAGCCCCATCCGGTCGTCGTCGGTCCACTCGACGGTGCCGCGGGCGATCTCCGTCAGGAGTGAGACGGACTCTTCTACGCCCACGTCGACCGACTCATCGCCAACGTAGCCGGTGTTCAACACGTAACAGTCGACGTCGAGCGACGTGACCAGATCGCGGAAGACGTTCCCCTCCTCCCCCTCGGAGCCGACGATGAACGGGTTGGTCCCGACGACGCGGATCGATTCGCCGGCGCGCTCAGGGTCGCCGGCGCTCGTCTCGATCGACTCGCCGAGCATGAAGGCGACGGCCGCCTCGGCGTCGTCGAGTTTCGTCGCCGGCGGCATGAGCGGGTTCCGGGTGATGAAAAAGATCTGGTCGACGCGGTCGAGGTCGATCTCGTCGTCCGCGCTCTCGAGTTCGTCGCGCTGGATCACCGCTCGACCGTTGGCGGTGTAGGCGTCGTCGTCGAAGTCGACCCGTCCGTCCTCGTCGACGACCACGTTCTCGAGGACCGCCGATTCGGCCGTCGCCGCCCGATAGAGCCCCGGTTGCTCGTCCTCGGTGAGTCCGATCGTCTTGATGAACAGCCCCTGTCCCTCGCTCCCGGCGACCGATCCGTCCGGTAGCAGTGCGCAGACGTCGTCCTGCAGCATCACCGCGTTTTCGGGATCCTCGAGCCAGCAGCAGTGGGATGTGAGCGTCGACTTGCCGGTCGCGGACAGGCCCAGGAAGAGCTGACCGACGATGCGGTCGTCACCGTCGGCGCCGCGAACGCGGACGCGCTTACTTCCGGCGTGGAGGCCGAGCCCGCCCCGCTCCTTGACGCGGTACATGAACAGTCGGAGGAAGGATTTCTTCGCCTCGCCGGTGTAGTCGCTTCCCAGCACGACGGTCGTTCCCTCGTCGGGGAGGATGCGGATCGCCGTCCGGTCGCGGTCGGGCAGCTGGACCGTGTGGAAATCCGGCTCACGACCGTCCGTCGGTTCGAACAGCTTGGCCCAGGCGAGGGCGATCCGCGCGTGCTCGACCGGGACGAACAGACGACAACAGAACGTCGCGTTCGGATGGCGCCCCATCAGGCGATCGACGCAGAGCATCTCGCGTTCGCCCGCCTCGCTCACGGCGTCGGCGACGAGCGATTCGTCCTCGTCGGTGAACGCGTCGTCGACGGCGTTTTTCGTGCGGTCCGCGCTCCGCGAGCGGTACTCGCTCACGTAGGCGGGCGAACCGTACTCGGTCGTTCGCTCGTCGTGACTCGCCAGCTCGCGCAGCTCCTCGAGGGACGGATCGTACCGGACGTTCGCCGCCTGCGCCGGGTCAGGGAATCGTCGGGCGAACGACGGCGGTTCGGTCCCGGTTTCGGACATGTGGTGAACATCTCACGTTCCTGTGTTATAACGGTAGAGGTTCCTCTCCTCGTATGCGACTCGATGCCGAATCACCACCTCAGAGGCCCGCTAACGCGAACGTTCGCGCATCCGTGCGTATTTTTTGGCTACCGGGAATAATTGACTCGTAACTGAGGTAAAAGCGAGATCGGAATCGTGACTGGGTCGTCCTCCACCCGACTTCGGACGGATTTTCGATCCGACCTTCGTTTTCGGAATCGACGCGGCTCGAATTCCGCTTTCGAACCCCTCGTTTTCGGTCCCGTCCCGTTTTCCGATTTTCAAATTTGGTATTCGAAGCCGAAGTACCAATAGGGGACTATTCGTTCCTCCGGCATGGCAAACGGTCTCGATATCGGTTCCGGGGGGATCCGGGCGGCGAGGGACGGCCTGGACGGCGCGACCATCGAATCCGCGGCGCCGGTCGTCTACGCCGCCGACGACGCCGTCATCGAGTCAGCCGACGTCGATCTCGACGCGGCCCTGACGATCGAGGTGGACGGTCGGACGTACGTCGTCGGGGACGCCGCAGAACGGGTCGCGGCGGCCAACGACGATCAACCGGACTCGCTGTTCTCCCACGGCTTTCTCTCCGTCGAATCGTACGCCGAACCCGCTCTGGAAGCGCTGGTCGGCGAAGTGTTGGCGAAGGGGATGGGTAACCGACTCTGTTATACGACCCCCGGCACGCTGATCGACGGCGAGGAACCGACGGCGGCCCACCGGACGGCGATCGACGGCGCCATCTCGGCGCTGGGCTACGACGCGACTCCGGTGAGCAAAGGGAGCGCCGTGATCTACGACCAGCTCGGCGAGGACAACTTCACCGGACTCGGCGTGACCATCGAACGAGAGGTGACGAGCGTCGCCCTCGCGTACTACGGCGTTCCCGTCCTCGCGTTCTCGCTCGCGAAGGGGCGAGAGTGGATCGTCGAGCGAGCCGCGGGGAAGACGGGCCACGCACGAGCGCAAGTCGCTTCCACGCTGGAAGACTTCACGCTCGATCCGGACGCCGCGTCCGGCGGCATCGAGAGCGCACTGGCGCAAGCGTTCGACGCCCTCGCGAAGGAACTCGTCGACGCGATTCGAGTCGAGGCCGACGCCGCCGAGCTCGATAGGGGAATCGCCGTTCCGGTGGCGGTAGCCGGGGACGGAGCCGTGGAGGGGGTCGAGTTCCTCTTCGGCGGACGATTCGACGCGGCCGACTTCCCGTTCGCCATCCGCGGCGTCCGCCTCGCCGACGAACCGGGCGAGTGCGCCGTTCGGGGCGCCCTCGTCGCGGCCCAGGAGGACGTCGACGAGTACGACGACGTCACGTGGTCGGACCACGGCGGGTCGGGAGCCGACGTGGCCGACGAAGCCGATGGCGCGCTCGACGACGGCGCCGGCGGGAACGGCGGCGGAGCCGCCACGACGCAACTCTCGTTCGACTCGGCGGTCGCGTCACAGGAGGCGGACGCGGCCGTGGCCGACGACGCGATCGATCAGCTGTTCGAGCGCCTCGGGAACCGCGAGGACGAGGTCGAGCAGCTCCGCGAGGACGTCGACGAGATCGTCACCACACTCGAGACGGTCGAGGCCGACGCGGCGTCGACGGACGCGCTCGCCGACGTGGAATCGCGCCTCGACGATCTCGCCGTCGAGTTCGCGGGGCTCCAGGCCGAGGCGGTCGAGTTCGCCACCGACGGCGACGTGGACGCGATCGAGGGCCGACTCGAGGGGATCGAGGGTGCGGTCGGTGACCTCGAATCGTCCGTCGCGGAGGTCGAGTCGGTCGTCGGCCGACACGACGCCTCCCTCGAAGAGGCTCGGGAACGCCTCTCGGCCGTCGAATCGGAGCTCTCTGCGCTCGAGACCGACGTCGACGACGACCTCGAAGCGATCGAATCGCGACTGTCCGCCGACGTGGAGGCGACGAGAGCCGCCGTCGAGGACGAGGTCGAGGGCGTCGAAACCGAACTTCGGGGCGAAATCGACGCCGTCGAATCCGGGCTGCGCGACGGGCTCGCGTCCGTGCACTCGGACGTAGAGTCCCTCAAAACGAACGTCGACGAAGCGATCGACGGCGTCGAATCGACCGTCGGGGAGCGAATTTCGGCCGTGCGGGAGGCGGTTGACGATATCGGTGACGACGTCGAGTCCGTCGAGTCCGCACTCCGGGCGGAGATCGAATCGATCGAGTCGGATGTCGCGCGGGACGTCGAGGACCTCAAATCCCGGCTGGATGATGACGTCGGGAACCTCGACGAAGCCGTAGGTGAGATCGGCGACGACGTCACGGCTCTCGACGGTGCCGTGGCGGACCTCGACGAGAACGTCGAGGATATCGAGGAGGACGTCGAGGATATCGAGGAGGACGTCGCGACCCTGGCGTCGACGGTGACCGGCGTGGACGAAGACGTCGGTGACGTGCGGTCGACGCTCGAAACGGTCGAGGCCGACGTCGCTGCGGTCCGAGCGGACGTGGGCGAACTCGAGGAGGGATCGGACGTCGGTTCCGCCCTCGCGGAGCTCGAGGAGGACGTTGCCGAGGTTCGTGGGACCAGCGACGAACTCGACGAGGCGGTCGCCGACGTCGAGACGGAGGTCGACGGCGCGCTCGCGGATGCGGTCGATTCGATACGGGACGAACTCTCGAAGACGACCGAACTGGCGACGTCCCTCGAGGACCGCCTGGAGGACGTCGCGACGGATGCCGGATCCGCCCCCTCGTCGGCGGCCCACGATGCGCTCGAGGAAGCTCTCGAGGTCCACGCGGACGAATTATCGTCGGTGGACGAGCGAGTGGACGTCCTCGAATCGGAACTCGACCGGCTGGAGTCGAGCGTCGAGGGCGGCGACGAGGAGGATGCGGACCGCCTCGCCGAACGTCTCGACGCGGAGACGAGCGCGCTCGAAGCGGAACTGGCGACCCTCGGCGACCGGATCGACGACGGTGACGCGCCCGACGCCGACGCCGTTGGCGCCCTCGAATCTCGCGTCACGGATATCGCCGACTCGGTCGAGTCGCTGACGAAACGACTCGAGACGACCGCGCAAGAGCTGGAAGTGTCGATCGAGACGACCGCTGAGGAGCTGGAAGCGTCGATCGAGTCGAACGTCGACGAGATCTCCTCGATCCGCGATCGCACGGCCGCGCTCGCGGAGGACGTCGCAGCGGTCGAAGACCGCGCGGCCGGCGCACCGGCCGATGCCGACGCCGATCGGATCGAGACCGTCTCCGAGCGAGTCGCCGACGTCGATACGCGGATCGCGACGCACGCGGACGAGCGCGAGAGCCTCGAGAATCGCGTCGACGAACTCTCCGAATCGGTCGAATCGATCCAGAACCGGGTGGAGGGGACGACCTCCGGGGACGACGCGGCCGCGTCCGGCCGGTCGAAAGAACTCGAAGCGCTCCGAGAGACCGTGTCCACGCTCGAACGGCGGTTCGATGGCGCGGACTCCGGTGAGGGGGTGACGGTCGACGACGGGGTGCTCGAGCGCATCGCCGAACTCGACCAGCGCGTTCACGACCTCGCGACGACGGTCGAGGATCGGCTCGCCGCCACCGAGGGAGGCGACTCCGGGCAGTCGGTGTTGGGCGGCGGGACGGGGGCGTCGGCCCTCGCGGGAGCGGGCGGCGCCGGAGTGGTCGCCGGCGGAACCGTCGCCGCGACGGGCGAGGCCCAGATCGGTGCGATCGCGGCCGTCGGGGGGCTCGCACTCGCCGCGATCGCCGCGCAGCTCTCCACGGCGGGTGCGTTCGACCGCGACGTCTGACCAACTATTAAGAGACCGCCGCGCCTGTCACCTACCATGGACGAGACACCGCAGGAAATCACGTCGCTGGTCGGTCGAGAGGTCTACACGAACAACGGCGTCTTCGTCGGCGAGGTCGAGGATCTCAAACTCGACCTCGACGCCCAATCGGTTACCGGCCTCGCGGTCGGCAGTCTGAGCGCCGCACTCTTCGAACACGAGGCCCGACAGGGTCAGGGCGTGATCGTTCCGTACCGCTGGGTCCGAGCCGTCGGCGACGTCATCCTCGTCGCTGACGTCGTCGAACGGGTTCGCGAGCCGGACGACGAGGAAGAGGTCGTCGCCTGATCAGCTCCCGTTCGAGCCCTCGCCGCCTTCGACACCCATCGCGTCGAACAGCGTCCGTTTGACCGCTTCTTCGGTGAGATCGAGCAGGGTATCGCGCGTATCCTGTGATATCTCTATGCCGGTAAAGATCCCGAGGGGAATCTCCGCGCTCGACTGGGTGGAGTGGCCGGCTACCTCCCCGATGTCCCCGTAGGCGTCGTCGAGGACCTTTCCGATGTTCATCCGGATGTCCTTCGAGCGCGCGGCGAGGAAGATCGTCTCCTCCGAGATGCCGAACACGGCCGTCGTCGTCACCCCTTCGAGGTTCAGCAGGTGGTTGGCGGCCTGGGTGAGCGCCTCCCGGTCGCGGACGAACCCGGCGTTCGACACGAGGTGACTACCCTGGACGTCCCGGTTGGCGATGGCTTCCGCGAGCACGTCGAGCGTCTCCGGTGACATCGACGGCGACTCAACCTGTTCGAGCGTGTCGTGGTTGGCGAACGGATAGAGGTACGCGGCGGCGGTGAGGTCCGCGGGGGTCGTGTCACGCTTGAAGTCGAGCGTTTCGGCGCGGATGCCGTACAGCAAGGCGGTCGCAACCTCCTCGGAGACGTTGAGGTCGAACTCCTGGATGTACTTCGTCATGATCGTCGACGTCGAGGACATGCTCGGCCGGACGTCGACGAACCCAGGTTCGAACTCGATCTCCGCTTCCCGGTGGTCGATGACCACGTCCACGGGAAGATCGAGCTCGGTCGCCGTCGAGTGATCGACCAGCGCGGCGGAACCGTACGCCTCCTGGTCCTCGACGTCCCTCCAGAGGTGCAAATCGATCCCGAGGAGGTTGACGAACGCCCGGTTCTCCTGGTGGCCGATGTCGCCCATGTAGACGATGTCGGCCTCGACGCCGAGGTGGCCCGCGATCGCCTGGAGTGCGGCCGCGCTCGCGATCGAATCCGGATCGGGGTTGCTCTTCGTCACGATCGCGAGTCGACCCGTCGTGTCCTCGAGGATCGTGGCGAGCTTCTCGGCGTTGTACTCGAGTTCGCCGGATTCGAGGGCGCGCAACGCCGAATCGGCGATGACGGCCGAGGGATTGATCACGACGTCGGCGCCGAGCTCCGAGAGCTCGTCACCGGAGACGGGATCGCTCGCGCGCGCAACGACGAACTGTTCGCCGTTCGCTCGCCGGATGTGTTCGACGCCGGCCTTGTTCGACTCGACGTCCGACGCGAGGATCAACACGACGTCGCGGTCCGCGACGAGTGTCGCGACCTTCGCCTCGCTGATGTCGGCCACCCTGGCGTCGAGATCCTGATCGCGCAGCGATTCGACGCGGTTCTCGTCCCGATCGACGATGAGGACGTCCTTGCCCTGTTCGACGAGCTCCTCCGCGACGGCGTACCCGACGCTCCCACACCCCAGAATCGCGTAGTCCGAGACGGAAGAGATCGTTGCCCCCGAGTTCATTGCGAGTGTGGTTAGCGGCGCCCCACTTAACGCTCCCGGAGACTGTTACGTGCTGGAAACGGATATGGCACACCCACGCAGGCTCTGGGTTCGCTTGTCACGGCCGGTACCAAGGGAAACGTATTTCAACGCGTGACGGAAAATTCGAGGTACAGGGCCGGTAGCTCAGTTAGGCAGAGCGTCTGACTCTTAATCAGACGGTCGCGTGTTCAAATCGCGCCCGGCCCGTGCAACGAACTGCCGAGTGACAACGAGGCAGTGAGTGAACCGGCAGGCACGATTTGAACGCAGGGAGGTCGCAGACCCGGAACGGCCGAACGGAGCGAGGCCGCATGCCCGGAACGTCCGACCGTGTGTTCAAATCGCGCCCGGCCCGCTACGCGCCGTGAGCATCCGCGAGCGGCGCGTCTCAGATCCGGGGGATCCGAGGTAGGCGAGTTGCAGCCCATGCAGCGACCAATGTGAGCGATCAGGACCGTCTCGGCGTAATTCGAATCGCCCCGGGCTCACGTTTCGGACGAGTTCGACAGCGTGAGGGCCCATCGTTGGGCGGACCATCGCGGATCGTTTCTGGCGTTCGCGACGCACGAATCGGAGTCGAATGTATGTTTTATGATGGTTTTCACTCGAAATCGCAGATTTCCCGCGTGTAGCTACCAATTCCGTGTTTGTGCAAGCATCATAAGCTTGCCCGAACACACCCTCTGTCGAAGTGCCATGTGTGCAACATTCAGTGACGACGACGTGGGCAAGACCGTCGTGAACGAGGCCGGCGAGGAGGTCGGCATCGTGTCGGCCGTAGAGCACGGTACCGCCCGAGTGACGCCGGATCCCGGCATCACGGACAGCATCAAAGCGGCGCTGGGCTGGGAGGATACCGCGGACGATTCGTATCCGCTGCAGGAGGACGCGGTCGAGCGAGTGACGGACGACGAGATCAGGCTCGAAGGAGAGCTGCACGGTTCGGGACGGACGGACTCGGGGATGGGGACCGACCATACGGAAACGACCGATTCTGATCTCGAGACGGGGCCCGAGCGAACGGGGACGGGTCGCGACCAGGCCGGCGGGACGACCGACACGGACCTCGGCGACGATAACGACGAACTGATCGACACGGACGTCGGCGACGACGCCGACGGCGTGGTCGACCTCGGCGAGGACGACGATCGGAC